>JASHPV010000165.1 GCA_030037875.1 Thermoplasmata archaeon
ACTTGATCGAGAGCTTGCCCCCCGTCACCCGGCGGGAGATGCATCGGGTCGTGGCCGAGGGCCTCGAGGCGCTCAGCCCCGAGCCCAATCTCCAGCGCCGTTTCCAGATTGCCGACCACTTCTTCCGGGCGGAAGCGGGCCCCCTCGCGCTCCGACATTTGGTCGAAGCCGCGCATCTCGCCGAGCGGGTACTGGCCTTCGACCCGGCGGAAGCGGCCTTGGCGAAAGCGATCGAATGCATCCCGTCTGCACCGGATCCCTCCCTGGCAGCTCAGGCCATCGAACTCCGACTGGAGCGAGCCAAGCTACTGGCGTTTGGGGGGCGACCGACGGAAGCCGAGTCGCTGATTCCGCAAGCGCTTGAAGCCGCGGAGCGGCGCTCTCCCGGCGAGGGCCAGATGGAGGAGCTGCTCCTGTCGCTAGTGCAGGTCGTGTACGCGTTGGGACCCCGGCCGACGCTTCGGGACGCTCTGCGGGACGCGGCCGACCGTTTCCAGAGGTTGAAGTGGACGGGGCCCGAGGCCCTGGTGCACACTTTGCTCGCGTATCTCGAAATGCTCGGCGCCCGAGCCGGTGAAGCGGAATCGGAGATCAGCAAGGCCCACGCTCTGTCGTCGAGGCCCGGAGACGAGCTCCCCCGGGTCGCCGGCCTCCTGTTCGACGCGATGATCCAGCTCTGGAATGTCGACGTGGCCCCACCTTCCGTGCCTCGAACGCTGGAGACCGTTCGGCAGCTCCTTCACGGGAGCCACTTGACCGAGCTCGACCTTCTTGCGGCGGTGGTCGACAGCCGGTGGACCGAGTTGCAGGACGGTCGGGACGCCGGCCTCAAGCTGACGGACCGCAGCCTGCTCGTGGCGGAACGCACGGGCACATTGTGGCTTGAGCTCCACTTGCAGGCGCAGCGCGTCGGCCTGCTCCTCGCGGGTGGGGCGCTGCCCGCGCTCCGCGCCCCGCTACGGCGGTGCGAGTTCCTCGTCGAGACTCTCCATCTGGTCCCGCCGAGTCCTGCGTTGCTCCGAGTCTGGGGTTTCGAAGCCCGGGTCGCCCAGCTCGAGGGCCGGTTCGAGGAGGCCCGGGAGGGGTGGCTGGACATTCTCGCTCATAGTGGCTACTCGCAGTTGCGGCGCAGCCGGGCCCAGGCACTGCTCCGTCTCGCGGCGCTAAACCTAGAAATGGGCGTCCCGGGCCGCGCGCAGAAACGGCTCGACCAGCTCCGGGAGGAGGGGCTCGAACCCGACCTGCCGGCGCGCCTGTTCGCCGGCTTGCCCAAGCTCTCCGCCGACATCGCCCGGGCTTCGAACCCGAAGGCCGGCGGCTAACCGAGTATACCGCCGAACAGGGCGGGCTCCACCGCGTAGAGGATCGTCAACACCCCGGCGACCGTGAGGATGACCACTATGACTCGTTCGAGCACGCGCGGTTCGACGCGGGCACCTAGACGGGAACCGAGAAATGAGGCGAACGCGGCCACGGAGGCGAGGGCCAGCGCTGCCGCGAGAAAGACGACGACTAAGTTTCCGAACTCGACGCTGAACAGGATCGTGAAGATCATCGTGGTGTCGCCGAGCTCGAGAAGGAGGATCAGCAGGAACGCCGCCGTGAACGCCGACCGGCCCGTGGGGGGCTGGCGGTCCTGCTCGGGGACCCAAAGCAGGTACGCCGCGTACGCGAGCAGAACGACCCCACCGCCCACGCGCACCCACTCGAGCTCCCGGTGGAACGCGTCCTCGAGGGCGCCTCCCACGCCGACGGAGAGCGCGGTCGTGCCCACGAAGGCGGCCGCCGCCCCGGCCCACGTTTGGAAGGGCGGGTGCTTCGAACTGAAGGCGATTACCGCGAAGCAGGTTCGGTCGAGCAGCTCGAGCCCGCCGATGACCCCAAAGACGAAGGCGAAGATGAACAGCACGCTGGAGGCCATCGGAAGGCTCGGCGCGACACGTCAGATGAGATGCGCGAGAAAATCGTCCATCTGGCGTTCGCAATAGACGCACCGCAGCACGACGGGCCGGCGCCGCGCGACCTCAAACTCGCTCTCCACGGGTTCGCCTCGATTCGTGATGCAGTTCGGGTTCGGGCAGCGCGCCACCCCCACGATGTGCTCGGGGAGGTCCACGGGCCGTTTCTCTCGGACCTTGTAGTCCCGGATGATCGAGATCGTGGCGGTGGGAGCGATGAGCGCGATCGCGTTCACTTTCCGGGGAGAAAGCTCCATGTTCTCCACCTTGACGATGTCCTTCCATCCCATCTTCTGGCTCCGGACATGGAGCGCCACCGAGACGGTGGAGTCCTTGTCGAGGTCGCCCACCCCGATGATCCGGAGCACCTCGAGCGAGAGCCCGTTCCCGATGTGGTCGATGACGGTACCGTTCCTGATCGGCGTGATCTTTAGTTCGCGCGGGGCGGCCATGGAATCTAGGTCCCCTTCCCGGTCATCACCAACGAGAGAAGGCCCATCCGTACCGGAACGCCGAGGAACGCTTGCCGGAAGTACGCCGCGTGCGGACTCGCGTCCACTTCGGGCGCGATCTCCCCAAGCCGGGGCAAGGGATGCATCACAATCAGCCGCTGCTTGGCCCCGGAGAGAATGGCGCTGTCGATCCGGTACGAGCCGGCGACCTTGGCGTATTCGGTTTCGTCACCGAACCGTTCCTTCTGGATGCGGGTAACGTAGAGCACGTCCGCGTCGCGGAGGGCCCGGTGAAGCTGCTCCTCCTCGTGCACTCGCGCTCCCATCTGGTCCAGGTGTTCTGTCACTTCGTCCGGCAGCTTGAGCGAAGGGGGCGAGACGAGGGTGATCTCCGCGCCGAACAGAGCTAGCGCGTGAGCAAGGGAATGGACCGTCCGGCCATACTTGAGGTCGCCCAGCAAAACGACCCGGAGGCCGCTCAGAGTGCCGTGGGCCTCCTGAATCGTCGCGAGGTCCGTAAGAGTTTGGGTCGGATGCTGGCCCGCGCCATCTCCCGCATTGATAACGGGCTTATCCGACATCTGGCCCGCCAATCGGGCGGCGCCCTCGTTCGGGTGCCGGAGGACCAACGCGTCGGCGTACCCCGAGAGCATCCGCACGGTGTCGGAGAGCGTTTCCCCCTTGGCCACCGAGCTCGTCGTCGGGTCGGCGATGGTTATGGTCCTTCCCCCGAGCCGTTGGGCGGCCGTGTCGAACGATAGGCGCGTGCGCGTAGACGGCTCCAGGAAGGCGAGTGCCAGGATGGTCCCGTCGAGGCGTCGGTCGATTTTGGACCCCTCCGCGATCGGAATCATCCGATGCGCGACCTTCAGGATCTCCTCGATCTCGTCCCGTGAAAGGTCTTTGATTGAGATGATGTCGCGGCCCTTGAGCGCCATCCGTGCCGCGCAGAGGGGGAGCGAAGATAATCATTGTCATGGTTGTCGCCGGCCAACGCCATGGCTCGACCCGGCCCGAGTAACTGGATCCTCGCCGTCCTCTACGCGGGGATGGTCGTCGCGTGGGGCCTCAACTTCATTTTTGTGAGGGTCGGACTGACCGCAAGCCCACCGCTGTGGCTTGCCACTTTTCGCGCTCTCATCGGAACGGCCGGCGTCTCGGTCGGCGTGCTGGCATGGCCTTCCGAAGTCCGATTAACCCCTCGCGAACGACGAGATGCCTTGCTGATTGGAATCCCGACCACCGGGCTGTTCTTCGGACTCTGGTTCTCGGCGGCGGCGACGGTGCCGCCGGGCCAAACCGCCGTGATCGTCTACACCTTCCCGCTCTGGGTCGTGGTCCTCTCATTCTTGCTGATGAGCGAACGCGCCCCCCGGGTCGCATGGCTCAGTGTAATCGTCGGATTCGTGGGAGTGGTCCTGGTCGAGCAACCGTGGAGCGGGTCCTCCGGTAAGATCGCCTTCGCCTCGATTGCGGAGCTGCTGACTGCCGCGGCCTGCTGGGCGCTCGGAACGGTACTGATCAAGTCCCGGATCCGCGGGCCCGGCTTGCGAACCGCGAACGCGCTCCAACTCTGCAGTGGTACCGTCGTCCTCATCATCGCCGCCTTGATCTTCGAGCCCCACCCTGCCATCGTGGCATCGTCCAATCTCTTTGTCTCGATCCTTTGGCTGGGCCTCGTCGGCACGGCCGGCGCCAACGTGGTTTGGTTCATCCTCCTCGAACGGTTCCCGGCCCCCACGGTCAGCACGTGGTCGTTCCTCGTTCCCGTTGTGGCGTTGGTGGCGTCCGTCGTGATCTTTGGAGAAAGGCTCAACGGCCTCCAGATTGTGGGCGTCGCGGCGGTGCTATTGGGCGCCTTCGTGATTTCTCGTACCTCGGCGGAAGAGCTGGACCCGCTCGCTCCCGAGCCGGAAAGTAGATAGGCTCCCGACGAGGGAAAACACCCCGTATTTTCACCTGGCCCGAGGAAGAGAGAATCCGCGTGATTTTAAGGCGGGCTTCTTCTGTCGCCGAGACGTGTCTGAGACGTCCGCTCTCCGCCACCGTTCCGCTCGAAAGTTCGACGCAGTTCTGGCCTCCGCGGGACTTATTGGGCGGGTCGTCGAGCTTCCGGATTCGACGCGAACGGCGGAGGAAGCCGCGCGGGCGGTCGGGTGCGAGCTGCGCCAGATTGTGAAGTCGCTCGTCTTCCGAACCGCGACGTCGGGGAATTCGGTTTTGATCCTCGCGTCGGGGGCGAACCGGGTGGACGAAACATGGATGGCTCGGTATGTGGGGGAAACTCTGGGTCGGGCCGACCCGGAATTCGTTCGGTCGGTCGCGGGGTTCGCGATCGGAGGAGTCCCCCCGACGGGCCATTTCGAGAGAATCCCGACCTACATCGACTACGACCTGCTCGAGCTCTCAGAGGTTTGGGCCGCGGCCGGACATCCCCACGCGGTGTGCCGACTCACCCCGCGGGAACTGCTCGACCTCACTCGGGGCCAGCCTGTCCCGGTAACGCCTATCCAGGAACCGGCGACCGGAGGGGCACCCTGGGTGACGTTCGATTGCTACGGTACCTTGGTCGACTGGAAAACCGGACTCCTGCAACAGTTCGACCGGTTGGCCGTCACGGGCTCTGAAGAAGACAGGGATCGACTGTTTGACGCCTACGTGCGGGAAGAACAAGCCCTCGAGACTGTCCCGTTCCGACCTTATCGCGAAGTCATCGCGGAGGCCGTGTACCGGGCGGCCAATTCAGAAGGGCTCGAACTTTCGCGAGAGAGGGCGAATGAGGTGCCAGAATCGATACCCAGTTGGCCGGCTTTTCCGGATACGCGACGAGCTCTCGTCGATCTCCAGCAGCACCAGTACCGAATTGGGGTGCTATCGAACATCGACGCGGATTTGATGGAGCGGACGCTGGAGAATCTCGGAGTCCGGGCCGATATCGTGGTAACCGCTGAAGAGGTCCGGTCCTACAAGCCGGCATGGAGCCATTGGATCCGGTTCCTCAAGCGAACCGGCACCGCGCCGGACAAGGTCTGGCACGTCTCCGGGAGCTACGACTACGACATCGAGCCCGCGCGAGCTCTTGGGTTTCGAACCGTGTACGTCGAAAGATATGCTGGACCTCCCGCCGGAAGGGCAGTCGGAATGTCGGTGCCTGGTCTGGAGGGGCTGGCTGGGCGGCTTCAGCAAGGCTCGCTACCTTAGAAGTACGACCCGCCAGTTCACTCCTCGCTCTTTCCGAGCCAGTAGATCCGGCAAGCAACGCATCGATGGGAGAGGGGAGGTTTCGGCTCGAGTCGGGGAAGCTTGGCTCGGGGATAGACAATCTCCCAGTTCTGCCATTCGGAATATTCTGGACCGTTCTGGCCCTGTTTAGGCGCATGCCACCCGAGACCCCGGCCGGTGAGGTAGCCCGGTTCCATCGGTCGATGACAGTTAGGACACTCAATGGGACTCTCGAGCATCGGGGCTCCTTAGGTCTACCTTCCTGAAATCTTCAGGGATCTACGGGCAATGCAGATTTTCAACGGGAAGGGAGCGAGAGGGGGCGGCGAAAGCGACCGCTGGCGCGTTGACCCGATGGGAGACACCCCGGCGATTGCTCGCCGGGGCGGCCAGGTCGCGGTAGTAAGCCCCTTTCTGTTTCAGGCAGCATTCGACTGCGCGCCTTCCTCGACGGTCGGGAAGCCTTCTTCCTCCCGTCTCCTAGGGCTTGCTCCTGGGGAGTCGGCCGTTTCAGCATATCCCGAGGGATCCTCCGGCGCAACGCCTTCACCGTGCCCTCGGACTGTGTCGTTTCTGCTCCGTGGCTCGCGCTCTCGCCCGACGGGTTCCCACCCGTCCCCACGGCTTCCGGAGAGGGGACTTTCCTCAGCGGTCGGTTGTTGCCAACACGGACCACCGTCAGCTGCCCTCCGCCTCCTGGCAGGCGCACCCACGAGGAGCGACTCGATAACGGTTCGCTCGGTCCCGGGGGAAGACGACGGCCCGGCCAAATGACAAGAAGGTGATCCTATTCAGGCGTCCATGGGCCAGTCCGACACCAGCCCCCTCGCCAAATCGCGGGCCTCTGTCGGAGCGCCAGTTCTGGTCCCCAACCTCTACTTGGATTCCGGCCGGATTGTGGAGCTGGTCTCCGATCGGTTTGAGCCCGTGTTGGACGATGCCGGCAAGAACGTAGACCCGTTCGAGGTCGCCGATCGTCTCGCAGCGAAGTACCAGAGATTTTGCGTGGTGGACCTCGAGGGACTACGCCGGAACAGAGCGCAGCTCGAGTACCTTCAGGAGCTCTCGCGGAGTGGAGAGCTGTGGGTTGATGCGGGGGTTCGTACAGGCGATCAGGTCATCGATGTCCTGGTGACAGGGGCACGTCGCGCTGTTCTCAGCACCAGTTATCTTCTGAGCCCGAAGGAGCTGCGGAGGGCCTGGCGGCTGTCCACGGAGGTTTTGTTCGCCGTAGAAACGGAAGGGAGGGTGGTTCGACCACGGGGTAACGACTGGGATGGGCAGCCGGCCGCAGAAGCGGTGGCCAACGCCCGATCCGTCGGGATCGTGGACGTGATCCTTCGTGGCCACGGCTCCCCAATCGATTGGCCTCTCGTTCGCCAGCTTGCCGAAGGAGGGACCTTGTGGGTCGGCGGCGATGGCGAATCCGCACTCAGGTCGCGTCTTCCATCGTCGGGTGCGGTGGGAGGATTTTTCGATCCCCCGCGGGCTTTCCTCGTCGGAGCAGAGGAGCGGCCCTGAAACCGTCCGCAGCGCCCAGTCTCAGCTACCCTTTTTCGAAGGTCTTAGTTCGGGTAGTCCACGTCCGGGATGATGAAGCCTAGAACCAGCTGAAAGGTGATGAATGATGGGCGAGCTGACCGGACCCCCAAAGTCCCCGCTCCTCCCCTAGAATGGCCCCGACGATGGAGCGATGGTCTCGGCAGAGTTATGGCGGCCCTGGGCACCGACCATGCCGTGAGCTACGAGTTGACGGCCATCTGTGACGGATGCGGGGTGCGGGTGACCTGGCGGGTGGACGCCTTGAACAAGAAATTCGTCGGCAGGCCGCTGCCGGGTGGATGGACGCATGTCCACAGGGGTGGCCAACCCGGGTTGGTCACCCCTGAGATCGGGATCGCCTGTTCCCGTGCATGCCTATCAAAGGCACGACGGACCCTGACGGTGCGCCGGGCTCGGGAGCGCGCGACCGTCGGATGAAGTGACCACGACCAGCGCGGGAGGTTAATGAGGGACCCGCACGGTCGGGAGGCGACCGCGATGAGCGCGGCGGCAGAATGTCGCAAAGCACGGTCAAAGCTCGCCCGCGTGCCACCGCGGTCCGTTACGCGGTCGACGCGTTTATTGTGCTTGCCGCGGGTTACGAGCTTTGGCGACAACTCGGGGCCGACTACCTCGTGGTCGCTGTCTTGATCGCTATCCTGATTGGAGTC
>JASHPV010000166.1 GCA_030037875.1 Thermoplasmata archaeon
ACCGGGGATGCGGAACGTACGCCCCCTGGGACACCGCGTTCAACGGATCGTTTCGTTCGAGGAATGTTTCGCTGGGCGGATCGAGTCCAGGTGCGGACGTACCCCAGGCTCCCACCCAGCGAACAGGCCCATCGAGGCGGAAACCGGCGAACCCGCTTCGGCCGCGCACTGACTCGCCGATGATGCCGATGTTCCCCGTCCGGAGTCGGCGACCTAGTTCCCACAGCAACCCGGCCGGTCCTACCGAGGGAGCCGGGCCTAGCAGATCCGGCGGGGCCCCGATTGACGTTACGGAGATGCCCGGAGCCGCTTCTTCCCAGGCCGCCTGCCACCGCGCCAGATCCTCGTCGACGACGAGTATCGCCTCGCCGGTGCCGCCTCCGGACGGCAGTCCGAGCGCTTCGAGCCAGCTTGTCACCGTACCCTGCCTGGTCAGGAGCCGGCCCGGCGCATGCCCACGGAAACCGTGCTGGAGGACCGCCAGTCCCGGATCCATGCCGAACAGGAACGCCGCGGCGCCGGCCCCGTGCCGGAGCCCTGGAGCGCCAGAGGCCTCGTTCGTAAGGGCCGCCAGGTCCGCCGCGACGACCGCTTCTCGGCCGGTCGACCCCTCGTCGTGCGCCGCGGCGGCCAGAGCACCCCACAGCCCCGGTGCATTGGGAGGATGCCGGCGGACCACGAGCTCTGGGATGCCCAGGGCCTCCCCGTAGGCCCAGTCTACTTCGGGTGGGAACGTTCCCACGAGGTGGAGGCGCCGGAGAGCCCGGGCCCCCTGCGGCTGGACTTGATGGCTTAGCCGGTGGAGCGAATGGAGACCGAGCGTGAAGGCGTCTTCGTCCGGACCCTCTATCCGGAACGGACCCCGTTGCCACACCGGGAGCACCAAACTGGCGGATAGGATAGAGCGCGACACCGTCAGCCCACCGAGAAGAGATGGACCGCCGCCGTGGCACCCGACCCGCCCACGTTGTGCGTCAGAGCGTGCTCGGCCCCGCCTACTTGTCGAGCACCGGCCTGGCCGCGCAATTGAAGGAACACTTCGTACGCCTGACTGACTCCCGTCGCGCCGATCGGGTGGCCCTTGGCCTTGAGACCCCCATCGGGGTTGACCGGGAGCCGGCCTCCAAGCCTCGTGGCGCCGGAGAGGGTCATCTTCCCCGCTGCGCCGCGCGCGGCAAATCCCAGGTCCTCGAGCGCCAGCAGCTCGGCGATGGTGAAGCAATCGTGGAGTTCCAAAAAATCGAGGCCTTTCCGGTCGACCGGCGCGTTTCGGAACGCCTCCTCGGCGGCGGAGCGAGACGCGTCGAGTCGCGTGATGAACTTTCGTTCCTGCACTGCCAGATGGTCGGAGCTCACGCCACTTCCAACGACGTAGACCGGGCTATCGGTGAACCGCCGGGCCGCCTCGGGTCGAGTAACGATCAGCGCGGCCGCCCCGTCGGACACGGGACAGCAATCATAGAGGCCGAGGGGCGCGGCCACCGACGGGGCGGAGTTCACTTGCTCCCGGGTCACCGGCTTCTGAAAGTGCGCGTTCGGGTTGAGCGCGCCGTTGGCGTGGTTCTTCACCGCCACCTCCGTCAGCGCGTCTCTCACAGGGCCGTACTCGGCCTCGTACCGGGATGCCATGAGGCCGTAGACGCCCGCGAACGTGAGCCCGGCCAGGCGCTCCCATTCGGTGTCCCCGGAAACCCCCAACCAGTACCGGCGTCGGGCATTCGATACGTCCGTCATCTTTTCGAGGCCCACGACCAGAACGACGTCTCGCCGCCCCGACGCGACCGCGTCGACGGCCAGCTGGATGGCGTACCCGCCGGAAGCGCAGGCATTCTCGACGCGGAGGGTCGGCAGCCCCGGCCGTCCCGCCTCCTCCGCCGCGATGGCCGCGGCGTTGCCCAGCTGCCAGCCCGAGAAACCCAGCGTTGCCAGATAGAGCCCGTCGACCGCGACCCGATCGAGGCCCCGGTCCACGCTGGCGACAGCCTTGTCGACCGCCTCCCGAAGGAGCCGTCGCGGCCCGTCGGTCAGTACGCCGAACCGGGTGTGGCCCGCCCCTACGATAGCGGCCCGGGGGGCGTGACCTTGCGTCGGCGTCGTGAACCAATCCTCATAAGACGCGAACTCCTGCGCGCTATAAAGCCGGAGGAATCCGCGGTGTCGGAGGAGGGCCCGTACGTCGTTGGACTCACGGGCGCGAGCGGCGCTCCCATCGCCGCCCGCGTCCTAGAGACGCTGCGAACGGTCGGAGTGGACCACGCGGTCATCCTCTCGGATGGAGCGGCGGCGGTGATCCGGGAGGAGCTGGGGGTCGATCCGGAGGAACTGCTGAAAGGGACGCCGACCGTGTACGCCGACTCGGATTTCTCGGCCCCCATCGCCAGCGGCTCGCGCCGCACGCGCGGAATGGCTGTTGTGCCCTGCTCCACCAACACGCTCGCGAAGATCGCCCTCGGGCTCGCTGACACACTGATCACCCGCGTGGCCCACGTGCATCTCAAGGAACACCGACGCCTGGTTCTGGTGCCCCGAGAGACCCCGCTCAGCGCCATCGAGCTCGGACAGATGACTCGTCTGGCGGAGCTGGGAGTGGTGATCCTGCCGGCTTCGCCGCCTTACTACCTTCACCCGAAGGGGGTCGGCGACTTGGTCGATTTCCTGGCGGGCAAGACTCTGGACCATTTGGGAATCCCCCACCAGCTGTATCGCGGATGGCGGGAGGGTCCGACGTGAAGGGGAACGGCAGATCGACGCCTACCCCCCGGAGTACATCGACCCGTTCGATCCAGTGGCCGTTCATCGGCGTGGTGGTCCTACTGGTCGTTCTGATCATCTTGACGCCGAATCTCTTCTCCTCCAGTACGTCGGGCCTCCAGACCCGGGCCCAGCTCATCGTGGAACGACCGGCCCATGATAACAATACGAGCTTCTACGTGGAGAGCATCGGGACATCGACCCTGTACGCTTCGATCACCGTTGGGGTCGCCCCCTTGCCCTCCTGGCCGTACCTCGGGTCGATGAGCACTCTCGGAAACTGGACCTGGACCAACGCCACGGAAACGCTCGTGCTGGTCGCGGCCAGCGCGACGAACCCCCTCGCCATCAACGTCACCGTGAAGTACCTCGCGTCCTCCGGGGTCAGCACCGAGTACGTGGGGGCCTACGGCTTCGACCTGAACGCCACGACGCTTACGTTGGACGCCGTGAATCTTCTGCCGGGAGGCTCCGCCCCATCGGCCTCCACGCCGCTCGTCGACCTTCCCATCTTTCTCCTGCTGGCGATCAAAACGCCCACGGGGTCGTCGCCATGAAACTCCCGCGATTTCCTGTATTCTGGGCGGTGGTGATCGCGGCGCTGCTATTCATCGAGGTCGCCGAGCTGACCCGCCTCTTCACGATCCCGTTCCTGGCCGCGGTCTCGGACCCAGTGACGTTCGCGCTCGCGCTGATCTTCGTGACGATCGTGGCTCTGGTCGGCGCTATCTTCATCGGCATCTACGTCTCCCAGCGGCTGCTCTCCCCGCGGGGCTTCTCCCCCTTCGAGGAGGAGATGCTCAAGATGCGGGCCGAGGTCACGGAGATCCAGCGGGAGATGCAGGACCTCCTCGGCCGGTCCGGAGGTCCCGAGGGAACGGCACCCGCCTCCCGAGCCAGCGACCCGGCTCCACCGGAGCGTCGGCCATGAACATCCCCGTCATCGACAACGGGGGCCAGTGGACCCATCGGGAGTACCGGGTGCTACGGGACCTCGGCGCTGACGCCCGGATCGTCCCGAACACGACGCCGTTCTCGGAGCTCCGGGCCGACGGGGTCGTGCTATCGGGCGGCGCGCTCAGCTTGGAGGGCACGGACGCCCCGCTGGGCAAGGTCGGGGAGTGGATCGACCGCGTGGAGGTTCCCGTCCTCGGAATCTGCGTCGGGCACCAGTACCTGGCGCGGCATTTCGGCGGGGTCGTCTCTCACGCGCAGACGCCTGAGTTTGGCCGAGTGACAGTGACCCTGGAAGCCGAGGGCGACCGACTCTTGGGGGCTCTGCCCGGTTCAATCCAGGTATGGGAAAGCCACAACGATGAGGTGGTCCGGCCTCCGCCCGGCTGGCGGAAGCTGGGTTTCTCGCCGACCTGCCAGGTCGAGGCGATGGCGCACCCGAGCCGGCCGATCTGGGGGGTCCAGTTTCACCCCGAGGTCGAGCACACGGAAAAGGGCCGAGAACTCTTCGAGAACTTCCTGGCGCAATGCCGACGATGAATTTTCCCACATCGCCTCGGCCGCACTGCCGGGTTTCCGCTGTAATCTTGGCTGACGGAAAAAAGGATTTAGACGGACCTCTAACGAATATAGGAGGTCGACGCGCGGAATCGCCCCGGACCATCCGTTCATGAGTGGGTCCAGCACGCCCGGGCGGACGGAGGGGGCTTCCGCCATAGTGGTCGCGGGAGACGAAGAGACCCGGGTCCTGTTACGGGGACTGCTTCGGCTCCACCACTACCGCGTGATCGGCGAGGCGGAGGGCTCGACCGAAGGCACCGAACTCCTCCGTACGCATCCGCCCAGCGTCATGGTGGTCGACGCCGCCCTCGCTGAGGGAAGTTTCCCGGTATTGATCCGGGAAGCCCGTCTCCTGCGGCCGGAAATGCGGGTCGTTCTCGTGACCCCCACGCCCGTTCGGCCGGGCGACGGGACCCCCAAAGGGGCAGATGGACCGGATGCGACCGTTACCCGCCCGTTCCGCCTCGCGGACTTTCTGGGAGCCCTTCAGGGCAAGCCCGTAGTTCGCTCGAACTAGGTGGGCCCGCCCAGCGAGGCGAGGCGGAAACTCTCCAAGGCCGATTTCTCCTCGAAGTGCAGAGTCGGTGCGGGAACCACAACTGAATGGAGCGGCGGGCCAAAGTCCGTGACCTCCAGGATGGCCCGGGGACCATACCAGGCCTGGGCGGTGTCGGTACCGACCCGCGCCACCACCGCGAGCCACCGATCTTCGGGCAGGACATGGCGGACCGAATCCGTGTCGCGCTCCGCCAAGATCCGTATCGCCTCGTTCGCGGTCATGAACCGGCGTTCTTCCGGTTGGAGGTCGAGCAGAACCAACGTGTGAAGGTCCTGGGCCTGGTTCTGCGCGATCCCGTCCAACGGCGACCGTGGTGCGAAGCCCGGTGAGGGAAAGGGGACCGAAACCGTCCGGCCGAACCGATAGTGCTGGAGGCCCAGGAAGCCGGGCGCTGACGTCAGCACGCTGGCGTTCGGAAGGTACGTCCAGGAATGTCCGGCCCGTTCGGCGGCCAACCGCAGGGCGACATGGGTAGTGGCGGCGAACGGGTCGCCGGCGACGAGGAACCCCACGCGAGCATACCGCCCGAGCGCCTGAAGGATCGGGCGCTCGGCCTCCACCTCGCTCCGGGGCAGCACCCGGATCCGTCGTTTCAGCTCCCGACTGAGTCGCGGGAGGCTCCCGGCGGCCAGCACCGAGGTGTAGGATTCGGCGAACACCGCCCCGCACCGCTGGAGCAGTTCGCGCGCCCGGGGAGATAGGTCGCGCTCGTCGCCGAGGCCCATCCCGATGAAGGCGAGCTGTCCCATCGTCGCGCGGCCCCCGCCCTCGGCGGGAAGCCTATCCCCGGACCGCCATAACGGGGCAGGGGGCACTGCGGAACAGGTCCTCCACGAATCGCCGCGTGATGAGGGGACCCCGGACGTTCTGACGGTCCTCGACGACCATCAGGAAGCCATACCGCTCCCGCGCGGCGGCGGAGAGGATCAGGTCGGGAAGCCGGTGCCGCCGTCCGAGGAGCGACTCGGGAAGCAACGTGTGCCGGTGCCGGAGCTCGAGGCCCCGCGGTGTCCGCCCCGCCTCCGGGGTTTCCTCATGGGTGAGCGGCTCGCTGG
>JASHPV010000167.1 GCA_030037875.1 Thermoplasmata archaeon
GGTGGAGAAGGCCGAGGAGGTACTCCGCTGGAGTGCCGGGAACTTCTATATCAACGACAAACCGACCGGGGCCATCGTCGCCCGTCAGCCGTTCGGAGGAGCCCGGCGGTCCGGAACGAATGACAAGGCCGGGTCCCTCCTCAACTTGCTCCGCTGGATGAGTCCTCGCAACATCAAGGAGACTGCCGTTTTGCCCGACGATTGGCGGCGGCCCTTCATGGGTTGACTTCAGGAGTTGGACAAACCCCGTGGGAGGGCATAAGCCTCGGACGATCGCCCTCAGGTCCCCCGATGCTTTAGGAAGCCCTGGCACGCGCCGCCGCGCTCGGCAAGGACGCCGGTCCTCTCAGGGAGCCTGGACCACCTTGGCCAGGGCCGTCTGGAGCAGGAACGCGTGGAGTGCTTCCGGCGGTGAGGGAACCCGAAAGAGCAGCCGGTTCGACAGGGGGAGCCGCTCGGGAGCCCCCGAGGAGGTCGCTGCGGCTAGTCCGACCTGGAATCCTTGCCGGAAGAGGGTGACGGCCAGCTCGCTCTCCGTCTTGTCGACGCCCAGGCCCAGCTCCCGATGGGCACGGACGAACGATACTTCCGGGTTAGGGACTTCCGCCCAGACTTGCTGCAAGTCCTGCAGATACGGAACGCCGACGATCCGGCAGTACGGTCCCGGAGGAAGCGTGGCCTTCCAAGCTCGGTAGAGACCGAGAGCCGGGGGCAAGCTCGGCGAAGAGTTGGAGGTCACGATGAAACGTCGGTCCGTGAAATCCAGGCGAACGGGACCGCTTTGGAGTCCGACGGCGAACGCGGCGGTGACCTGTCCGATCAAAGTCTCGGGCGGGGGCTGAAACATGCCGCGACCCTCGTCTCTCTGTACGTCGGGCTTAACACCCTCAACGTCTCCGATGGCGCGTCGCGCGTTGCTCCGCGACGAATCGCTCGACGATATGGAGATGGCGGAGCATCGCGGTCTTCTTCGCTTGATGGGACTGCATCCGGCGAAGAATGCTGTCGAGCGCCCGAACTGCCTCAATGATGTGCGGACCCTTGTTCAGCATCACGCACTCAGCACGCTCCCCCATGGCCGCGTCGGTGACTTCTGCACGTGACGGGATCCCGCTCTTCGCAAGCCCCTCCAATACCTGCGTCGCCCAGATCGCCGGAAGGTGCGCCGCTTCGCAGAGCCACAGGATCTCCTCCTGGACCTCCGCGAGCCGCTCGAACCCGACCTCGACCGCGAGGTCGCCCCGCGCGATCATCACGCCCACGGGGGGCTGCCGGAGGGCGGCGAGGAGGAGTCCGGGGAGCTCCTCGAAGGCTCGTCGTGTTTCGATCTTCAGAACGACGCCCATGTTGGGCCGGCCCAGACGGGCGAGCTCGGCGCGGAGTTCCTGGACGTCCTCCGGGGAATGGACGAAGGAGTAGCCGACCAGGTTCGCCTTTCGGACGATGAACCGGAGGATCTCGATATCGGTCGACGGGATTGGAGGAAGGTTCAGTTCGGAATCCGGCAGATTGATCCCCTTGTCGGACGCGAGCCAGGTCCCGCCCGCCGGAGCGTGGGTTACCTCGACGAGGATCCGCTTCGAACTCGCGGAGCGTACTACGGTGCCGATTCGACCGTCGTCCAACCAGAGGGACTCTCCGCGGCGCACGAACTTTAGGGCCTCGGGGAACGTGCACGGGATGTGGGCGGGTCGTGTCACTTGCTGGCGCCCGTTTCGCCGGGCATTCTCGCCGGGGTCCGGTTGGGACGTAATGACCAGCCGGTCCCTGAGCCCGAGGCGAATTCGTTGGGGGACAGGAGGGATGCGCCCTACCGAAGCGGGATCCTCTTCCCCGTCCTCGGCGGTGCCGAGGAGCATGGTGCCGGTCGTGACGTACGTGGTTCGTTTTGTCTCGGCGCGCCAGCCGCCGCCCGCGTGGCGGACGAGTCGCAGTCTGCGGCGAGCTCCCCGGGCATCGAGGAGTTCCACTTGCTCGCCAGAACGTCGCCGGTCGAGCCACTCCTTCGGAAGTGAGAGCTCCGGTAAGTTCGCGGAGGCTGGAACCGACCCATAAGCGGGCACGAGCCACACGGAAGCGGGCGCCGTGACGTGCCCCAGGGGGTCGCGGGACGGCCGGAGCTTCACGACCGCCGGACCCGGCCGGATCGCGCCCGTCCTGAGCTTTGGCCCTGGGAGGTCCATTTCGATCTGGCACCGGCGCCCGACCGCGCGTTCGGCTCGGCGAATGTGCCCGATCATGCGGGTCCATTCGGCCGGCCCGTCGTGAGCACAGTTGATCCGGGCACAGTCCATTCCTCCCTCCATCAGAGACCGGACCAGCCGGTAGTCCGTCGAGGCCTCGGTCGGCATCGTGACCATGATCCGGACGCGACGGCCGGTGTGGGTGGGCCCCAGCAAGACGCGCGCGTTTCGCACGAGGATCTGGCGACCATGTTCCGGGTTCACCCCCGCTTCCATCACCTCATGGGGGGGTGGGCCACCCAGCAGTCGATCAAGCCACCCCAGCACCGCCTCGAGGTTGTACAGAACGTGGCTTTCGGAGCGTCCCAACGACGATAGGGCCCAGCGGGAAAGGAGGGCCTGCTCGCGTCGGAGGTCGAACCGCCGGAACGCCAGGTAGTGCAGAAGGTTACGCGCACTTTCCCGTTGGGCGCCGAACGAGGCGAGGTCGACGGACCGCTCCAGATCGATCAAACTCGTTCGAACATGCTCGAGCCGGGCGGCGAGTGCACGCACGGACGCGGGCGCCGGAACCGGGAAAGCGTCGGGAGCCGTCATACGCCCACAGGCGTCCGACTCCGGGGGCGATTATAGACCTGTGATGAGCCCGGGTTGACTCGCAGACCCGGACCCCGGCGCACGCTTCTCGGATGCTCTCTCGAAAGCGGGTTCCCCCGGTACCCGGTCGCTAGGTTTATCCTGAAATGTACTTTAGCCGGCCGAGGGAAATTTTATGATGGGCCAGATGGCAAAGGCAACTCTTCCGGGTTGGGCCCGCGCGCTCGCGGTGGTCGTCGGAATAATCTCCTTGATCCTGGGGATCGTCGTACTCGTCTTCCCGGGTTTGGCCATCCTGACGCTGGTATTCCTGCTCGCGATTGCCTTCCTGTTCATTGGCATCGACCGGCTCATGGCGGGAATCACGGGACACCCCTACTACTGGTTGGGGCCAATGATCGCTCGCCCTCCGGACGCACCGTCCACGGCCGCGACCCCGCCGAAGTAGGACTCGTCCCAACACCGACGCCGCCGATCGGGTTTCGCAAAGCGTAGGACCTGATCGCGCTCGTGGTCTCAAGGACGCCCCACGAGAGGTGTGGCATCTCATGGTTCCCCCGGACGTAGCCAAACTGCGCGCCGAGTTCCAAGGCCCCCACGAACTCGTGACGGCCTCGGATGGAAAGATACTCTTCCTTCGGCGCTGGCCCGGCGCCGCGGGCTCCGGCCCCGCGGTGCTCATCTTTCACGGAATCACCGCGTACAGCGAGCCCTACGGCAAGCTTCTCGCCGAGGAGCTTTCCGCGGCGGGGTTCGACGTCTTCGGGATGGACCTGAGGGGACACGGGAGGTCCGACGGGGTCCGAGGAGACCTTCCCGGCGCGGACCGACTGTGGAAGGACCTCTGCGAGACCATCGCGTTCCTGAAGACGAAATTCCCGAGAATCGTGGTGCTCGGGCATAGCCTCGGGGTGCTGTCGGCCATGATCGCCGAGAACCACTGTCCGGGAGCGATCGACGGACTGATCCTCCTCAGCGCCGGGAGGCAGGTCCGACCCGGCGCCTACGGAAAGCCCTCGGGGAGGGCCGTGCTACGTACGCTTCTCGCCATCACATTGCTCCGTTCCCGCCCGCTCATCGAGTACCGGCGCAAGGGTATGCTAGGTCTAAACGACCCGTTGTTCAATTTCCGGTACTCGGCGCACTTCTACACGGCCGTGTACGGAATGCCGGCCGGCGCAGTGGTCCGGATGGTCCGTCAGAATGTAATCGATTCGCCGAACCTGACCGCTTCGAGGCCGCTCGCGATCCCCGTGCTGGTCGGCGTGGGGGACCAAGATGAGCTCTTCTCGGTCGACTCGAGTCGAGAGTTCTTCAACAGTCTCAACGGGTCGCGCAAGGAGTTCTTCGTCGTTCCGGGCGGGCATCACGCCTCCTTCCCGAGCGGGTCCTGGAGTCCTGTCGTTACGTGGCTGCGGACACAATTCCCAGGCTCGGCAATCGGGCCGATCGAAGAGAAGCGGTAAGCCGACCCTCGGTACTGAAGGAGCCGGCGATCCACCGGGACGCGGAGACCCCGGTCCGGCGTTCCCGGTTGCCTCAGAGTTTGTAGCTGTCGTTGATCCGCTTGTAGGTCGGGTCGTCCGAGCGGAACGAGTCCGGGTTGGTTCCCCGGATTTCCGCCGTGGAGCACGCAAGGATCTGCAGGGGCAGCACGCTGACCATCGGGCTGAGAAGTTCGGGCACGGAGGGCACGAGAAACGTCGAGACCGGAGGACCCGGGGGCTCGATCGCGGGAACCGCGAAGGGATGGGAATCGTCATGGATGACCAAAATCACCGCGCCGAGGAGCTCGAGGACGCGGACAAGGTCGCTTGCGCGCTCCGCGGTCGAGCTCGGGGGAACGAGAACCACCGCCGTATCGCTGGCTTTGAGCGGTTGGATCCCGCCGTGGAGCAGGTTCTCAAACTCAAACCCCTCCGCCACAAGGTACGAGGACTCCTTGACCTTCAACGCACCCTCGCGGGCAGTTTGCACATTCGGACCGGCGCCTGCTAGCACGAGCCGCCCCGACTGAGCAAGGGCCTGCGCCACCGGCTGAAGAACGTGTCCCCGCCGCAGCACGGTTTCGAACGCTGTCGGCATCCCGTCGAGGACCGCGCGTAGCGGGTGGGGCGAGGAACCCGAGCGCTCGCCGTAGGCGACTCCGGCCATGGCGAGGGCCATCAAGTTCCCGGTGTAGCTCATGGTGTGCGTCGACGACGTTTCCTGCGGGGCGGTGTGGAGTATCACGTCGGGAATCGACATCGGAGAGTCGAGTCCCGTCACGCCAATCGACTTCGCGCCGGCCGCCCGGGCGAGTTCGAGGACGCGGTTCCCGTAGGTTTTCGCCCCTCGGTGGCTGATCAAGACCACTACATCGTCGGGTCGGATGCGAGGTCCGTAATTGGCAAGGTCGAAGGCGGTCCGTGCCTCGGCCTCGAGGCCGAGCGAACGGTACAGGTACTCCGTCACGAAGGCGGCATGGCTACTGGTGCCGGTGCCGGCGAGATAGACCCGGCGGGCCCCCGCGAGGATCTCAGCCGCGTGCCGGGCCGGTTCGGCCTCTCGTTGCAGGACGTCCCTAAGGATCCCCGGCTGACGGTGGATACTCTGGTACAGCGCGCTGGAGTGGGATGGCCCCGCGGGCCGGTCCGGCATCTTCCCTCCGGCCTCAGGAATCGGGAGATAAGAAGCCCCGCCCCCGCCTGCTGATCGTCTTCTGGACGCCCGTACTCACCAGCGGCGATAGGTGCGGTGTCCCGCGTGCTCGGACGGTGGGCTTCGGGCGGGTTCAGATCGGCGACCGTACGAAGGCCGACCCCGAGAGTAACCGGAGTAGCCGCGACCGCCTCTCGACCGGCCGCCGCCGCGCGAAGGCCCCCGCGGCTCCGCCATGCGAGGGGGCGGCGGGGCGTCGTAGACGAAACCCGGAATCCGCGCCCGGGGAATGGAGTAGCCGAGAAGTTTCTCAATGTTGTCGAAGTCGTCCTGTTCCTCGGGGGAGACCAGCGTGAAGGCGTCGCCCCGCCGCTGAGCCCGGGCCGTCCGACCCACCCGGTGGATGTAGACTTCGGCTTCGTGCGGCACGTCGAAGTTCACCACGTGGCTCACATCCTCCACGTCGATGCCTCGTGCCGCAATGTCCGTCGCGACGAGGACCCGGTGCTCACCCTCGCGGAATCCTTCCAGGGCGCGGATTCGTTGGCTTTGACTCCGGTTTCCATGGATCACGCTAGCGGGAATTCCCCACTGCTGTAGCTGCCGGGCCAGACGGTCGGCCCGGTGTTTCGTCCGGGCGAAGACGAGCACGCTCGTCATCGTCGCATCCAGCAGCAATTCGCGAAGCAGCGGTGCCTTCAGATGGGGCGGCACCGGAAGCGCGAGATGGGAGACGCCGACGGCGGCCACCGTCGTCGGGTCGACATGTACCATGCGGGGGTCACGGAGGAATTCGTGCGCGAGTTTGACCACTTCGGGTGGCATCGTGGCGGAGAAGAGCATCGTCTGGCGGTCTCGGGGGAGCTGCGACAGGATCCGGCGCACATCGGGCATGAATCCCATGTCCAGCATCCGGTCCCCCTCGTCGAGGACGAGGATGCGCAGGTGTCGGAAATCCACGTACCCCCGCGCCATGTGGTCCAGGAGGCGGCCCGGTGTCGCCACAATGATCTCGGCCCCCCCCCGGAGCGCGCGCATCTGGGGTTCCATGCCTACGCCGCCGTAGACCGCGGCGCCTCGCCGCTTGGTGTAGTGGCCCAGTTTCTTGAGAAACCCCTCTGCCTGGAGTGCCAGCTCGCGGGTTGGCGTCAGGACGAGGGCATAGATGTGACCGGGAGGAAGGTCGAGGGTTCGCTCGAGAATTGGGAGCAGGAAGGCGGCCGTCTTTCCGGTGCCGGTCTGAGCGGTCGCGACGATATCGCGGCCCGATACGGCGTCCGGGATCGCGCGGCTCTGGATCGGGGTAGCGGCATCGTACCCCATCTCGCGGATCCCCTGTCGGAGAGTCGAGTGGAGCGGGAGCTCCTCGAAACGCACGCGGGGCGGGGTGGGAGCGACAGTACGGGCAGGGCGTTCGGTATCGGCCATAGATGTTCGGTCGGTTAGCCTGAGCGAGGTTAATACGGGACCGGCTCGCCGAGGTTAGACGGGTGCGTACCGCGCGCCGGACGCTCGCGTGTAGCACGCGCTTCCGAGTCTCTCTCGCACAATCCAACGTCGTCGGGGGTGAACAAAATTCCGGCTCGTTCCGCAGGCCCGACAAGGGACACCGCCTCGTTCTGGGCAATTCCCCCCGCGAAGCGCTCTTATGGGCCGTCCTCGTAACTTCCGATAGGCGCGATTATGTCCTCCAGTTCTTCCCCACGAAAGACAGCCCCACCCACCCACTCTGCACCCCCCTCCAGCAAATCCCGGGGAGTACGGATCGTTACGCCCATCCCCGGCCCCAAGGCTCGGGCCATTGTCGCCGCGGACAACGAATTCATCATGACAACGACCAAGACCTCGCCGATCGCGGCCTATGAAGCGCAGGGCGTCTGGGTCACTGACGTCGATGGGAACCGGCTTCTCGATTTCGCCTCTGGCGTGGGGGTTCTGAATGTGGGTCATTGCCATCCCGACGTCGTTTCGGCGGTGCAGAAGCAATCCGCTCGTCTCATGCACTTCGCCGGGACCGACTTCTACTACGCCTCGCAGACCGAGCTCGCCGAACGGCTTGGCCAGCTCGTGCCCGGCGATTTTCCGAAGAAGGTCTTCTTCACGAACAGCGGTACCGAAAGCGCCGAAGCGGCGATCAAGCTGGCACGCTGGAACCGGCAACGACCGCTGGTGATCGGCCTTTTGGGAGCGTTCCACGGCCGGACGATGGGATCGCTCGCCCTCACCGCCTCTAAACCGGTGCAGCGGGCCCGGTTCAACGCCCACACCGGCGGGGCCACGCATATTCCGCCGCCTTACTGCTACCGCTGCCCGTACAAGCTCACCTATCCAAGCTGCGACCTGTACTGCGCCAAGATCCTGAAGGAGCTGTATTTCGAAACCGCGGTCCCGCCGACCGACGTGGCCGCGCTGATCGCCGAGCCCGTCATGGGCGAAGGAGGGTATGTCGTCCCGCCCAAAGGGTGGCACACGACGATCAAATCGATTCTGGACGAGCATGACATCCTGTTCATCGATGACGAGGTCCAGTCCGGTATCGGACGAACCGGTCGGATGTTCGCCATCGAGCACCACGGCGTCACGCCGGACGTCGTCACCATGGCCAAGTCCCTCGGCGGGGGACTCCCGATCGGCGCGATGGTCTTCCCCAAGGCACTGGACTACCCGTACAAGGGACCCCACTCCAACACGTTCGGGGGCAACCTGGTGTCCGTGGCCGCCGCGCAAGCCGTGTTGACGGTGATCGAGAAGGAACATCTTCTCGAGAACGCGAAAACGCAGGGCGCGTACCTGATGAAGCGGCTCCAGGAGCTCCAGCGGAAATACGAGGTCATCGGCGACGTCCGGGGCCTAGGTCTCATGGTGGCGACCGAGTTCGTGGAGGATCCAAAGTCCAAGACCCCGGCGGTGGCGCTGCGTGACCAGATCCTCGTAGAGGCCTATCAGCGCGGACTGATTCTTCTCCCGTGCGGCAAGTCGACCGTCCGATACATTCCCCCGCTCATCATCCAGCGGGACGAGGTCGACGAGGGCGTCGAGATCCTCGACGCTTCCATCGGAGCCGCGCTCCAGGCGCAATGAAAGCCGGACTCTTGGCGGCCCCCGGACGGGTGGCGGTCGACGAACGCCCGGACCTCACCCCACAACCGGGGGAGGTCATTGTTTCCCTCGCGGCGTGCGGGATCTGTGGCTCCGACCTCGAGAAGGTGAAGGGAAACTACCGGGCGACGCAGGTCATCGGCCACGAACCCGTCGGCACGGTCGCGGCGGTCGGGCCCGGGGTCACCGGTGTCACGGTGGGCGCCCGGGTGTTCGCCCACCATCATGTCCCGTGTTACGCCTGCCCGGCGTGCTACAGCGGGGCCTACACGTACTGCCCGTCGTACACCAAGACTAATCTCGACCCGGGAGGATTCTCGGAGCAGTTCCGGGTTCCCGCTGTGAACGTGAGCCACGGAGCCGTCCTGCCACTCGCTCCGGCCGTCAGCTGGGAGGACGGCACCCTGCTCGAACCGGCCGGGTGCGCTCTCACGGCGATCCGAACCGTCGGCCTCCCGCCCGGGACCACCGTGATGATCCTCGGGCTGGGGCCGGTGGGGATCCTCTATGCCCGCCTGGCCCGCACCTTGGGCGCAGGGTGGATCGGGGGGGCGGACCCGTCGCCCCTTCGACGCACGGCGGCCGGCCGGCGCGGGGCCGACGCGACCGTGGACCCTCGGAACGCCGAGAAGGTCCGCCAGCTCGTACAGCTCGCCACCGGTGGCCGGGGCGTCGACCTCGCCGTCGTGGCGACTAGTGCGCCCTCGGCGGTGCCCTTGGCGGTCTCTGTGGTCCGACGAGGCGGCACCGTGAACCTGTTCGGTCTTCCCGAGGCCGGGAGCCACCTCGAAGAGGACCTGCAGGAGCTCTATCTTCGGGGCATCAAGATCATCCCCACGTACGCGACGACGGAACGCGACATCGCGGAGGTTCACTCCCTCCTCGCGGCCAAGCGGTTCGAAGTCCGAGACCTCGTCACGCACCGGTTCCCGCTTGACAAACTACCGGACGCGTTTCAGCTCGCTGCGCAACCCGAGAAGGCCCTCAAAGTCATCGTCACCGGCCCGTCCTTCTCGGGATAGAACCCGCTTCACGCCTCGGCGGCCTCGCCGAGAACCTGATGGCTCACGCGGTGGCCGGCCCGCACCCGGGCACGGGGACCGACGATCGAGTGCACGACCGATGCCCCGGCTTCGATCGTAGCGCGCTCGAGGATGACGCAATCCTCGAGGTACGCTCTGGGTCCCACCACCACATGGGCTGAGACCGTCACAGACCCTCCGAACGTCGCCCCCTCCACGGTCGCGGAGGGATCGACAGCGACCGGACCGTTGCCCGTGGTGCCGGTGGGGATGCTGGTGCGCCGGCCTGCCCGGCCCGCCTCAAAGAGATACCGCTGGGCCCGCAGCAACCGGTCCGGTGTGCCGGCATCTTCCCAGAACCCGGTGGCCCGAAAGGCGTAGACGCGGTCTGCCAAGAGGCCCGGTACGACCTGTTGCTCCCAGCTCACGGGAGCCCCGTCGGGAATGCGCCCGATCACTTCGCGCTTCCACGCCCCGAGGCCCGCGTTGATCCATCGAGACGGTGCCTCCTCTCGTGTGGGTTTCTCGACGAATCGCAGGATGCGATCCGTGGCATCGAGTTCCGCCACGCCGTACGGACTCGGGTCCTCCACCTCGACCAGCGTCATGGTGCCGATTCCGCCGTGCTCGGTTTGGCGCGCGAGCAGCGCTGTCACATCGAACCCGGCGATGACGTCGGAGTTCATCAGCAGGAACGGGTCGGACATGTCGCCGCCGGCGTTTCGCATGCCTCCCCCGGTCCCGAGCGGCTCGGTCTCTGCGACCATACGTACGGGGACTTTGGGAGGATGCTCCTCCACGTAGCGCGCGATCACGTCGGCCTTGTAGCCCGTGGCCAGCACCGCCTGCTCGATTGTCGGAGGGAGCATGTCCAGCACATGGTAGAGCATCGGTTTGCCCGCGATCGGGATGAGCTGTTTCGGGACCGAATAGGTCACCGGACGCAGACGGGTCCCGAACCCACCGATAAGAACCAGCGCCTTCATCTGCGCCAATCAGGGCCGTTTCCCGACTTTATGATTTTTGGCGGGCGGGGCTTGGCCCCGCCGTATCGGGGGCGCTCTTTGGTCGGAGCCGGGCCGGAATCGGGCGCAGGTCCCACGCATTGAAGACGCTCTCGTCGGCGAGCGCGATGCGATGCACGGACCGAAACCGCTCCCGGAGGCGATGCTCGAGCTCCTCCGGATCCACTGAGGGGATGTTCCCGAACAACGTGGCCATCAGACGAAAGAGGTAGACGGAGAGCGGCGCCGGATCGTCCGAGGGTCGCGTGGGGAACAAGGTGGCGATCGACAGCCACCCCTTCGGATGCAGCACTCGGATCGCTTCGTCCAGCGCGAGGACCATGTCGGGACCGGAGGGGATGTCGTTGAAGATCACCCCGGTGGCGATTCCATCCTTGATCGGGATGTTGAGGTGCGATCCATCGAGGATCGTGACCTTCCGATTGTCGTACTCGAAGGACACCTGCGTGGGCTTCACGAGATACAGACGCCCCCTCGCGAGGCGACTTGAGATGCGACGGAGCACGGTCTGGCGAACCGGATCAAAGAACGGGGAGGTCACGACCACGATGGTGCCCTCGAGGTCCTCGGTCTGGGGTGCCACGTGGGCCGTCAGGTAATCGGCGTACTCCTGAAGGATGGTGAAGATCGCCTCGCGCAGCATCACCTCCCGCTGACGCCGTCCCTCGGGGCCCACCGCGTACAGTCGCTTCTTGGGACCGCGATGGCTCTCGGACCACCGGCTGCGAACCTGGGCGTTGCTTTCCATCGACCGAAGGACACGGTAGAGGTTGCCGACCTCGACGTTGAACCCTGCCGAGGTGAGCTCCCGCTGTATGGCATACCCGTGGAGCTCCTTCCCGTGGAGCGCACGGAGCACCGCACGCTCCAAGACATCCTTTCGCACGAAGGACGGTATACTCAGTTCTACATATAGTCGTTTGCGACACCCCGTTTAAATACTCTCGTGGGCCTAGACGGGGCATGCCGAGCATCACAGTACTAGGAATCGCGGGCAGCGAACGCGAGGATTCCCGGGCGAGAACCGCCCTCCAGGTGGCCCTCAAAGCCGCCCGCAAGGCGGGGGCGAAGGTCGAGGTTCTGGACGTCTCCAATCTCGATGGGCATGCGGGGACCGTCCACGACCTTCCGCAGGACGAAGTCGCCGACCGAGTCGGCACCGCTGTCGCGAACGCCGACGCGCTGATCGTGGCGACTCCCACCTTCCACGGGGGCATCAGCGGGCCGCTTCGCTCTATCCTCGAATCGATCCCGAACGATGCCATCGCCGGAAAGGCTACGGCCCTGGTCTCCGTGACTGGCGGCTCGGCCGACCGGGGGGATCCTCTCGAGCCTCTCCGCCAGCAGCTCCAGGGTCTCCGTGCTTGGGTCGTCCCGAACCGGGCCGTAGTTCCCTTTGCCTTCCGTGCTTTCGACCGGGCCGGGAATCCAACCGACCCCGCCGTCCGCGAACGTCTCGAGACGGTTGGCCGTGAGGTGGCGCGGTACGGTCGTCTCCTGCAGGAGATGCGACCGACACCAGCGGCCGCTCCCGACGTCGTGGCCGTTCCGGCGGCCCCCATGCCGCTGGCTCGGGGCCGGCGGGCGAGCTGAGACGTCCCGCAGCGCGGGGCTCTTCTCCCGGCCGTCTCCGGGCGGCCGGCGAGCAATCCTCTCCTTCCGGCAGGGAACTGTTCGACATTGGACACATCTCTAAATCGGGCCATCGTCCGAGGAGTGCGGGAGGAGACTGCGGTTGCCGTCGTCAGCCTTTTGCGGGCTTACCGGTAGTCTGGCCGATGGTGCTGTCCCGGCGGATGACACATTCGGTGGGACCGTTGGCTTTGAGCTCCCGAGGGGACACCGGCCGCAAGAGCTCGCGATGCCCGTGAACGGCAGCGCGGACCCGGACTCGCCGGCGCTCGAAGCGCTCACCGTCGACCTGTGGTACACGCTGATCTATCCCACGACTCGGGTCCGAGCGGAGATTGAGCGAGCTCGGCGCGCGGTGTGGGCAGAGAGCCTGCACACGCTCGGGTACTCGGTTAAGCGAGCGGAAACGTGGGCCGCACGAATCGACCGCGCGGCGGAGGCCGTCGAGCTCGAAGGATGGAGTCCGTCTTGGAGGGAGCGGGTGGAACGATGGAGCCGGCGGACCGGACTGCCACTGAATGCGGACGAGCTCGCGGAGCGCTTCCTCTCCACCGTACCTCTCCGGCAAGTCCGGGTCGCTCCCGGCGCGGACCAAGCCCTCGCCCGTCTCAAACGCCGCGGATTCGGTCTGGCCATCGTATCCAATGTCACCCACGAACCGCCGGAGGCGATCCGTTCTGTGCTGGCGGAACATCGGCTCGACCGGAGGTTCGACGCGGTCGTGCTCTCGACGGATGTCGGCCGGGCTAAGCCGCGTCGGGAACCGTTCCGACGCGCGCTGGCCCAGCTCGGGGCCGCGCCGGGACGCACGGTTCATATCGGCGACGCCGACGTAGACTTCCAAGGGGCCTGGTCGGCCGGGATCCGCCCGTTACTGTACACGGGCCTGGCCCGCTGGAAGCCCAATCAACTTCGCCGCCGGCATCGGCCCTGGATGCGAGGGGCCCTGAAAGTCAAGCGGTGGGAGGACGTCCCTCGGACGGTCGCCTTCTACGAGACACTCCCTTCCGTGCCCCGAGCAGTCTAACTCGTGGACCGATCGGTCCCAACAGCCACCGCAGAACCCTTTTTCCCTCGGGATGGTCCGGCGTTCGGGGAAGGATGCCCGACCGTTTCGACACCGTGGTGATTGGCGGCGGGCACAATGGCCTTGTCGCCGCCGCCTACCTGGCGAAGGCGGGAGCTCGGACGCTCGTCCTGGAGCAACGGGGGGTGGTCGGCGGCGCGGCGGTCACCGAGGAGCCGTGGCCCGGCTATCGGATCAGCACGTTTTCCTACGCCGCGGGCCTGCTGCGACCCCAGATAGTGGCCGATCTCGAACTTCCCCGGTTCGGCTACCAGACGTACCTGCTCGACCCTGAGATGTTCGTTCCGCTCCCCCGGGGACGTTCTCTCACGCTCTGGAACGACGACGATCGCTCGGTGAAGGAGATCGCCAAGTTCTCCGCACGGGATGCCAAAGCCTACCCGCGTTACTCGCGGTTCTGGACCGAGGTCATCGAGGTCCTCGACCCGCTGCTTCTGTCGGCTCCCGTTCCACTTCCCGCGCTCCTCGAGGTCGTCCCCGATGACCGAGTAGAAACCCTCGTCCGGGACCTGTTCCTTCGAAGCGCGGCCGACTTGCTGGACGAATGGTTCGAATCCGAGGAGCTCAAGGGAGCGCTCTGCACGAGCGCGATCATCGGCACGTTCCTCCCCCCTGACGCGCCGGGTACCGCCTACGTTCTGGCCCACCACAAGCTGGGGAACGTCGAGGGACACCCCAAATCTTGGGGGTTGGCCAGGGGCGGGATGGGGGGCATCTCGCAGGCGCTGCGGCGGGCTGCCGAGCATTTTGGCGCAACCGTTCGGACGGATGCGCGAGTTGCGCGAGTCCTCGTCAGCAACGGACGGGCGGTCGGCGTGGAGACCGAAGGTGGCCAGCGGGTCGAGGCGCGAACCATCGCGTCGACGCTGGACGCACGCCACACCTTCCTTCAATTACTCCCACCGGAGGCGTTGGAGCCCGAGTTCCGGCGGCAGGTCGAGTCCATCCGGAGTCACGGGTCGGCCCTGAAATTCAACGCCGCACTCGACGGGCTGCCCGATTTCACCGCGGCGCCGGGCGCGCCGGGCCCCCATCACCGGGGTTTCGTCGACATCATTCCGAACATGGAGTACGCCCGGACCGCCTACGACGATGCCTGGCACGGGCGTTTCTCCCGTCGGCCGTTCATGGACATCGTGTTCCAAAGTGCCCTCGACGACTCGGTAGCCCCCCCGGGCAAGCACACGATGAGCTGCTTCGTACAGTATGCTC
Source organism: Thermoplasmata archaeon (assembly GCA_030037875.1). Lineage (GTDB taxonomy): Archaea > Thermoplasmatota > Thermoplasmata > Lutacidiplasmatales > UBA184 > JAKIWV01. The sequence continues at coordinate 14,498 of JASHPV010000167.1, forward strand.
CCACGCGGCTCGCTGGAACGACGTGGGACGCGGCCAAGCCCGATGTCGCGAACACGGTTCTCGATACGATCCAGGAGTATGCGCCGAACATCCGCAAGGTCGT
>JASHPV010000168.1 GCA_030037875.1 Thermoplasmata archaeon
CGGTCGACCACTGGAAGGTCGTGCCCGACATCCTCACGACGGCGAAGGGGATCACGGGAGCGTACGTTCCCCTGGGGCTCACCGCCACGACCGCCGCGGTGCACGACGCGTTCCGGGACCGTTACTTCCCCCACGGCCACACCTATGAGGCTCACCCGCTCACTCTGGGCCCCGCGGTCGTGGCCATCGAGGAGTACCGACGATTGGGACTACTGGAAAAATCCCGTCGAGATGGTGAGCACCTGCTGCGCCGGCTTCGGGAGATCCAGGAACGTCACCCCTCGGTCGGGGAAGTCCGGGGGCTGGGACTCTTCGCGGCCGTGGACCTGGTCCGGGACCGGAAGACGCGCGCCCCGTTCAACACGGAGGAGGACAAACTCGCGGGCAAACCTCTGGTGGCCGACCAGGTAGCCGCCGCGATGCTGAAAGAGGGGGTCTACTGCGTGAGTTGGGTCTCGCACCTCGTGATCGCCCCTCCGATGATCGTCACCCGGGAAGAGCTCGACCGCGGACTCGACGTGCTGGACCGGGCGCTCACGGTGGCGGACCAGCATGCGTCCCACGGCTGAGGTGGCGCCACCGCGGCGGATGGGCGCTCCGAGCGATACTCGGCCGTTCTCCTTCGTTCGACTCTTCGGAGGGACGTGGCTCAGCTACTCGACCTATGCGGTGCTCCTGGCCGTTCTCCCTCTCGCCGAGCTGGCCGAAGGCGGCGGCCCCCTTCTGGCCACATTGGTCATCGGAGCGCCGCTTCTGGCCCAGACCCTTGCGTCGTGGGGCTGGGGATGGCTCGCCGACCGGACCGGGGCCCGGCGCCGGCCGCTGGTTCTTGCCATGGCCGTGCAAGCCCCGATGTTCCTCGCCTTCCCCGTGCTGGACGCGCCCGAACTGTTTCTCGTCCGGCTGGCCCAAAGCGCCCTGTTCGGGTCGGTCGTGCTCGCGACGACCCAGGCCACCGAAGATCCCGCGGTCTCCTCGGCGTTCCGGCTCGGTCGGCTTCAGTTGGCCACGAGCGGCGGGATGCTCACGGGGATCGTGGTCGCGCTCCCCTTGTTGATTGGGGCGCGGTTCCGGCTCGATTCGATGGAAGGTTGGGAACTCTCCGGGCTGCTGGCGACCGTTACGGCGCTGTCCGCCCTAGTCTTCGCGCTTGCGGGAGAACTCCACCGGCCGCCGCCCCCTCCCCGGCGTGCCTCGTTTGGCATCGCCTCGCACCCGGGACTCTTCCGACTCGCCGTGGCGACGGCGGCGGTCTCGACCGTCCGCTACATTCCGGTGACCGCGATACCGGTCTATCTGGCGGAACGGCTCGGCGCCGGCGGTTTCTTCGGAATCCCGATGAATCCCACGGCCCAGCTCGCGGTCTGGTTGGGGATTTCTTCAGCCCTCAACATTGGCGCCGCCCCACTGTCGGGCCGGCTGGCCCACGGTACAAGCACTCGACGATACGGCATGTTCGGCTTCTCTCTGCTGTACGCGGGCCTGTGGACCGCGTTGTTCCTCTTCCCCAGCTACTCGGTGACGTTCGCCGTCTGGATACTACCGGTAAGTGTCTTTCTCGTGGTCGCCACCGTTCGCGAGGCCGCCGCCTTGAGCCAGCCCGACCAACGGGGCCGGGCCATCGGCCTCGTCACGGCAGCGTTCAACCTGGGGGGTCTTCTGGGGGGAGCCATCGCGGGCAGCCTCCTGGCTCGTGGGGTTAGCGCGCCCGACGTCTTCGAAGTCGCTGCGGTCGGAGGGTTGATCGCAGCGGCCCTTTTCCTTCCGAGGCTCCTCCGCCTCCCTCCGCCCATCGAGACGGCTAGAACCACCGGGTCGTAACGACCTTCTTCCGAGTGTAGAACTCGATCGCATCGCGGCCGGTGGCGTGAAGGTCCCCGAAGAACGACCCCTTCCACCCGGCGAACGGGAAGTAGGCGGCCGGTGCGGGGACCCCGATGTTCACGCCCAGCATCCCGGCCTCGATTCGGTACCGGAACTCACGCGCGGCTTTTCCGTCGCGCGTGAAGATGGCCGCCGCGTTCCCGAAGCGGGACCGGTTTGCCACCCCGATCGCCTCGTCGAGGGAGGCGGCGCGGATGACCGAAAGCACCGGCCCGAAGATCTCTTCCTGGGCGATCGTCATCTCCGGCCGAACCCGGTCGAACAGGACCGGCGGAACGTAGTATCCGTCGGACCGGTCCGGGGTGCTTCCCCGGGCCACGACCTTGGCGCCCTCCCGCTCCCCCGTTCGAACCCATTCGAGCACCTGCTGACGGTGCTCGGCCCGGATCACCGGCCCGACCGCGGTCTCGGGGGCCCAACCTTCTCCGACCTTGAGCCTCTTGACCTCGGCCGCCAGGGCCGCCACCAAGGAATCGCCCACGGGCTCCACAGCGACGATGACGCTGCCCGCGAGACATCGCTCGCCGGCCTGGCCAAAAGCGCTCGAGAGGATTGCGGGGACGCTCTTCGACAGGTCTGCGTCCGGCATGACGATGATGTAGTTCTTTGCGCCCGCGAGCGCCTGCACGCGCTTGCCGCTCGCGGCCGCCGTGGTATAGATATGGCGGGCCGTAGGCGCAGAGCCCACGGACGAGATCGCAGAGACCCCGGGATGGACGAGCAACGCGTCCACCGCTTCTCGACCGCCGTGGACGAGGTTGAACACTCCCGGCGGGAAGCCGGCCTCGCCGATCAATCGCGCGAGCCGGACAGCTGACAGCGGCACGCGCTCCGACGGCTTGAGGATGAACGAATTCCCACAGACCATCGCGAGCGGGGCCATCCAGAGGGGGATCATCACCGGGAAATTGAACGGGGTGATTCCGGCTACCACGCCGAGGGGTTGCCGGACCAGCTCCGTGTCGATGCCGCGGGCGACGTCCTCTAGAACGAATCCCTGCATAGTTGTCGGAGCGCTCGCGGCGAACTCCGTGGCTTCGATTCCTCGTCGGATCGACCCCTGAGCCTCTTCGAGTGTCTTGCCGTTCTCCTGTACGACCGTGCGGGCCAGCTCGTCGAGGTGGTCTTCCAACAGCGACCGCAGCTTGAGTACGCGGTGCGCGCGATCCGGGACCGGAGTCTCCCGCCACGCCGGGAACGCCTTTTGGGCCGCTCGGACCGCCTCGTCCACGTCGGCCGACGTCGAGAGCGGCACGCGAGCCAGGAGGCTCCCGGTCGAGGGATCCGGAACGTCCAGCACTTCCGTCGCGGAAGAGCGGACCCAGCCGCCGGCGACGAAGTTCTCGAGTACCCGCGCTTCGGCCACCGCGTTCCCTCCGCGAGGACCAGCCGGCCGGGAATATAGAGGGTGGGGGAGGAGACTGTCTTGGGCCAGCCGGCGAACTGCCCTCGGGGATCTCTCGAGGGAGGCTATTTGTAAGGAGCGAGGTTGCCCCGGATCACCGGTCGGGCGCTCCGGCGCTGATCGGTTGGGAAACGACTGAAGAGGAGAGGGTACACTGAATCCCCGGCTGAAGGAAGCGCTGACCGAGTTCGAACGACGGACTCCGAGGTCGGGGCAGATCTGGCAGAGAGCCAAGACCTGGACTCCGCTGGGCGTCCACAGCAACTACCGGTATCTCGAGCCGTACCCAATCTTTGCGAGTCGGGCCCGAGGGGTGAATCTCTGGGACGCCGACGGCAACGAGTACCTCGACTTCAACATGGGATTCGGCGCGCTGCAGAGCGGCCACGCCCATCCCAAGATCGTACAAGCACAACGCGAGCAGCTCGATCACGGTACGGTGTATGGTTATGAGTGGGAGAAGGCGCCGGACGCGGCCGAACAGATCTGCCAACGCTACGACATGGCCCAGGTCCGGTTCAGTTCCACCGGACTCGAGGCGACCCACCATGCCTCCCGCATTGCGCGGGCCGTGACCGGCCGGAAATTCCTGCTGAAGTTCGAGGGCACGTACCACGGCTCGCACGACACTCTCCTGGTGGGGGTGAAGCCTCGGACCGAGTTGGCGGGGCCGTCGAAGACGCCGAACTCGGTGCCCGCTTCTCAGGGGATCCTGCCCGAGAGCGCGTCGCACACCCTCGTGGCCCCGTTCAACGACCTCGAAGCGACGCGGGCAATCGCGAAGGCCCATGGCAAGGAGCTAGCGGCGATCATCACCGAGCCGATCCCGATGAACATGGGCTTCGTGATGCCGGAACCCGGTTTTCTGCCCGGGCTGAGAGAGCTCTGCGACGAGCTCGGAGCGTTGCTCATCTTCGATGAGATCAAGACCGGAACGAAGTTCTATCGGGGCGCGACGGGACGTTTCCACGTTCGACCCGACATGATGACGCTCGGCAAGTCCATCGCGTGCGGCGTTCCCATCTCGGCCATCGCCGCGGTCCCGGGCGTCCTGGACAACGTGGGACCCCGGAAGATCTCCCACGCGGGGACCTACAATTCGAACCCGCTCGCCCTCACCACGTGTCTCGCCACGTTCAAAAACATCCTCACGGAGGAAAACCTGACCCGATCGGCGCGCCTCTGCGAAAGTCTGGCCAAGGGGTACACGGAGATCTTGCACGACCACGGAGTGACCGGTTCGGTCAGCGCGGACGGGGTCTCGGGTTCGGTCTACTTTTCCGACCACCCGGTGCGCGACTGGAGGACCTTCCTGACCGTCGACGGCGAGCGGTCGATGATCTACTTCTACTCCGCCCTGAACCGGGGCCTGATCCCCGGAGGGACCGGCCCGGACGAGCAATGGACGGTGTCCGTCGTGCATACCAAAGCGCACGTCGACCAGCACCTGGAGGTCCTGTCGAGCTTCGCGGACCAGCTCAAGGGTGCTCCGCAGGTCGGGGAAATGGACGAAGCGGTGTAACGCTCGTCGAGAACGAGGACCGATGGGTCTGGCCAGATTTGAACTGGCGTCTCGGAGTCCCGAACCCCGAAGGATGGACCAAGCTACCCCACAGACCCGTCGTCCGGCGCCAACCGGCCACCTCACTCCGTTATTAGAAACTGTGGGCAACCGGCCCGCGCTGAACGGGCGAAGCGGATGGCCCCGGGACGCGCTAAGCGTTACGTCGCGTTCTCCGGTCGGCCTTGGAACTCGATGTCGCCTTCCGGACGGCTCCGCGGGAACCCCTCAGGGCGCGACTCAGCCGGCCCCGAACTCGAGCGTGCATCCGGGCAGGCAACGGAGGGAATTCACGGCTCACGAACGACGTTGCTCCACTGGGCAAGCGCGTTTCCATCACTTCCCCGCGAATCATCCGGTCGTTGAGCGCATCCCCGACCCTATGGGGTGCGAGGTGCAGGTGGAGATGCGGGATTCCATCGCCGAACACGTAGACGTACACCAGCTCTGCGTCGGCGGCTTCCTTCAGCGCCCGAGTGACCCGGGCCAGGACAGGACCGAGGGTATCCGCTTCTGGCCCCGTCAAGTCCGTGATGTGCGGAACGTGGCGTTTCGGTTCGAGGAACGAAAAGCCCGCGATCTCTCCCTCGGTGGCCGTCGTGAGTCGCCAGAGAGAGTCCTCCCAGACCTGCACGCGGCCCAGCTCGGCGTCACCCGCGGGGCCTCGACACAGAATGCAATCAGAGACGGATGCCATCTACATCCTCGCACCCGCTATGGAGATTAAAGTCCGCTTAGAAGCGCCCGTTTCGCGACCTCTCCCTTGGCTCTAAGTAGCCCCCGGCCGATGAAGCTCCGTGTTGACTGTCACCCCCGCCCCGGCGCTACCCGGGGTCTCGCCCGTCGAGGGCCTGACCTGGAGCATCCCGGGGTTGCGCGAAGATCCCACCCTGTGTCTCCGATGTCGCGCCGCCCAAGGACTCTGCGGCAAGCCTGTCTGTCCCATCCTCGTCAAGTACGATGCCTTCGCCCGGACGCTGCCGATGATAGACGGCCGGGAGCTCGACGGTTCCTGTCCGCCCGGGGTGTTCGTCGGACGGGTGGGATATCCCCGGGTATCGATCGGTCCGCTGGTGAGCCCTCTCCATGGCGACACCCTTCTCTACGACACACCGGAGCAGTGGGTCGGTCGTTCGGTCCAAGAAGTGGTAGGGTTCCGCACCGGCCTTGTACGTGGAAAACATCCGGTACGCGTGACCGATGCGGAGAAATCGAACCG
>JASHPV010000169.1 GCA_030037875.1 Thermoplasmata archaeon
CCGGTAGTGCCCGTGGTGGTGAGCAGCGCGATCGTGCAGTCCGAGATCCTCATCGGCGGGGGCTCCCTCCTCGGGATCGGCGTCGTCCTCGCCGTGGCCGCTTCCATCACGGGTCGCGTCCCGCCCTCGAAACCGGACGAAGCCCACCACTAGGAAGACCCGAACGAGAGAGCGATGCGCTCCGCCACCGGGGGGCGAGCCGAATCGCTTCGATTACGTGATGACCAGGAACGACCGCATCGTCCCGTGGAACGTTCCACAGAACTCGGTGCACTGGATCAGATACTCGGTACCGGGCGTGACGGTGGGCACCGTAAACTGGAACAAGTTGATCCGACCCGGGATGGCGTCGATCCGCACCCCCAGATTCGGAATGTTGAACGAATGGACCACGTCATCGGAGGTGACGTTGATCTGGACGACCTCCCCGGGAGTGGCCCAGAGAGCGCCTCCGCTGACCGATCCTAAACCGTTCTCGGTGGTCGGTGGGGTGTACGTCGAGTTGTAGCACGTGCCGTTGGCCGGGTAGCAGAATTCCCAGAACCACTGGTGACCGATCACGTCGACATACTCTCCCGGGTCGCCGAGCGAGTCGATGTGGTAGAGCAGGACCGCCGAGTAGGCCGCGACCCCTGCGAGCAGACCCACTACGGCGAGGGTCCAGGCGACCTCGTACTTGCTAACCATATCTCCGTCCCTTGGTGGCCGGGTCCCGGAACTTCCATACCGCGTACACCAGGAACGCGAACGTGATGATCGCGCCACCGACCGAGATGGCCAAGATCACCCACACGAGGGGGGAGATTTGCTGGAGGTCCGTCTCCCCCGCGGCCCGGAGCACGGTCGGAAGGATCGCCACAGCGAACAGGAAGCCCATGGCCCGGCGGCTGACGTTGCCGAGGCTGCGCACGCCCCTCGTCGAGAGGCTGAGTTAGATATGGCCCACGTACGAACTGGGGAAGAACCGGGGCGCTCGGCCACCTCGGCGCGGCCTATAGGAGCCGGGTACATACAGAGGGCGTTTGAAGTCCAGTCCCGTCCGCCGCGTTTGTAATGAGCAGGGCGCCTTCAGGCGGGCGACGTCGGGGTCTCGCCACCGCAATGGCCGTCTCGGCCCTGCTGCTCCTGCTACCGGCCTCGGCCGCTCTGCAGGGTGGGCACTCCATCGCGTCCGAGCCGCTGGTGGTCCGTACCGCCGCGGGGGTAACCATCCAGCTCAGCGTCGGGTCGGGTGGGGCCCTCGTGTACACCCCCGATGCATTCCCCACGTCGGGTCAGACCATCATCTCTCCAGGCGAGAGCGTCACCATCGACATCACCAATCTCGGCAGCACGCCCCACACATTCACCGTCTCGAGCCTGGTGAACTACACGTTGCCCTTCTCGGGGAACATGAACCTCACGTCGACGTTCCTGGTGACGCACCCGCCCTTCTACACCATTAACATTCCCGGCACGCCGGGCACAGACGTGGCCACGGCCAGCTTCAACGCGCCCAGCGTGGTCGGCTCGTACCAGTTCTTCTGCACCGAGCCGGGTCACTTCGCCGCTGGCATGGAAGGCGTCATGGGGGTCGGCATCACCGTCGGTCCCCCGCCACCGCCGCCCGGCATCGGTCTCCCGGTGTTCATCATTGCGGGGGTGATCGTCGGGCTCGTGATCCTGGCGATCGTGCTCGGATTCGTGGTCGGAAAGCGCGAGGGGTCGAAAAACGAAATGCCGCCGGAACGCCTCGGGTACTCGGAAATGCCCCCCGAAGCTCCCTCCGGAAAGTCCCCGCCCTCCTCCCGGTAAACGGTCGTCGGACTCCGAACCCCGCCGCCCCGCGAAGGGTTCCGATGCCCTTTCCAACCTACGGTAGCTGTAGGAGGTTCGTTCGGATATCTTATAAACGTGAACCCTACCGAACCTACGAACCTCGTAAGAGGTTTGGTGGGGGAACGCCGATGAGCTGGGGGCAACCCGGGCGGGAGCGCCGGGTGTTGAAGGCAGGACATTCGTCGATCGCGGTCACATTGCCCAAACCGTGGGCCGAGGCGATGCGATTACGACCGGGCGACGTGGTCGTTTTTGATCAGAACGACGACGGAACCCTCTACCTCAAGCCCGCCCCGCCGGAGACCGGCCCGCTGGCCGTCGCTCCGTACCTCATCTCCGCCCAGAGCTTCGATGACCCGGGTCTCCTCCGGCGCTTGGTCATCGGCGCCTACCGCTCCGGTCACGACGCGGTGGAGATCCGAACCGAGACGGCCCTCACGTCCGAGCGAGTGGAAGAACTGCTCAACGCGGCCCGGGGGCTCCTGGGCGTCTCCATCGTCGCGCAGGAACCGAACCGCGTTCTGCTGCAGAATTTCATCGACCCCTCGAAGTACGGACTACCCCAGTTGGTCCAGCGCATGAAAATGATCCTCGTGGCGTACATCGAGGAAGCGGAAGCCGTCGTGACCAAGCGGGTTCCCAGCCGTCGGCTGGTCTCGTTCACGGAAGAGGCCGACAAGGTGTTCGCGCTGCTCGTTCGTCAGCTCTTCCTCGCCAGCCGGGACTGGTCACTCGCCCGGCGGATAGGGAGCCCCGACCCCCGGCAGCTCTTGGAATGGCGGGTCGTGGTGCAGACGCTGGAGGAGATCGGACGGCTGCTCGCCGGGGTCACGGAGACGTTCAATCGCCACGCGGACGATGATCCCCGGGAGCTCGAGGGACTGCCCGGATTGCTCGGAGAAATGAAGACCGGTCTTAAGACCGTGGTCGATACGCTCATGCACCCGACGCTGACGGCGGCGTGCGACGCGTACGCGGAGAGCTATCGCCTCCAGGTCGCGGCCGACGACCTCGGCCGTCGGGCCAAGGCCACCGCGCGGAAGAACGGGATCTCGGCGGCCATCTGGGCCCTGGGACTCAGCGCGAGCCGTCTCTCTTCGCTCGCCGAGGTCGCTCTCGACCGGGCCGTGGCCAGCGGGAACGAGATGGTGCTGCTGTCGCCGACCTGAGCGGCCGCGGCGCGCGCTATAAGGCGCGAGTACGAACAAACCGGCCGAACGGGGTTTTCCCATACGCACTCCATATCGAACGCTCCCCTGTCGGACGCGCGGAGCTGACGGGGAATGCTGGATAGCCTCGATGACTGGCTGATCATTGCCGTCGTCGCAGCGATCCTGTTCTACGGCTCGAGCAAGATCCCGCAGCTGGCCCACAGCCTCGGACGCGCCATGGGCGAGTTCAAGAAGGGCCGGCTCGAGGTCGAGCGCGAGCTCAAGCAGGAGGCGGCGACCGCTTCGGTCAGTTCTTCCACGGAACACGCGGCCCACTGACCGGGCGCTTCGAAGAGGAGGTGCCGGTGGGGGGAACACGTGCCGGGTGGATGAACCGGATGGGAGAGCGAGGGAGGGGGTCGGACCCCGGCCGGGGTCCCGGGAGGCACGACTAGTCGATGGTCAACCTGGACCGGATCCTCTCCGTGGTATCCGAGCTGCGTCGGCGACTGCTCCGGATCCTGTACGTTCTCGCTCCGCTCTTCGGCTTTCTGGTCACGTTCCAGTTTCGGTTCTTCCGGTTCTCGTTCGCCGGCCTCCGGCTGACCGGCGCGTACCCTTAC
>JASHPV010000170.1 GCA_030037875.1 Thermoplasmata archaeon
CTCGACGTAAACCGCGATGCCGGCACGGGAGATCGGGGCCAGAGACGATCAGCCCGCCCGGCGGCTCTGGGCCGACCTCGGAGGCTGGTACCGGAACACCTCTCCCGCCGGCGATCCCGACGTTGAACGGTCGATCGGACGCCTGCTTCGTCACGCAAAGTCCGGACGCCGGCCGCGCCGAGGTGAGCCGGCTGAAGGAGGGTGGGTAGCGGAATCGAACGGCGCGGTCATCGGGTGGCTCTACGCCCGAGCGGACCCCGAGCAGAATTACGTCGTGCCGCTGGTCCCCCCAGAGGACACGACCGGTATGCTCGAGGAGCTGCTCGCCTTGGCTCGAGAGTGGTTTCTGAACCAGGAGGCTTCTAGTTTCTTCCTCGACGTGCCCGACGGCCGGCCGGATCTTCGGGCCGTCGCGCAACGACGGGGGCGCGTGCTGTGGCATCGGGCCGTTCTCGACCGGGACGTTGCTCCTCCCACGTTCAACGCGGCGGCGCCGGGATTGGTCCGCGCGTTTCGCCGGTCGGACATTTCGGCGGCGCAGATCCTTTTCGGCGTTCGTCACCCCGAGAAGCCACCCCCTCCGATACCGGTACCATTCCTCGAGCTGCGCGGGGGATGGATACGGGATCCGGCCTGGGAACTGCAACGCTCGATTTGGGTGGCCGGTCCACGCACCGCGCTTCTGGGAGTGGTCGGCGGGACGCACCGACCCAAGGCCCCGATCGGATTCCTGGGTCCGTGGGTGCTGGCCGAAACGGCGGGCCCCCTCGTTGCGGCGGAGCTTCTGGGGAGCGTGTTTTCGTGGCTACGGGGGGTCGGAGCCGGGCGGGTTCGGACCACGATCCCCACTCCTCCCGGAGACGACGCCCAAATGCTCCTCCGTTCCGGATTCACCTCGATGGCCGAGAGCGACCTTTTCGAACTGAAAAGTTGAGGCGGCTGGGCGGATCATTCCGCCGCTCGACCGTGTACCGGGCAAGCCCGTTTGAGTCGACAGTACCGGCACTTTTCCGGTTTGACCGGTGGAATCGGCTTCTGTAACCGACCGTACTTGCGGCGAGGCACGTTGGGTCAGGTCGGGCAGCCGACGCGGCGTTTGAGCGCTTCGGTCCGGCCCGCCAGGTACAATCTACGGGGAGACCTTTTGAGCCGTTCCCGACCTGTCACGCCGTGCCCCGCGTGTCAGGGGCGGCGTCGCCCGAAGGCACCGGCCGATTCGCAGCGCGCGGAACGCAAACGCATGGCATCCCGGGCGCTCATTTCCGGACCACCCCGGGGGGTCTCACGCTCTCCTCGATCGGACTGGGCACGTACATTGGGCCTCCGGACCGGACCACCGATGAGGCGGTTGAGCAGGCGACGCAACTGTGCCTACAGTCCGGTCGGATCAACGTCCTCGACACGGCCATCAACTACCGATACCAGCGAGCCGAACGGTCAATCGGTCGGGGGCTGGCGCGCTCGTTGGAGCGGAAACCCCTCCGCCGCGACGAGGTGTTCGTGGCCACCAAGTGCGGGTATCTAGCGCCGGACGGCGAGTCGAAGATCCCTATTGGCCGCTGGGTGGAGTCAGAACTAGTCGCCAAGGAGGTTCTCGACCCCGCCGACATCGTCGACGATTGCCACGCGATGAGCGTTTCCTACCTCCGCGATCAATTCGAGCGGAGCCGGGACAACCTTGGGGTCGAGACCATCGACCTGCTTTATCTGCACAACGCCCCGGATGCCCAGTTGCCCGTGGTCGGCCGGGAGGAGTTCACCCGACGTCTGACCGAAGCGTTCGGCCTGCTCGAAGAACTCCGGGCCAAAGGACGACTCGGGGCGTACGGCCTGGCGACGTGGGACTGCCTCCGGGCCCCGCGGGGATCTGCGGGCTACTTCTCGCTTGAGGAAGGGGTCGCGGTAGCGAGGTCGGTGGCCGGGGAGGATCATGGGTTTCGGTTCATTCAGTTCCCGTTCAACCTGGGAATGCCCGATGCTGCGGTTCACCGGAACCAGTGGGTGAAGGGGGAGAGGCTCACCCTGTTTGAAGCGGCCCAGCGGATGGGCCTCGGCAGCTTCACCAGCGTTCCTTTGCTCCAGGGACAGCTCGCCCGGGTCGGGCCGGTGGCCGATGGCCTCTCCGCCGCGCAGACCGCCATCCAGTTCGCACGTTCCGCGCCGGGAACGATTGCGCCACTCGTAGGGCAGAAGGAGCCGGGCCATCTGTCGGAGAACCTCCAGCTGGCGGACCGGCCCCCCTGGGACCGGCGAGAGTTCCAACGCTACCTGGCTTGAGCCGGGCCGTCCCCGGAGCCATCGACCTCCAGGTCGGTGAGGCGACGAATCTTTTTACGACGGGCCGGCACCTTGGGCCTCCCCACCGGCTCTTCGGTACCGGGGGTAGGGGATCTCGCCTCATCGGAGGCCCGGTCAACCTCTTCGACCACGGAGACGCCGTCCTTTTTCCGGACCCGGACAACCCGATCGGCGACCCCCTCGAGTTGCCGTTCGTGGGAGACGAGAATCACCTGGGGAAGGCCGAGTCCTTCCAGTAAGTCCCCCATGCGCAAGGTTTGCTCTTGGGAGAACCCTTCCGTCGGTTCGTCCAGGATCAGGGTCTCGAGCGTCAGCCGTCCGGCCTCGCGGACCGTCCGTCCGAGCGCCAGGCGATACGCGAGGGCCAGCGCCGTTCGCTCGCCACCGCTGAGCGCCTCG
>JASHPV010000171.1 GCA_030037875.1 Thermoplasmata archaeon
ACATGACGCAGAGCGGAGAGGTCGGCGTCGAGGACGAGACCCGACGGATCAAGGGAACGATCGACTTCGAGGCTTATCTCCCGTACCGGGGGCCTCGGGACCGCTCCGAATGGCTCGAGTTCCAGAATCTGTCGATCGTGGGCGAGAAGTACACCAAGCCGTTCAACATCAAGGCCCAGAAGGGCGAGCTGTGGTCCGGCTGCACGGGGATCGGCCTCGAGCGCTGGCTCACCTCATTCCTGGCACAACGGGGGCTCGACCCCGAAGGCTGGCCGTCTGGCTTCCGAAACTACGCCGGAGAGTTGCCTCGGGACATCAAGTTCCTGTGATCTCGCGGCCGGCCGGACGCCGAACAACGAGATAGCCGCCGTAGCGGTGGGGAACCGATGACCGAACGAGTCGCCGAGCCGGGTTCCGCCTCGGCGACTCCCGGACGGCAACGCCCGCTGGAGGATTTTGGGCTCGTAACCGAGGAACCTCACCCGCCGGCTCCCGAACCTCGGCCCCCCGCCCTCCCGGGGATCTGGGAGGTCGAGGATGGAATGATCGTCCATCCGTACCTGAAGGACGGCGAGATTCGGGCCCTACCGTTCCAGCTCGAGCTCGCCCGCATCGCGCTCGACCACGACACTCTCATCGTGCTCCCGACGGGTCTTGGCAAAACCGTCATTGCTGGGCTGGTGGCGGCTGAAGCGCTCCGCCGGGGCCCCGGCAAACTGCTGTTCCTGGCGCCCACGCGGCCGCTCGTCCAGCAGCACGCCGACACCTTCGGCCGCTGGTTTCGTCGGCTCTCCCGCGCTCGGTTCACCGGGACGGTGCGCCATCCCGTACGGGAAGGGGCATGGGATGACGCCGAGGCCGTCTTCGCAACCCCCGAGATCGTCGTGAACGACCTGGCCGCCGGCCGGTACGACCTGAAATCCGTGCGTCTGCTCATCTTCGACGAGTCGCATCGCGCCGTGGGCAAGTATGCCTACGTCCCGATCGCGGAACGATATTGGACCGAACGGCCCCGGGAGGGTCATGTTCTCGGCCTGACCGCTTCCCCCGGCGGAAAGGACGAGCGTGTCGAGGAGGTCGTTCGCCACCTGCGGATCGACCGCATCGAGGCCCGGACCCGCGAGGACCCGGGCGTCAAGGAGTACGTCCAGCCGGTCGACATCTCCTTCCGTTCGGTACGGCTTCCACGCCCGGTACAGGCGATTCAAACGCTCCTCCTCCGAGCGGGGTGGGACGAGGCTCGCAAGCTCCAACGGATGGGCTATCTTCGGAAGAAACCGATCGGATATCTCTCGGTCAAGGACCTGATCGCCCTCCGGGCAGAGATCTTTGCACGGCCGGGTCCGATGATTCGAAAGTTCGGACCGCTGTTCCATCAACTGATCCTGCTGCACATCCATCACGCCCAGGACCGGCTCGAGACCCAAGGGGTCGAGCCCTTCCTTCAGTACCTCGATCGGGTTGCGTCCAAACCGAAGCTTGCCCGGGGGGACGCCGCCTTCCTGAAGCTCGAGCCCATCGCGAGTGCCCGATCGGCAGCTCGCAGGTTCCTCACAAGGACCCGGGAAGCTTCGCATCCCAAACTGGACCTCCTGGCAACCATCGTCCGGGAAACGATCGAGGGCTCCTCGGGCCGGCCGGTCCGGATCCTCGTCTTCGCCCAGTACCGGGACACGGTCCAGGGGATTCACGACCGTCTCGAGCGAGAGGGATGGACCGTGGGCCGGTTCGTCGGGCAGGCCACGCGGGACGCGGAGGACCCCGGCATGAACCAAAAGGAACAGGCCCGGGTCCTGGAGGGTTTCCGAGCCGGGCTCTTTCCCGTGCTCGTCGCGACGAGTGTCGCGGAGGAGGGGCTGGATATCCCCGACGTGGACCTCGTCGTCTTCTTCGAGGCGATCCCCAGCGAGATCCGGACCATCCAACGTCGTGGCCGGACCGGCCGGAACGCCGTGGGCCGCGTCGTCGTGCTCTTGACCCAGGGAACCCGGGACGTCGGCTACCAGAAGGCGGAGGCCCGGCGGGAACGGGCGATGAAGCAGATCGTCGGCCAGATGTCCCGTCGGTCGCGCGGCCGGACGAAGCCCGCGGCTCCTCCCACCGACTAACCGAGCGAACGCGACCGGCCGGGTGTCGCCGGGCGCGCTACGGTCCGCGGAGCGGGAAAGGGGCCTCCTTGCAAGGGCATCGCATGCGGGTTTCAACTCTAAATAGTCCCGATTTCGGTCCGCCCGGCCAAGTGTCGCTCCTGAATATCGCCCCGCATCTGGGGCTGATCGTCTTCACGATACTGACCGCCGCGGTCTCGTTGTATCTGATCTACACGATGCTGCGGCCCGATGCGTTCTGATTCGGGGGCGCCGACATGTCGAATCCGCTGGGCCTCATAGGGTCCTACCTAGACGTTGCCATCGTCTTCGGATTCGTCCTCGCCATTGCCCCGAGCATCGGGAACTTCATGGGTCGGGTCTTCACCAACCGGCCCACCTTCGGCGAGGGGATCTTTGGCCCGGTCGAGCGGGCGGTCTACCGGCTGTTGGGCGTCAACCCTCGTCACTCGATGCGGGTCCGCGAGTACATCACCGCTTTTCTGTTGTCCAACGCGGTTCTGATCATCTGGATCTTCCTTCTCCTGCAGTTCCAGAACAAGTTCCCCTGGGGCGCGACCCCTGGCATCCCTCCGATGACCTGGGACCTGGCCCTCCACACTTCGGCCAGCTTCTCGACGAACACCGATTTCACCCATTTCGTCACGGAGAGCCAGGTCACCGAGGGCGGGCTGTTGCTGGGCCTCCAGGTGGCCATGTTCCTGTCGGCCGGGGCGGGCCTCGCCATCCTGGCGGCGTTCATCCGGGGCTTTGTTCGGAAGGATGGAACGATCGGGAACTACTTCGTGGACATCACGCGTGCCGTCGTCCGGATTCTGGCTCCGATGTCCATCGTAGGGGCCTTGATCCTCGTTCTCCTCGGCCTCCCCGAGACGTTCGCGACGAGCGTCTCGGTCCACCCTTTGCTGGGCGGAATTCAACTGATCCCCCTGGGCCCGGTGGCATCCTGGCAATCGATCATGCTCCTGGGCTCGAACGGGGGGGGCATTTTCGCGGCCAACTCGACCCATCCGTTCGAGAACCCGAGCGCTCTCTCCAACCTGTTCGAAATCGGCCTGATGATGGTCATCCCGTTCTCGAGTCCCTTCGCGTTCGCAAGCGCCGTGCGCCGCAAGGGCGAGGCGTTCCCCTACCTCGGGACGATCCTGATCGTGTTCTTCGTCGCGGTGGGCCTCCTGATCGCCGGCCAGCTGGCGGCGAATCCGGAGCTTTCTCCTATCGCGGCCCTCTCCCAGAACTCGTTCTATTCCGCCGGCCAGGAGACCCGCTTCACTCTGCCGGAAGGGGCGATGTTCCAGGCCCTGAGCGTCTACGCCAACGTCGGGGCGAACAACATGGCGATTGGCGCGCTGTCTCCGATCGGCCAGATGTCCATGCTGTTCGGAATGTTCACGCAGTCCACGCCGGGCGGGGTCGGGACCGGGATGGGCTACCTCCTCACGAACGCGCTGATCGCCATCTTCGTGGGGGGGCTCATGGTCGGGCGCACCCCCGAGTATCTAGGGAAGAAGATCGGCCGGCAGCAGATCGGCTGGGCGGCCTCACTGCTGCTCATCCATCCAGTGCTCATCTTCATTCCTCTCGTGGCCACCCTTCTCGGCGGTTTTGCCGCGCTGCCGACGACCGGCGTCGGCGCCAGCGCCCACACGTTCACGTCGATCCTGTACGAGTTCACGAGCGAAGCTGCCAACAACGGTAGCGCGATGGGGTCGGTCTACGTCAACGACACGACGATGTGGTTCAACGTCGTCGGCGCCGTGGTGATGCTCGTCGGCCGGTTCTTGCCGATGGTGGCGATGCTGATGATCTCGCATCACTTCTCGATCCAGAAGCCGTCGCCGCCCGGCCCGGGCACGCTCAGGACACAGAGCTTCACGTTCATGATCTACCTCACCCTGTTCCTCATCATCCTCACCGCACTGCTGTTCCTGCCGGCGCTCGCCCTCGGACCGTTGACCCAGATCGGAGCGGGGGGCTAGTCGATGGCCAGCCGTTCCCCCCTCAGCGCTGACGTCCGGGCCGAGTCTCGGATCTCGGTCGGCTACGTGCTCGCCGAGTCGATGCGCGGGTTCGACCCGCGCCGGCAGGTGCGCCACCCGGTGATGTTCACAGTGTACGTCCTGTTCCTGTTCATCGTCGTCGTGATGATCGATCCCCCGCTCTTCCCGGACATCACCAGGGGGTACGACAAGATCTACTATCTCGGGACGGCCATCCTCCTGTTCCTGACCCTCTGGTTCGCGAACCTGAGCGAGGGCATCGCCGAGGCGCAGGGACGCGCCCAGGCCGAGTCGCTGCGGCAGATCCGGGGAGGGCTTGTCGCCCACCGCATCGACACGGCCGGCCAGGAGACCACGGTCCCGGTCGAGATGATGCGGGTCGGGGACGTCTTCGTGGTCCGGCAAGGCGAGACGATCCCGACGGACGGGGACGTCGTCAAGGGCGCTGCGCAGATCGACGAATCGATGCTCACCGGTGAATCGCAGACGGTGCTGCGAGAGAGCGGCGGCGACCGAACCAGCCTGCTCGGCGGTTCCAAGGTCTCCGAGGGGGAGATCCAGGTGCGGGTCTCGGCGATCCAGGGACAGTCGTTCCTGGACCGTCTGATCCGGCTGGTCGAGGCGACGACCCGGGAAAAAACGCCGAACGAGATCGCCCTCAACGTTCTTCTCTCGGCCCTTTCCCTCGCGCTGTTCATCGTGGTCCTGGGACTCGTCTACCTCTGCCAGATCACGGGCTACGCGGCGATCGATGTGGCGACCGCTGCGTCGTTGCTCGTCTCTCTTCTTCCCACCACCATCGGGGGGCTGCTCCCGGCCATCGGTATCTCGGGCATCAACCGGGTGGCCCAGGCGAACGTCATCGCAAAGTCCGGCAAGGCGGTGGAGGCGGCCGGAGACCTGGACATCCTGATCCTCGACAAGACCGGGACGATCACGGTGGGCAACCGACTGGCCGTGCAGCTGGTCCCCGCGCCGGATATCGAGATGAGTGACCTCCTCAACGCTGCCATGCTCGGCTCGAGCCTGGACGATACCCCGGAAGGCCGGTCGATCGTTCGACTCGCCGCGCGGCAAGGCGCCAAGCCCGGACGGTTGGAACCTGGGAGTTTCCGCATCCTGCCGTTCAGCCAGGAGCGGCGGACGAGCGGGATCGTCCTGGGCGACGGGACGGAGATCATGAAGGGGTCCGTGACGGCGATGCAGGAGTACGCCGGCGCGCTGCCGGCCTCCCTCACCCTCACCGCCACCGAGGCAGCCCGGCAGGGCATGACGGTCCTCGCGATCGCGCGCAACAAGAGGACAATGGGCCTGGTGTTCCTCAAGGACGTCGTCAAACCCGGTATCAAGGAACGGTTGGCCGAACTGCGGCGTATGGGCATTCGCACCGTGATGTGCACCGGGGACAACCGGCTCACTGCGGCCTCGATCGCGAAGGAATCCGGCGTCGACGACTTCATCGCGGAGGCGCGGCCGGAGACCAAGCTCGTCGTGGTCAACCGGGAGAAGGCGCAAGGTCGGCTGGTGGCGATGACCGGGGACGGAACGAACGACGCGCCGGCCCTCGCCCGGGCGGACGTCGGCCTCGCGATGAACAGCGGGACGAGCGCGGCGAAGGAGGCGGGGAACATGGTCGACCTGGACAGCGACCCGACCAAACTGATCCAGGTCGTCTCCATCGGGAAGCAGCTCCTGATCACCCGGGGCGCGCTCACCACGTTCTCGATCACGAACGACGTGGCGAAGTACTTCGCGATCATCCCGGTGCTCTTCGCGGCCGCCGGCGCCGGGTTCGCGGGGGTCCGGGAGCTCAACATCCTGGGCCTCACCAACCCTCACTTGGCCGTCCTGTCCACGGTCCTGTTCAACGCCCTGATGATCCCGGCCCTGATCCCCCTGGCGCTGAGAGGAGTCCCGTTCCGGCCCCGGAGCGCCATCGATTTGCTGCGGCAGAACCTGCTGCTCTACGGCATCGGCGGACTCCTCAGCGCGTTCGTCGGCATCAAGGCGGTCTACATCGTGCTCGTCTACCTGGGACAGATCCCCGGCTGGCAGCACTTCCTGGCGGCCATCGCGCACTTCCTCCCCGGAGGATTCCTGTGACCGCGCGGGTGCCCCGTCTGGCGGGGCCGTACGACCCGATCCCGGACGAGACGGCCACTGAGCGACCCACCGCGCCGCCCGGACACCACCCGTTCGCCGCGCACCTTCGGGCCTCGCTCGTGCTCCTCCTCCTCACGATGCTCCTGCTCGGCCTGGTGTACCCCGGGGCGATCACCGTGTTCGCTCAGGAGATCCCGTTCACGCACGCGTCGGCGAACGGGAGCTTGATCTACGTGAACGGCACCGCGGTGGGATCCAGCCTGATCGCCCAGAACCTGTCGGCCCCGTGGCTGTTCTGGGAACGGCCGTCCCCGGTCGACTACAATTCGTTCAACGGGTCCCCGACGCTGCTCGGCTACTCGGACCCGGCGTTGTACAATGAAACGGAGTCGTACATGCAACAGTACGGGCCCTATGCGGTGAACGCCAGTGTCCCGGAGATCCTCGTAACGGTCTCCGGTTCGGGGCTCGACCCGGACCTGACGCCGGAAGCCGCCCTCGTCCAGATCCCCCGCATCGCGAACGCGACGAATCTCTCGATGTCCGAGCTACAGGCGCTGGTCAACAAGCACATCACTCCACCCCTCGACGGGTTCATCGGCCCGTCCTACGTGGACGTCCTCGAACTCGACCTCGACCTGGTCGAGCATTACGAGCACCGGAGCGTCTGACCATGTACCATCGTCTCCTGATCCCGGTCAACGAGGCGGCCGAAGTGGAACCGCTGATCCGCTTCGGGGCGCAGATGCTCGATGCCGACGGCGAGATCCGGATACTCCACGTGATCCCGCACCTGAGCCTGCCGGAGATTACCCGGGCGTGGCGCGAGTCCGTCCACATCGTCGTGCCCGCCCACGAGACCGCCGCGGCCCTCGACGTCAGCGTCGAGCCCGAGGTCCGGGTCGCGCCCGACATCGCGGGCGAGATCATCGAGAGCGCCACGAGCCATTCGGTCGACGGGATCCTGATGACGCTGCGCGGAAGCCCTCGAAGCCCGAACCCGTTCGTCGGCCATACCGCGAGCACGATCCTGCAGCACGCGAACCCCGACGTCCTGCTCGTCAACCGCCTGGCCCTGGCCACGCAGTCCTTCAACCAGATC
>JASHPV010000019.1 GCA_030037875.1 Thermoplasmata archaeon
ACGGCTCGCTTCGGGTACTTTGGCCTCTATGGGATCGGGCTCGCCGCGTCAAGCATGCTCGCGGTCACGGGGATGATCATCTCCATCGACGCTTTCGGACCCATTACGGACAACGCCGGTGGGATCGCCGAGATGGCGAACCTGCCCCCCGAGGCGCGGGCGGTCACCGACCCGCTGGACGCGGTGGGCAATACGACCAAGGCCGTCACCAAGGGGTATGCGATCGGTTCCGCTGCTCTCGCCGCGCTGGCCCTCTTCGCGGCGTACGGATTCGCGGCCGCCAACGCGGCCGGGGTGAGCTATGCCGCCTGGGTGATGGCCCACCTAACCATCACCAATCCGCTGGTGGTCTCGGGCCTGATCATCGGCGCTCTTCTCCCCTTCTTCTTCACGTCGTTCCTCATGAACGCCGTCGGAGTGGCGGCCCAGGCGATCGTCTTCGAGGTTCGGCGGCAGTTCCGCGAGATGCCCGGCATCATGGCCGGTACCGCCAAGCCCGAGTACGGCCGATGCGTGGACATTGTAACACAAACCGCCATTCGTCAGCTGGCGGTCCCGGCCGCCATCGGCGTGATCGTCCCACTGGCCGTCGGGTTCGTTCTCGGACCCTACGCGCTGGCCGGCTTGCTGCTCGGCGTAATCCTCTCGGGGTTGCCCCTCGCGCTGCTGATGACCACGGGCGGCGGGGCCTGGGACAACGCGAAGAAGTACATCGAGGGGGGCAAGTACGGCGGCAAGCACTCCGACGCGCACAAGGCCGCGATCGTGGGCGACACCGTCGGGGACGCCACCAAGGACACCGCCGGCCCGGCGATCAACCCGCTCATCAAGGTCGTCAACACGATTTCGATCCTGTTCGTCGTCCTGATCGTGTTGCACCACGTCATCCAGTTCTGAAACCGGTGCTCCGCCGCCCCGCGCGATCGGAACGTTCAGCGGATCGGGAGCAACCACACGCTCGGAGCTTCGCCGCGGACGTTGCTCGTGAGCATCGCCAGGGCCGGCGTGGAGGGCCGCAGGCCGTACACCAACGTCGTGCGTCGATGGCTGAAGAAACGGAAGTGGTCCGACACCGCGGGGGCGATCTCGGCCAGGCCGGACAGCTCGCTCGGTGCCGTGAAGATCAGGATCCCGCCCCGGTCGCGGGCCCGGCCCGAAAGGGAGTTGACCGCCTCCACGAACTCGGGACGGCTCCCGAACGCTGAGTCCAATGCGCTCAGCACGATCGTCACGAGCGACTTGGCGGTGATCGATTCTTTGAGCTGTTCGATCAGTTGGCGGGTCGCGGGAGGGGTGAGCGTCCCGGCGGGTACCAGCGGTGGGGGATTGAAGACGTTGAGGTGCTCGAGGAGCTTGGCCCGGGGAAGGAGCTTCTCCGATTCGGCGAGGAACGACGAGAGCGAGAAGGGCACGTCGGCCATGAGCGTCACTTCCCAGCCACTCCCGATCGCCTGCGCGACCTGGTACTCGATCAGCGGCCGGAGCGCCGTGCGTTCGACGTGAGGGTCGTACTCGAAGAGGATGGGCTGGCCAGAACGGAGGGGTCCCAGAGTCCGGTCGAGCTCGGCCAGGCCGCTGGAGAGACCGTTCGGGGGATTCTCCCGGACCTGGAACGGCTCCACCGGCGCGTCGCCCGGGCGCGGGAATCGTCGCGGGATGGAGGTGAACCTCGCCCCTTCGAGGGTATACATGACCGAACTGGACTGGAGCGGGACCCCACGCAGCTTGTGGTAAAGGAGTTCGCGGAGCACCATCCCTTCCACGTCGTCCCGACGCAGCTCGATGACCCCATGCACGAGGTACTCGAGCGCCGAATAGGTCGTGGTCTCGTTGATGAGGATCGTGTGGACGTTCGCTTTGGACAAGACCGAGATGAGGGCGTTCTCGATGCGCAAGCGGTGCAGGGCCGAGGGAGGGTCGGTCGAGTGACCGAGATACGGCTCGACCAGGCCGTCCCAGCTGTCGATGACCAGGGCGGAGCGTTCTCCCTCGGGGAACCGGCTGAAGACCTCTTGGACCCCGGGGGGAAGGGTCAGGAATTTCTCGAGGTTGCCGAACTCCTCGGAGTCCGGCGAAAGGGCGGTGAACTGCCGGATGAGGGACGAGAACTCCTTTCGACCCTCGGCGCCGGGCCACAGCGCCTCGGCGTCGATGACATGGTCCTCCGGTAGGTGGTCCTGGAGCCACGGATGGTGTTCGATCAGCTCGGGGTAGAACACTCGGGTGGAAACGTAGAAGCCCGGGGCTTTCAATCCGGCGAGGAGGCTCAACGCGAAGGTGGTCTTCCCCGTGCCCGGCGCCCCGCGAATCAAGAGCGATTGAGCAATGCGGCTCCGGAAGAACCGGCGAATCTCCGTGGGCAAGTGCCAGTCACCGACGCTGTCGAACGGGGGAGGAGGAGGCGCCGGTTCGGGGCGTGGGGCGGGTGCCGGTGGGGCTGCCTTCTTTCGTGCGCCTCGCATCGGTTCCCGGAATTCTCTTCAAAGGCCCTTTCGTGCCTGTCCGAGAATCTATCTCACTTAGGCTCTCCTCGTGATATTAGTATTCACTCTCATCTCACAAGGTGGTCGACCCGACAGAACAGATTCACCGGGGCGAGCTCGGTCACCGGTTCGGGACTAGGCGTAATGGCTCAGGGAGGTACGTTCCTTTCGAGCGTCGTCCCGCTGGCTGCCCTTCTCTTCGGCCTGCCTTTGCCGCTCGCATTCCTCGTCGGTGACCCAGTCGAAACGCAGTTCCTCCGGGTGGTCGTGCGCGAGCGACGCCCCTGCCTCGAATGCGCTGAACAATAGCTCCTCCAGGTTCTCGGCGTCCTCGTCCCCCTCGAGGCGTCCCGCGGTCCGCCAATACCAATCCGGAGCCTTGCCGGCTTCCTGCAAGTACTCGGTCACGTGGTCGAAGATAGAGGCGTGCTCGTTCGCGAGGCGGACGTGGAGGTGCCGGCGCGGCGTCTCTTCCGGCGACGGGGGAGAGTTGGCAGGGGACATGGACGCGAAACGTCCGCAACCGCCTATAACTCCTCGCGGGCGCGGGGGGACCCATCGAGCCCGGCCACGAACCCTTGAATAGGGCCGATGCTTCGAACCCGCCAGACCATCCATGTACAATCCTGCGGAAGCCGGGAACCCGCCCTCCGCCCCCAGCCCTCCCCCCGCTCCTCCCCCCGCGGAAGCCGGCGAGCCTCCGGCGGCCCCCCGGTACCAATACCTTGTTAGCCGGCTGCGGAACCGCCAGATCACCATGGAGGAGGCGACCGAGCTCTTCGCGATCCAGCGCCAGCAGGTCGCGACCCTCATCGCACGCACCAACGCGCTCGCGGCGGCCGCGGCGACGCCCTCCCTCGTTCCTCGGGTCTCGAGACCCGTGGCTCGGCCCCCGCCGCCTCCGCCCTCGGCGGCCGCGGTCGAGGGCCTGGACTTTTGGGGGGAGGGGCTCATTTTCCTCGCGCTGGGGGCCGGACTTTTTGCGGCGTTCATGAAACGCGCCACCGGTTCGGCGCCCACGCCACGCAGCCGGCCTTCGCCCCCAGCTTCGGGTAGCCGACAATCGTAGGGGCATCCCATGGCCCCGCGTGACTTCGTCTTCGCCCACCTGGCGGATGCGCACGTAGGGGCGTGGCCGCGTGACCCAGCGGTGAGGGCCGCGCTTCGAGAGAGCGTTCTCCGCGCGCTCCGAACCGTTGCGGAAAGGTCGGCAGAGTTTCTCCTCATCTCCGGCGATCTCTTTCACACGCCCGTGCCCGACCCGGATGAGGTGGCGCCGATCGCGGCGGCGCTCCGGGACCTAGCGGCCCGAGGGATTCGCGTCTACGTGATCTTCGGTTCCCACGATTACGTGGCCCACCGGACCAGCTGGCTCGATGTCCTCGCCGAGACCGGCCTGTTCGTCCGCGTCGCGCCCGAAGCGGTCCGCGCGGGCGATCAGGCATGGCAACTCCCGTACCTCGTGGACGAACCGACCGGGGCAGTCATCGCCGGCGTCTCGGGCCGGTCGCACGGACTCGA
Source organism: Thermoplasmata archaeon (assembly GCA_030037875.1). Taxonomy (GTDB): domain Archaea; phylum Thermoplasmatota; class Thermoplasmata; order Lutacidiplasmatales; family UBA184; genus JAKIWV01. The sequence continues at coordinate 4,005 of JASHPV010000019.1, forward strand.
CCGAGAGTACTATCGGTCCATGGACTCCACGGCCTACGTTCGAACGCCGGGCTTCCACATTTTCATGTTCCACGCGGCGGTCCAGGAGTACCTTCCTCCGGGACTTCAGGCACATATCCGCGGCGTCGCCCGGACTGACCTTCCCCCCGGGGCGGACTACTATGCCGGCGGCCACATCCACCTCAGCTACCTGGGGCAAGGGCCGACCGGCGGCCTCCTGGTGAACCCAGGGGCTGTCTTCGGAACCAGCCTCACGGACCTGGCCCAGGGCGCCTCCGGTCGAAGTCACCGGGGTCTCGTGATGGTGTCGGTCCGATCCGGGATTCCGACGGCCGAGTTCGTCGACACGATGCGTCCGGGGACCGTCGACGTGTTCGATGTGGACCTTTCTGGAAAGTCCAGCGAGGAGGCTCGGGTCGCCGTACGGGAAGAGGTCCGAGCGCACAGCGCGCCGGGAGTGCTGCTCTTCCCCCGCCTCACCGGCGTGAGCGACACCACACGGACCGCCGAACTCGGTCTGCCCGATTCCAGCTCCGACGCGACGGCCCGAGGCGTTGCAAGCGTCCACTGGGACATGACCGAACTCCTGGGCGGCGTTCCTGGCGTCACGCCGGTTCCGGAGAGCGAGACCCAGATTGAAGACCAAGCGCTCGAGACGCTCGGGACCCTGGCGCCTCTGCCGCTGCCCGGACTAACCCCCGAGGAAGCAATGCGGCGTGTCCGCGAGCTGGTCCGGGAGCTTGGATTACCCCGAGGCGATGGCGAGGCAGTGGAAGACTATCGCACGGGACGAATCAGCGCTGGGCTCCGCGTTCTCGGGCTTCCACCGCGTGGGGGAGAGGCCGGTCGTTCGTGACGATGCAGATCGCCCTCGTAGGCCTCCGGAACATTCGCAGCTACCGCACGGCCGGGGTGACGCTCGGGCCGGGAACGACCCTGCTCACCGGCGACATTGGGTCCGGGAAGACGTCCCTTCTGTACGCGATGGAGATGGCCCTCTTCGGATTTGCCGAAGTCGACCCGGGCTATCTGGTTCGCCACGGCGCCAAGGACGCGGAGGTCACCCTCATTCTAACCGATGGGACCCACCGCTGGGAGTGGCGACGTCGAATCGTCCGACGGTCCCGGAAGGGCCGGGATACGTTCGAACCGACGGAGAATTCTCTCGCCGAGGATGGGGTCCGGAGAAGCTACTCCGCGACCGAACTCCGTCGTCGGACCATCGAGCTGCTCGGTTTCCCCGACAATCCGAACCCGCGCGCGCACTCCGACGTGTGGCGTTGGGCAGTCTATCTGGCGCAGGAACGGATGCGCGACGTGCTCGACCCGGACGTCGAGGCGCGCATGGAGACCGTCCGGAAAGCGCTGGGGGTCGAGCAGTACCGGCTCGCCGGCGAAAATGCGCGGGGGCTGGCCCGGATCCTCCAAGAACGCGCCACCGACTTGGCGGAGCAGAGTGCCCGTCACCAGGGTGTGGAAGATGAGGCCGTGCGCTGGCACGAGGCCGTGACGGCGGCCCGGCAGCAACTCGCGGCTTTGGACGAACGCGAGTCGGGCCTGCGCGCCGAGCTGATGACCGCCCGGGCCGAACTGGATCGAGTCGAGGTACAACGTCGCATATTCGAGGCGGCGCGCGAGGCCGTCGCGCATCAAGAACGGCTCGTGGAGGAGCTGGACCGGAGCCTAGAACAGGACCGTGCTGCCCAGGAAGCAGGACGAGAGCGGTTGGCACGCCTTGAATCCGAACGAGCGGCCGAGTCCGCCGCCGAGCACGGCGGAGAGGAGACTTCCGCGTCAGTAGCGTCTCTGCTCGGCCGTCGGGACGAGCTCGTTCGCGATCTGGCGAGCCTCGAGGGCCTTCGCAGCGAGGCATCCGGGTTGGACGACCAGCTGGCCCAATGGACCGTTCGAGAACAGGAATTGGGAACCCGTCACGCAGCAACCCTTCAGCAGCTGGCAAGAGCCCGCAAAGACCTCGCCCGTGTCGGAGCGATGGAACCGGTCGACATGCCGCGAGCTCCGTCCGAGCGGTCGCCGGCCCAGCTGGCGGCCGACCGGAACGCGGCCGAAGAGGCTCGCCGGGAATTGGACCGCCGGCTGGCGACGGCGGTGCTCGAACTGCAGGAGCTGGCCGAGATCGTTCAGGACGGGGTGTGCCCGCGGTGCCATCGACAGGTCGAGGCCTCAGAATTCGAATCCCATCGTGCCGAGCAAGATGCGCTTGTCATCGGTCTACGGC
>JASHPV010000172.1 GCA_030037875.1 Thermoplasmata archaeon
TTGGTTTGGCTCGGTCAATGCTCGCCAGGGTGACGACTACGACTACGTTCAGGGCGAGGAGGGAGTCAAAGCGTCCGCAGTCGATCTGAAGAAGAATGACGCACTAGATTGGTATCTCCTGCTTCGTCTCCCCCGTAGGCAAAACAAGAGATCGGTGCGAATCGAACTGGAGAGAGTTTGATTCTCGCTGCGATTCACCAAGCTGACCGAATCAATTGGCCTTTCCCCTCCCCACGAATTTCATGAAGGGGCCGTGCGTTCGATGACACGACCGCGATGAGCGCGGAGCGGACGAGAGGCGAATCGCCGACCAACGGTCGGGGACCGAGGGTTCTTAGGTCGCGAGGGACGTAGCCGAGGAGACCGTGACTTCCCAGTTCTGTTCGAGTTGCGGGAAGCCTCTCTCTTCGGGGGTGTCGTTCTGCCCGTATTGTGGAGCCCGGGTGGCTGCCTCGACTGTTGCGGTCCCGGGAACGCCGATTCTCTTCACATCTACGCCGAGAGGTGGGTTCGGACTGGCTCGGATTCCCTTGTCCAGAGCGAGAATAACAGCGTTCGCTGTTTTAGCCGGCCTTGTCATCGCGTTCGCAGTCTTCACCTTTTACGTGACTCATGATTTACAGATCTTGTTCGTCGGCGTTCTCATCGTCGCTGTGCTCTACGCGATTGTCATATTGTTGCGACCGGCCCAGGGCGAACCTGCCGCTTGACCCGAAAGCGATCTCCGCGGCGACTTTATGAACGGAGCGCGCGGTCGAGGACGGACCGCGATGAGCGCGACGGGGGAGAAACCCACGTACGGTAGAGTTCCGCCCCCAAGGCTCACGAAACCTGTGCCGGGGGGGTGGAGGTACGCCGCGGTTGTTCTTGCGGTGCTGGTCGTCGTGCTACTGATCCTGCCCTGGGCCCTGGCTCACACAGTCACCCGATCTCAGGCGGAGTGGTTTCACTTTTCGGTAATCGAAGGGCCGGGAGCTCCACTAGGTTCCAATTTTACCGAGATTCGTCCGAATACGTTCTGCGCGCCGTCGGATGCTGTTTCGGTGGGCCTCTTCTCGATGACGTGGACGGCTTCCGGTGGGATCAGAGTGACCGATGTTCGACTCTGGACCCCTGACCCTGACCTCCCGTTCCCTAACATTCTGTATCTTTACTACGGATACAACGAGTCCAGCGGTGGAACAAGCTTTGAGTCGCCCTATCCGGTTCCCTGTGGCAACATGTGGGTTCTCGATGTTGATTCCCCAGTCTCCGTAACTATCAGCGCCGTCATGACTCTAGCGTACAACTACACTGCCACGGTCTCCTCGTTCTCGTTCCTCTAGTTCGGTCCTCGCCGGCTTCATGAACGGTCCGCGAGGACGATGACAAGCCCGCAATCGGCGTGCGCCCGAAGGCCAACCCGGGCTCGTCCGCGAGCCCTCAGGCTCCTGACCCATTTACAGGGGTCGGCGCACTCGATGCAGTTGCGGATTCAGAGAGCGTTCCTTGCGGGGCGAGCGGTGTATCGAGTTCTGCCGGCGGCTGGACTCGAGAAGGGGGTAGACATTTCGAAGGAGCCTCCCTTGGGCCTTTCTGAGATGTTCCCCGAACGTCGAACGAGAGACTCCCTGCAGTCGGGCCATGGAGTCCATGGTTCGCCGCGCCGGGATCTCCAAGAGACCACCTTCGAACGCGATCGCGAGCGTTTCCTGTTGGCGCGACGTCACTCCCTCAAGAAGTTCCACCGCGGGGGCCCCGAGATCTGCGGCACTGAACTGGCCTCGGGTGCGATGGGACAGAACCACAATCCTCGAGGTTCCTTTCAAGTCGTTCAAGAATCTTCGAAGTAGGGTTCTGTTCGGGGCAATCACGCGGTACGTCTCGGCCCCATCTCGAAACACGATTGGCAAAAGCAGCCACACCCCATTCCGATCGGCGATGGCAGCGACGGAAGGCGACCGATGCCACGAGGTCTGGCACGGAAGAAACATGATAGCATCCGTACGTCCCTGTTCGACATCACGAGCGCGAAGGTCCCGGCGGGCAGCTCGTAACACGTCGAGCAGTTCCTGCGGGTCGGGGGAATCAACCCGCAGAACGTCGGCCGACCCGGGCGACCAGAGAGCCATTTTCGAGCGAGGGAACATCGACGAGAATCGGCTGAAGCAGCATGTATGCCGTACTTCCACCCTTGTTTCGAGGAACACTTTCCGTCTCTCCCAGCAAACGGCCACCCCGTGGACCGACCAGCCTGTGTCCGGATACAGGAAACTCTGATACTTGAGGGTGAGCCGCCGTAGGGCGGCTCACACGATTTAGGCGACACGCGTCTCGCTTTCAGTTGCAGGCACGTCGGCCGGAATGATTCAGTGGAGGGGATATCGATGTCTTCCATTCCCTCGGGAGCCGTCGCCCAACCTTCCGTCGAGACAGCACCCTCCCTACGTTCGGTCCGGGTTCTCGTCGCGGGCGGTTCGCTTCGCTGGTTCGGCTTCTCGTTCTACGCCTTCTTCATTCTGCTGCTCTTCCACAGCGCTTTTGGTCTCACCTACGCGGACGCAGGGCTCTACATCGCTGCGATTGCCCTCGTGACACTTCCGCTCGGGCAAGTAGGAGGCGGGTTCGCAGATCGATTCGGCCGACGCCGAATGATCATCGCCTCCCTCGCGGGGGAAGCATTCGGGCTGGCGATTCTCGCCTGGGGGATCACGATCGGCTCGCTCGCGCTGTCCGTGGGGGCGCTCCTTTTGTCCCGATCGTTCGGCGACGTAGGTTCGGCCGCGGTGTTTGCATATGTCGCCGATGTCACCGACGTCGGAATCCGGGCCAGGGGGCTCTCTTGGGTACGCGTGGGGGACAACATTGGAGCCTCCGGCGGAGTGGCGCTGGCGGGTATTTTGCTGGTGTACATCGCATATGGGCAACTCACCGGCCTCGCTGCGCTCCTGGTAGGGGCGGGGGCCGTCGTAAGCGCTCTTTGGCTGACACCCTCAATGTGGGACCGAGCTCTAGGCCGGGCCCCCGTTGAAGGCTCGAGATCAACCTCACCTCAAGATCGGGGTGGTCTCCGATGGCTGGGACAGACCGTCTATGCCTC
>JASHPV010000173.1 GCA_030037875.1 Thermoplasmata archaeon
ACGAACAATCCGGACAAGGTCGCCGACCTTCAACGGCACGGCGTGAAGATCGTGCGCCGCGTTCCAGTCATCGTGCCGCCGAACCGGTACAACCTGCCGTACCTCGAAACCAAACGGAAGCGCCTGGGGCACCTCTTCGACTTGGAGCAAGCTGACGAATTCGTCGCGGACGACACGACGCCTGCGAAGTAGAGCGAGCTCACTCGTCGACTTGAAGTAGCTCGGACTCCCTTAGGGGCGCTGTCGAACCCCCCCAGTGAGGACGGATGTCGGGAACCGATCGAGAGGACGCGGGACCCTTCGTCGCCTGTTCTTGCTGCTCCTGTGGCGGCTGTTGTCGATGTTGCGCGTGCTGCTCGACCGGCGGTGCCTGCTGCTCGACGTGTCCCGCTCCACCGTAGCACGGCGCAGCCCATGGGCCGCGCAATTCTAGTCTAGAGAAGGGAAGAGCTCCGAAAGGCCGGGTATCTGAGAGAGGGTTACCGGGTGCCCTACCGGGTACGACCCGCCGACGCGGGTACGATCGCACGCGACGGTGGCGTGCCGCCATTCAGTGATGGACTCTCCGTCCACATGAAACTCGCAATCGAAGGCCTCCCGACCGGCGCCGGGAGGTCGGGTGGCCCCGACGATCAGGCAGAGAGACGACTCCCGGAGATAATCCACGAGCCAGCGCAGTTCTTCCGGCCGCTGGCGGAAGAGAGGAGCCACCCGGTCCGCGTTCCCCACCCCTAGAGCGCGCAGACGGGATGCCGGGGTGGAGGTTCCAAGCACCTCCTGGACGAGCGGGGGCAATCGGACGAAATCCGTGAGCCGCGCGAGGATCGTCGCGGGCTCGTCGGACCGAACGATGGCCCAGAGTGCTAGGTTGCCTACCGCTCGAGCGGGCTCGAGGTCTTCGGCTCGTTCGGACACGTAGACCCTCTCGGGCGGGATCCAGCCCTGTCGCAACGGTTCGGCCTCTTCCCCCCGTTCGAGCACCTCGAGCCACAGCGGGGCCGCGTCGAGCGCGCGGACCATCGAGTAGACGACGCGAGTGACCAGGGGTCGCGAGGCGCCCCAGACCAGAATCGCGACAGCGCGTCGATCCCATTTCGACGGGAGAAACCAGACACCGTCGTGGTCGGGGGCCCTCGGTTCTGCGGCATTCGTGCCAGGTCCCATTGACGGTTGCCACGGTGGGATGGCCCGCCGGCCCTGGGGCAGCTCGGGCGAGTTTGGAGTCGGCGCCATGTCTTGGATGATCATCGGACGATTCGACAAGCGTGACGGTTCTAGGTAACGATGAACCGAACCCGTTCGACGAACCGAACAGGTTCGCATCGGCCGCTCGACTCCGAGACCCCGGGGGTTCGGGTGCGGAGGCAACGTACAGGTCGACGTACCTCGGAAGAATCATACCGCCACAGTTTTCTCGAGCCCGGGTGACTCCCTCCGCGTTGGAGGACTTGCCCTTGCGTCGACCCGGCCTGCCCGAATCGAATCAGGCCGAGTGGCGTCGAACGTACGCCTCCACACCGTACCGGAAGCTTCCGTGGTTCTCTCCCGTCCCGGCCCCCTCGTTGCGGGAAGCGGTGGAAAAGGGTTGGCTCCGCCGAGGCACGCGCGTCCTCGACGTGGGGTGTGGCGCAGGAACGAACGCTCTATTCCTCGCCCGGGCGGGGTTCCGTGCGAGCGGAGTCGACGTCGCGCCGGCGGCGATCGCGGCCGCCCAAGGCCGCGCCGCTCGCCTCGGGTTGACGGTCGATTTCCGAGTGGGAGACGTCCTGCGGTTGCCGTACCGCCCGAGCTGGTTCGGCGGGCTGTTCGACTATGGCTGCTTCCATACCATTCCCGTCTCCCTCCGCCGGGCCTACTCCCAGGAGCTCGCCCGGGTTCTCCGGCCCGGCGGACGGTATCTCGTGGCGTGGGTCGGTCGCGAATCCGGGGGGCGGTTCGGGCCTCCCCACCGACCCTCGCTGGAAGAAGCCACGGCGGCCTTCGAAGAGGAGTTTCTTTTCCTCCGTACCGAGTTCATCCCCGGCCGCCGGGGATCCTTCTCGAACTATCGCGCATGGTTATTGCGCCGCCGCGAACCGCGGCCAGCGTCCCGGTGAGCGGGGTTTTCGGAACGTTTAATGCGGAGAAGAGAGGAGAGATGCGCAGAGATGCCGGATGAGCTTCACTACGATTCCCATCCGAGAACTGGTTGACCAAGCGGTCCAGGGCCGACTCGATATCCCGGAATTCCAGCGAGATTTCGTCTGGCGTCCGGACCAGGTCCGCGCCCTGGTCGACTCGCTGTACCGGGACTACCCGATCGGTCAGATCCTGACTTGGACGAACCCCGGGTACACGGCCCCGCGGGGGCCTTCCGGGACCTCCACGGCCCGGGTCTGGCTTGTCGATGGGCAGCAACGGACCACGGCATTGTGTCTCGTCTTCGGGCGCAAGCCCTACTGGTGGCCCGACGGCCGGGACTGGGAGCACCGGCTCGCGGCGACGAATGTCGTCGCGGACCTTCTGGCCCCCGGCCCGGACCCCGAGTTTCGCTTGGTCAACCCGGTCCGGGCGGCGGATCCCCGTTGGATGCCGGTGCGCGACATCGTCGCGTACGAGGCCGGACCGAAGGCGGAGTCCGTGGAGGCTTACCTGAAAGCCGCGGCCAACGCGGTGATTGCCAAATTGCCGCCCAAGCTGGCGACCACGGCGTCGGAAGAGACGGTGATGCAACGACTGCAGTCGATCCGGGCGATCCGTGACCGCTCGGTGGCGCTCTCCGAGGTCCATCACGAGATCGAGGACGTCACCGAGATCTTCACCCGGCTCAATCAGCAAGGAACCGCCGTCGTCGAGTCGGACGTCAGTCTCGCGGTCGCGGCAGGGATGCGGCCCGGGTGGATCCGAGAGGAGTTTCTCCCGTTCCTCAAGAACCTCGCCGAGTCCGGGTACGACCTGGAGCCGGGGGTGATCCTCCGGTCCCTCACCGCCATCGGAGATGGGCGTGTTCGGCTGGCCGGCGTATCTCCCGATTTTTGGGCCAGCGGAGCGTTCGAGAATCACTGGGCCCAAACGAAGCAGTCGCTCTCGGCCGTCGTCAGCGGGTTGGCCGGCGCGGGATTGTTGTCCTCGGACCTCCTTCCGTCGCACACGGTCCTGATCCCGGTAACACTGCTGCATGCGAAGTTCGGGGCCGAAGGCTTCCATTTTCCCCGGGCACTGCACTGGCTACTTTCGGCGACCCGCGACGGGCGCTACAGCGGCGGGTCGACGAGCGCCCTCGATGAGGACGTGCGCGCGATCCGGGCCGCCGACGAGTTTCCCGAGGCGCTCGAAACCCTTCGACAACGTCTCGAGGTCGATGTTCGGGTATCCCCCGAGGAGTTTCTGGAACGGGAGGCGTGGAGCCGCCCGATGGCCCTCCTCCTGTACTTGACGGTCTTCAATCGGAAGGCCACGGATTGGGTCACGCGCCACCGGATCGGGTTCCCCCGGGCGGAGGGCGCGCTCGAGTATGGGTTCGTGCCGTACTGGCACCACTTCTTCCCGACCGGTCGCAGCGTGCTGCGGGCCGTGCGGTTTGACTACACCGAGGACGAGATCGGGTCGCTGGCCAACGTGGTCTTCCTGAACCAGAAGCCGCCGGAGCGTTCCTGGGTCACGAGCCCGCCGTCCAAGTACATCCAGGAGTCCTCGGTCTACAACCACGCCCTGGAGTTGCAGATGGTCGCACTGGACCGTTCGCTCTGGGAACCGGAGCGGTACCGTGATTTTCTCGCGGAACGCGCCAAGCTCTGCGCACGGGAGACCAACTCCTACCTGGCGTCCTTGCTTGGGTCGGTGGCCGCCGCCGAGAAGTAGCGGACCGGACCTCGTCCACGGCGCGGTGGCCGCTGGCCGCCGGCGGGTATCGCCCTCGGACGGGAGAAAATGGCCCCGGAGCTGGACCGCCGGCTTGACCGAAGCGGATAGAACCTCCGGGCTGTGAAACACCAAATCCTTGCGGGACCCTCCCCGCTGAAGGGGTTCCGACTGTCACTTCGCCGGGTCCCGATCGACCGGAGGAAGCCGGCGCGAGCACGGCAGGACGTGGCATTCCGACCCCCAAGAGGTGACAAGCCCGCGCGGCCTCCCGGGGCCGTGCCTCCCTCGGATGTTCGGGAAAAGCATCGTCGACCATCGACCCGGGAGCCGGTGGAAAGGTTGCCATGGCTCCGGTACGACCGGATGGCTCGGGCCGTCACCCAGCGACTCCGGGTGCGGCCGGTGCCCGGCCAGCCGTTCTGGGTCCTCGCGGTCCGGAACCCCGTGCATCACACCCACTACCTGGTCTTCCTGCCCGACCCCCCGTCGGGCGAGGCCCAGTTCTGCAGCTGCGAGGACTTTGCCCGTCGAGGGATGGGTACGTGTAAACACGTCGAAGCGGCCACCGCGTGGATCGAATCCCATCCGGACGTTTCCCGACCCGCCTTGCGACACCGGGGGGTCGCGAGCATCTGGCGGGCCATCGATGCAGCCCGGAAAGAATCGAAGTCGTCCGTCGGGCCGGATGCCGTCAGGCTGAGGAAGCCGGGCCAGGTTCTGTTCCTGAACCGGCCGGGCGCCCGGAGAAGGGGCACTGAAAAGAATGCCGGAGGAAAGGGTTCGGCCGGGCCGGCGCGTCGGTCGGGCGCCTAGCTCGACATCCCGGGCGCTCCCTTGAGCGCCTTGATCTTGTAGTACTCGGGGTCGACGATGACCTCGCCGTTGACTCCCATCGTCTCGATGGTCTTCAACGTCATGCCGGACGAGGACTTCGCCTTCTGCCAATCGGGGATCGGGATCGAGAACTTCTTCTCGACCTCCGTCCGGTAGATCGGGCCCGAGTTGTACGAGCAGAACGGGATGACGCGTCCGTCCGGCACCGCGTAGTGGATATCGCAGCGCATCAGGCGCAGGATATCGTAGTCATACGCGTCCTGGAAGTGCATGTTCCCGAGGTAGAGCGTCCGCCAAGTGAACTTCGCCAGGGCCTCCTTGTTGCCCTCGGTGAAGATCGCCGCGATGACGCGGACGCAGTTCTTCTCGCTCAGGCCCTCCGGCGCTTTCGCGAAGTCGAAGTACTTCGACACTTCGTGGAGCAGCTTGGCTCCGGCAACGGTACCCCGGATCCGCGCGAACCGGGCATCCCGGTACTTCTCGATGAGCGTCTCGACGTTCTCGAAGAAGCCGTCGACGTCCATGAACCGGGGCAGCGGCGTGAGCTTCTGGCCGTCCTTGGAGACGAAGGCGAACGTGGCGCAGCCACAGCCGGGGTGCGTGGTGAGGGTCATCTTCTCCTCGCCGTGGATGATCGAGACGAGCTCCGAGATCGGGGCCACGGACGGCACGGGGAAGAAGTCCGACTTCTCGAACGGTCCCTCGGTGCACAGGATCCGGACCAGGTCCGACTGCGTGAACCGCATCTGGAACCGGTCCTTGTCGGGAATCCGGGCGGTCAGGGCAACCGGCTGGAAGTTGACGCCGCGGACGACGTCGATGTTGTCGATCGCGAACTTGACCGTGGGCCAGATCTCCTTCTCGTTGAACCCGCCGACCAGCGTCGGGACGAGCACGACAGAGAGCGGCTTATCGGGCTTGCCGGCCGCCAGTTCCTCGGGAGACGAGTGCGTCGACCGGGCCGCCTGGATCGCCTTCTCCTTGACCCTCAGCAACGGGACGCCCCGAACCTTCCGGTAGATCTCGTCGTCCAACCCGTCGAACTGGAGATACAGCGTGTGGAGTCCCGAGTTTCTCGCCTGCTGGGCAAACCCGGCTTCGTTGGCGAACCGGATGCCATTGGTGGCGACCTGGACCTGCTTGAAGCCCAGCTCGCGGGCCATGCTGCAGGCGTCCAGGAACAGCGGGGACAGCGTGGGTTCGCCGCCCGAGAACTGCACCGCGACCGTCCCGACGGGCTTCTGCTCCCGCAGGGTCTTCAGCATGAAGTAGATCTGCTCGCGGGTCGGCTCGTACACGTACCCGGCGGCGTTGGCGTTCGCGAAACAGACCGGGCACTTCAGATTGCACCGGTTGGTCAAGTCGATGAGAGCTAGACCGGTGTGCGACTTGTGGTGGCTGCACATCCCGCAGGTTGTCGGGCAGCCCCGGAACTTGTCGTAGTACGGGTTCTCGTAGCCGACCCCGTCGTGGGCGTAGACCTCCATCCGAAGGTAGAAGTCGACGTCGTTGGAGATGATGTCCCAGAAGTAGCCGTGGGTCCGGCAGGTCTTCTCCATGATCACTCGGTTGTCCTTCTCACGGACGACCGCCGGGATGACCTTGATGCACTCCGGGCAGACCGACGCGGTCTTCCGGGGCAGTCCTCGGGGCGCCTGGAACTCACGCATTACTCTCGCTGGCATCGGATTTCCTTGCTTTACCGGGCAGCCTGGGCCGCCTGGCTTAGCGGGGCAACCCCTCGCTGGCTACATAATCAATCTGTCGTGTAGCCCGCGACAATTCTGCGGACCCATGACGGAGACTCGCACGGTCCGAATCGCTACAGTTCACACCTTAGACGGTTCGGCACCCCGGGTGCCCTATTAACTTCCACCGAGTTGACCGGATTCGCACATGGCGCGTCGCGCAACCTCTCGCAAGGCGGTGACCCGGAAGTCGAAACGACCGAAGGTGCCCGCCCGTAAAGCAAGCCGGCGAAATCGCGCTCGGTCGTCCCACTTTGTGGGACGGGACGGCTCCCCCGTACTGGAACGGTACTCTCCGAAGTCGATGGATGCGGCGGTCGGCGAGATCGTCGCTTCCCTTCCCCCTTCCCCAAGACCCGGTCCCGCCATCTCGCAGCCCTTCGCGCCTTCTGCGACCCCTCCTCCTCCCGCCATGGAGCCGTCCGGCCCCAGCCCAGACGACAATCGCCCGAAGGTTCTGATCAGCCTGGAGAAGCCCTTCGACGTCGACGACTTCGCCGCGTTGCTCGGTCAAACTCAGATCCAACTCACCGTTCCCCGGGACAGTCTGGCGGAGGTGCTGCGTCGGGCCTGCGATTTCATGGGATTCGGGATCTACGTGTACACGATCCGGGTCCGGCCGGGCCCGGAGGAACTGCTCAAGACGTTCATCGTCGAAATGCAGCGCGTGGACTACTCCGCCCAAGCGGGCGACTGGGAGCCGTTCCAGGACCGGGGACGAGCCGACAATCCGTTCGGCCCAACTGGCACTCGGTAGATCGGCCGGGGCCCGGGACCCCTTGACAGGGTCCGGAAGCCGGCGCACCCGAACCCGCTATCAGTCCGCGGGAGGTGGCGCGAGAAGGGCAGGACCATGCCGGGAAACTCTTCCGCGGACCCGGTCGAACTCGAGCTCGCCTCGATCCGCCAGCAGTTGACTGAGCTGCGCGCTGAGCAGCAGGAAATGAAGCAAGCGATCGAAGAACTGGTGAAGACGTTCCGTTCCTTGGCGCTGCAGCTGGGCATCGCGGCCGAGCCGTACCGCAAGGCCGGGTCGTCCGGCGAGCGAGCCAAGAGTTCCGAGATTCCGGGTTTCGGTTAGCCGTCGCGCGGCTCGGCGGGTCCGGTCGGTGCCGTCCTCGCCGGTTCCGCGCGCGAAACGTTAAGGGCCATTCCCAGTTCGCGCGGCGACCGTCACGGAGAATCCCACCGCAATGCCCATCCGCTATGACGTCAGCGTAGAAGACCCGAAGACCCATCGACTCCAGGTCGTCATCGACATCCCGGAAGTGGCCGGACCCACGGTGGACCTCGTCCTGCCATCGTGGATACCGGGTTCGTACCACATCCAGGACCAGGCCCGAAATCTGCGGGGCGTCCGTGCCACGCAGCAGGGCACGGACATCTCGCTCCCCGTTTCCAAGCAAGACAAGGCCCGCTGGCGCATCGCCACGGGCGAAGTCTCTCACGTGGAGGTCCGCTACGAAGCCTACGGCCATGCTCTCCGGGACGATGCGGTGGACGTCACTACCGAGCACCTGTACCTCAACGCCGGTATCTTCCTTCCCTACGTTGAGGGTCGGGAACGCGAGCCGCTCGAGATCGCGGTGCACGTCGCGAGCCCTTGGCGCGTGTACACCGAGCTTCCCGAGATCGGTCGGAGTCCCGCACGGTTCCGCGCCCGCGACTACGACGAACTGGTCGACGAGCCGATCGACTGTGGTACTCCGGTGGAGCTCACGGTCCATCCCGCCGGTATCCCGCACCGGATCTTGCTCTGTGGCCAGGGCGGTAACTTCGAAGCCCACCAGGTCGAGACCGACGTGGCGAAGATCGCCGAGGCGGCCATCCGGTTGATGGGAAGCTCGCCGCTGCAACACTACACTTTCTTCTATCATCTCACGGACGGTCGCTGGCCGGTCCAGGGCGGCCTCGAACACAAGAACTCGACCTCGATCGTCCTAGGCCGGAACGCCTTCCGGCCCGAGGAGGATTACCGCCGCGTCCTCGGCGTGACCTCGCACGAGTATTTCCATCTCTACAACGTGAAGAGGATCCGGCCCCGGGTGCTAGGGCCCTTCGACTACACGAAGGAGGTCTACACCCACCTCCTGTGGGCGATGGAGGGCTCGACGGATTACTTCAGCGGGATCGTTCTGCTCCGGGCCGGCCTCCTGACCGTTCCCAAGTACCTCGAGGCCACCGGCCGGGCGATCCAGAAGTACACCACGACTCCCGGCCGCAAGGTCGCCAGCCTGGAGGAGCTCTCGTTCAACGCGTGGATCGACCTGTACAGGCCGTACGAGGAGACTCCGAACCAGTCGGTCTCGTACTACCTCAAGGGAGGCCTCGTCACGCTGTGCCTGGACCTCGAGATCCGGCACCGGACCGAGGGGAAATCCTCCGTAGAAGCGGTCTTCCGGGCGCTCTGGGAGGAGTATGGCGCGAAGGACCGGGGCCTGGAGGAGAATGAGATCCTCGCGGTGGCCAATCGGGTCACGGGGCTCGACCTGTCCGATTTCTTCCAACGGTACGTGTCGGGCACCGCCGAGATCGATTTCGGGCTCTTCCTCGGGTACGCGGGCCTGAAGGTGGAGCCGCAGGAGCGACCCCCCGACAAACAGGACGAGGCGCCGGCCGGCTGGCTGGGCGTGACATTCAAGGAAGAGGCCGGACGGGCTCGGATCGAGGCGGTGCTCGACGACGGGCCCGGTCGGCGGGCCGGCCTTTCCCCCGGCGATGAGCTCATCGCGCTCGACGGCCAGCGCGTGGCCTTCGCCGACTTCCCCAAGGCGCTTCAGCGCTACCCGCCCGGCGCCTCGGTTGAAGTCACGGTATTCCGTCGGGGATTTCTGACGAGCCTCCCCGTCGAGACCGGCAAGGCCCCGGCGGAGAAGCTCCTCATCGTGCCCGTCGAGGACGCGACTTCCCTCGCGCGTCGGGTCCACGAGGGTTGGTTGGGCGCGCCGTGGGAGCCTCCGAAGAAGCCCTCGTCCGCCGCAGGCGCGTCGCCGAGCTGACCCCTCTCTCTGCTTTCTGCGCCTCCCCCGCCCGGGACTTCCCTCGCTCAGGGACCGCCTTGAGCCCGTAGCGCCACTCCCCTTCCATCGGGTACAGCCGACGGAGGACCAGCCCCACTCGGTCTCCGACGTGCAAACGGCCCGGCGGGGTATCCGTGACCTGAACCGTCGCGCGGGCCTCCGAACCGACAGCGACTAACGCCACGTCGTACGGGCCGGCCGATCGAACGATCGAGTCGAACTCAGTGGGTTGAGCGCCCGGACCAATGGTGGTGACGGCTTCCACTTCGAGGCCGTTCCGGGGCAACGCCTCCGTCCGAAGACCATCGGAGCGGCCACAGGTACGGCAACGCCCCGTCGCCGGAAATGCGAGGGCCCGACAGTGGGTGCATCGCTCCGCGACGAGCCTCCATCGACTCGCGAGGTTCTCCAGGTACCGGGGATGCGGAACGTACGCCCCCTGGGACACCGCGTTCAACGGATCGTTTCGTTCGAGGAATGTTTCGCTGGGCGGATCGAGTCCAGGTGCGGACGTACCCCAGGCTCCCACCCAGCGAACAGGCCCATCGAGGCGGAAACCGGCGAACCCGCTTCGGCCGCGCCCTGACTCGCCGATGATGCCGATGTTCCCCGTCCGGAGTCGGCGACCTAGTTCCCACAGCAACCCGGCCGGTCCTACCGAGGGAGCCGGGCCTAGCAGATCCGGCGGGGCCCCGATTGACGTTACGGAGATGCCCGGAGCCGCTTCTTC
>JASHPV010000174.1 GCA_030037875.1 Thermoplasmata archaeon
TTCCATGGGGTCGCCGCGGACAGGATCCCGGCGCAGTCCGTTCGGTCCGCCTCGGCGATTCTCTCCGCGCGCCCCGCGATTCTTCGGGAGGTTCGAGGCCTCTTTTCTCGCAATCTGCGAGCGTTGCAGCGGGCCGTGTCGGGAACCGGAACCCCCGCGGGACCGTTCTGGTTCGACCGCACCCAAGGAGGGCTACCCGGTGACCGGGTGCAGGCGGCGGCCCTCCGGCGGTCGGTCCTCGTCTGTTCCGGCACCTTCTTCGGCGATCCCCACGGGGTCCGAGTCTGCCTCACGCGGCCTAGCTTTCCCGAAGACCTGGACCAGTACCTGGCGGTCCGGGAGCGCTTCTTGAACGGATCGGCCCCCGCCCACGGAGGTCGGTCTTCACCCGTGCCATCGTGATGCGACGTCCGCCGGCCCTTGCGAGGTCGGAGGCGCCGGCCGGTGCAATTGAGGAATCGGGAGTCTGTATTGACGAAGCAGCGACGTGTACCTTGGATCGCTCCGGATTGGGTCGAAGAAAATCCCCCGGTACCAGAGCCAGAGCACACGGTCCCCTTCTCGAAAATCCTGCTCGAGCAGGTCCAAGGCCCGGCTCTTCTCCCCCAGCACGGAATACAGCATCGCAAGATACGTGGCCGATACGTAGGACTTCCACTCCCCCGTCTCCACCTCCACCACGACCTTCCGAGCCTCTTCGGGCCGTCCCAGCATGGCGTTCAAAAGGGCGTGGTCAAACCGCTGATCGTCCGTCGCGTCGATGAACGGCCGGTCGGCCTCCCGAAGCGCGTCGGACCGTCGCCCCGCGGCCAAGTAGAACATCGCGAGGGTCACGCGCTTGCTCAGCGAGGACGGGTCGTTCTCCAGCTGCTCCTCCAGCTCGGAGATCCCCGCGTCGAAGTTCCCGGACTCCAGGTCGACCCAGGCGAGCAAGGTGCGGTGCCGTCCGGCCGGGTCCAACCGGATGGCCGTTCGCAGTTCCTCTCGGGCGTCGTCGAACCGCCCCAGCGAGAAGTACACCAACCCCAGGTTGGTGTGAGCGGTTGCGTTGCTGGGATTGAGGGAGATGGCCTTCTGGAATTCCGTCTCGGCGAGTTGCCAGTTGAGGTCGAACTGGAAGGAAAGGTTCGCCAGCGTGGCGTGCGCGTCGGAGGAATTCGGGTCCAGCTCGAGCGCCCTGGCCGCAAGCCGGCGGGCCGGGGGCATCGCTTCGCGCATCGGGAGCCGGTCCGCGGCGGCGGCAACGTAGAGATTGGCGTACGCCGCGAAGGCCTCCGCGAATGTCGGGTCGAGCTTCGTCGCCTCATCGAAACGTCGGAGCGCTTCGTCGAGCCCCTTGTAGTCCGGCCGGCTGGCGGCAACGAGTCCTCTCAGGTATTGGTCGTACGCAGCTAGGTTCGCGGTGGGTCGTCGCTTCGCAGCCGCGGGCTCCGCGGGGGCGAGGTGCAGGCGAAGCGCCTCCCTCGTCCGGTCGGCGATATCCGACTGGACCGCGAAGACGTCGTCCACTTCCCGGTTGTAGCTGTGGGCCCAGATGTGCCCCTGCGTGGACACGTCGATGAGCTGGAGGGCGATCCGTAGGTGCGGACCGGACTTACGGACGCTCCCCTCCAAGACGGTATCCACCCCCAGTTCCGCGCCGACCTGGGCCACCGACTTGGGAGCGGTCTTGTACGGAGCGACCGAAGAGCGGGCGATGACGCTGAGACCGGGTACCTGAGAGAGGGCCGTGATGAGTTCCTCGGTGAGGCCGTCGGCGAAGTACTCGTCGTTCGGGTCGGGGCTGATGTTGGAGAGGGGAAGCACCGCCAGGTGTCGGGGACCGGGAGCGCTGAGACGCGGAGTTTCCACGTTGGGCTGGTCCCAGGCCTGGACGACCTTGTACACCTTCACCGGGAATCGGATGTTTTTGAGTGCCGCGGCGGGTAGCGCAACGAGCCGGGCGGTCAGCTTGTTTTGGACCTGGTCGTAGACCTGTTGAGTTACGCAGATTCCTTCGGGGTCCGCCAGCGGCTCGATTCTCGACGCGATGTTGACCGAGTCTCCCAGCAGATCGCCGCCCGTCTCGATCACATCGCCGACGTGGATTCCGATGCGGATCCGTATCTTCCACTCGACGGGAGCCGACGCGTTGTACACATGAAGTACGCTCTGGATTTCGAGGGCGGCCTGGGCCGCCTCGAGCGCGCTGCCGAATTCGACCAGGAAAGCATCACCGACCGTCTTGATCTCCTGACCTCCGAACTTGGCAAAAATGGGACGAAGGATCCCGTTGTGACGTTCCAGCACCCCGAGAGCCGTGGACTCGTCGGACTGGGCAAGGGCGGTGTAGCCGACCATATCCGTGAACATGATCGCGGCGAGTCGCCGACGGCCTGCGGACACAACGTCCGAACGGGACTTCCCGAGTTAAGACCTCGCCCTACCCCCGGCGAAACGTCTCCCCCGGCGCCGGATATTTGACCTCGGAGTGACCAATTCTGCACGGAACGAGGATCCGAACTGGAATGGCCGCCGTAGCGCCCGTCTTCTGCCCCAATTGCAGGGACCGCGTTACCCCCGGCGCCGACTTCTGCCCGCGATGCTACCAACCGCTGCCCCGAACGCGAACCGAGGGTGCGAGCCCCCCGACATCCTCTGATCCGCTCGCGAGCTGGCCTCTGCCTCGTGGCCCGCTCGCCTTGGTGCTATTGCAGGGCGGACGGTCGGGCCGTCTATGGTTGGCCTTCAGCGTTGTTTTGATTGTGTCCGGAGTCGGCCTCCTCGTGGGGTCGAGTTTTGTGCACCTTGAGGCCGCTACTCTCGGCCAAGGTTGCTCCCTGAACTCGCTATGCTTTCCTGCATCGGAACTCTCCGTCATTTTTGGAATCGTTGGAGCGGCATGCCTTCTCCTGGGAATCATTGGGTTCACGTACGCCTTGAAACGTGGACTGGCCCGCTCGTCGTTCGCGACTCTGCCCCCCTGAGAATCGAAGACGACGGCGCGACGAGTCTGGGGACGAGGTGTCGCGAGATTCCTCCCCGATTGTGGAGACGAGTCCGGGCGGGAGAATTCGAGATCCGAGCGGGCGGCCGTACCGGGAGGTGGTCTGACTCCCCGTCGACCCCGACGCCCGAGTGTCAACACTCCCCCGATGGCCGGCGATGAGTTGCCACCAACCTCGCCTTGCTCGCGCACCTCAGGGTGTTGGGAATCCTGGACTTGAGCGAACCTCGCTCAGCGGACCCTTACCCTGCCGCTGTTTCCACCCTTGCCTGCCAAACCCGACCGAAGCGGACCGGAGTTTAGGAGGCTCAACCTACCCCGGTCGGTGTTGAGGGGACCTTGCGGGCGCGGGGGCCAGAATCGACCAGCGGGACAAATCGACCAGGCCAAAGAACAGGAGAACTATGCCCACGAACTCGGCGTAGTATAGGATGACGGGAAACGAGGCGATGTAGAACGCACCGCCCGCACCGAGAACGGAAGCCCCTGCCAGCATCATCAAGCCCCTCCACCGAAACGATCGTCGCAGTGACATCACACAGGCCGTGAGAAGCACGATCGTCGCCGGGACGGTGACCAGCGATGAGAGGACCAGGAGCAGGAGAGGTGGATTTCCCGAGATCACCCCGGCCTGCACCATCGATGCAGACATCGGGGTTCTCACAGTGTAGAATGCCACCGTCGCGAGCGAGGCACCGATGTACCCAATGTACGTCCGGTTCCAGAGTACGCGATGAAAGGCTCGGAGAGCTCCCAGGGATAGCACGCCGACAATCGCCGCCGAGAAGAAGACGTAGGCCTGCAACAAAGGACTCGAAACAATGCCCAGGTAGGCCAGGAGCTCTAGTGAAGTGGCCGCGGCCCCGAAGCTTAGGCCGACGGCCCACATCACCTGATGGCGGTCATGGTTCTTGGCAAACCGCACGAATCCCCGTGCCGAGAGGACGCTGAGCACGGTGCACAACAACCCGAGCGAAAGCGCAATTCCCCAACGTTCGGCTTCCACCGGAACTACCCCTTCGCGGGGAGGAGTGTCGATACTCATCTGCCCGTCGTAACAACTATCGCCTTCCCACCTCGCAGCGACCGCTGTCCGGCCTGCAACCTTCAGGCCGCGTCGACTGTCAGTCCTCGGGTGTGTCATCCGCCAAGGTGGCCGATGGCGCGAGTGGTCGTTCGCAGGGTTTCCTCCGTCCGATGACAGGGGTGATCTTCCTGGCCTCGAGAGGCCCCTGTTTTTCGAACCGGCGAGGGCCGGTTCAGAGACCCGGTCCACAAGACGTATAACACAGGTGCAGGTCCAGCTGCCCATGCGGCGCGCGCGAGCTATCCTCTTCGTCAGCCTTGCGGCACTGGTCCTGGTTGTTTCAGGTTTGATCGCCGCCTCGGCAACCCAGACCGCCGCCGGGGTGCAAGACGGGCTGCAGTCGGGACCGACGTACTCCGTGACCTTCACAGAGACCGGCCTTCCGGTAGGGACGAACTGGACCGTGCACGTGGTGAACATTTCGGGGTATGGAGGGTGGCACCAGAATACCATCCGATCCTCCTGGGGAGCACCCCGTCATATCCAGCGTCCGTGCGGCGGACACCAAGGCTATGTCCAATCCTCTACGAGCAGTTCGATCGGCTTCACGCTCCCCAACGGGACGTACTTCTACTGGGTGCAGCCGCCCCTCGGGTTTGTGACGAACGACGGCCGGGGTATCTTCAACGTTACCGGAAGCTCTCCCCCAACCATCGGCGTCAGCTTCACCGCCCTCGTGACCTATTCCGTGACGTTCACCGAAACCGGGCTCCCGTCGGGCACGAACTGGACCGTAACCGTGTCCGGGGGTGCGCATGAGTGGGGACCGGGCTGGAATCACCGGCGGCAGGGCGAGACGTCGGACACTTCGACCATTACCTTCCTCCTCACGAACGGTACGTACCGTTTCGGCGTCGCCTACGTGCCGGGGTTCGCTGTCAACGTATCCCGGGGATTTCTGACGGTGGACGGTGCCTCTCCGCCAGCGGTCAGCCTGGCGTTCAGCCCGGTCCAAACCTATTCCGTCACCTTTGGCGAAAGCGGACTTCCGGCGAGCACGAACTGGAGCGTGTGGGTCTTCGGGTTTGAGGCGGCCGACGGGCAGTTCATCTTCGCGCACGCGACCTCGTCCGCTGCAACCATCGGCTTCGAATTCCCCAACGGAAGCTACTCGTACTTCATTGGGGGAGTGCCGGGGTGGCACGTGACGGCCGAGGCGCAGTTCGGGTCGTTCAACATCAACGGCGCGTCCCTACCGGAAATCAGCGTGGTGTTCTCTCAGTACCAGCCTTCCTGACGATTCGGCCGCCGCGGACGGGGTGGACCGGCTCCGAGTCTCCGGTCCGCCCGGGAGGAAGGGGTCCCGGATAGGGTCCCGCCGGGCAAAGCCGGAGACGTTAACATTGCCCTAGAAGCTGGCGGAACCATGGACGACGTGATCACGGGCCTCCACGCGGTGACGATTCATGTAACCGACGTTCAAAAGGCGAGAAGGTTCTACCATGACGTCCTCGGGCTGAAGGAAGTGGCCTTCGACGAGGCCCGGAATCGGGCCGTATTCGCCCTCCCGGGCACCTCCACGCTTCTTACGATGCACATCCAGGGACCGGGAGAGGGAGGACGAGAGCCCGGAACCGTCACCGGCGTGATTTTCCGGCACCCCGATCCGGCGGCCGCGTGCGCTGAGATTCGGCGGCGGGGCGGAGCGATAACGGTCGATGCCCATGCCTTCGAGGCCCCGGGAGGGAAGTTCGTCCGGGCGGTTATCGCCGACCCAGATGGAAACGAGTTTTTGATCTCTAATCGCCCGGACTAGGGCCTGCCCCGACGTGGGACATCGGACCGGGGTCCGGACTTTCCGGCGTTCGTGAAGCGGAGGAAGCGAACCTGGCGTGCGCCGAAACGGTCCGTGTTTCCCAAAGTCAACCGAGCCGGCTGCGACGGGAAATCGGAACGATCGCGTGAGCTGAGCCCCGGAGGGCACCGTGGGGTTCTTACGCCTTCCGATGTATATCTGTACCGTTCGGTTCGTCTCTCGCTAGAGCCTCCGCTGGAGCGCTCGCGCGGTCGCTGACTCGACCGGCGATCTTCAGCGGTCGCCTCGAGGAGGCAGCATGGTTGAGTGTCCAGTGTGCGGGGCGGCGAGTCCGCCCGATCAACCCACGTGCGCGGTCTGCGGACTCCCAACTGAGTTCGCCGACGCATTCCGGGAACCGGGCAACCCAGCGGTGGACCCAACGCCTGCCCCTACAGCGGGAGAGCCCGCTGACTCTGCGGAAGCCGACCAGCCCTGGTGGTCCCGTCCGGGACCGCAGAGCTCCATGCCGGCGGCCTCTGACTTGCAAAGCCTGGGAGGTCGGCCCTCGCCCGAGAATCGGCCCTCCCCGGTGAAGGCCGACTCGAGCCTCCCGGACTCCGCTGGGCCCGCGGCGGAAGTTGACCGCATCGGACGTTCACTCGGAATGGACCTCTCCGAGGCAGCGACAGATCTGGGTGACGCGCGAGCGGATGGTAACCCCCCTTCTCTTTCTCGTCCCAGCCGGGAGCGGATCCGCTCGGTCCTCGACGAGCTCCTGCGCCGATATCGGACCTTGTGCGACCGCCGTAATGCGCTCTCAAGGGTGGTTCGCACGCACGCTTTGGATGAGGAACTGATCGGCTATCGAAAGGCCCTGGGGGAGGGAGCGCTGGGCCGCGCCGACGAGCACCGGTTGAAGGCGGAACGGACCGTCGAGTCGCTGGAATCGAGCTGGAGTCGCATCAAAGGGCAGTTCTCCGAAGCGGGTCAGATGATGCGAGCCCTGCGAGAGATGGGCGGGGTCGCTCCCACGGTGCTGAGGCCGGTAGTCGATGCCGTCCGGATCCCGCGTCGGGGGGACGCCGGTCAGATCGAGCTCCGATTGAAAAAGGCCAACGAACTCCTGTGGGGACTTCTGGTTCCCCGCATGGACTACGAGATCTCGAGAGGCCGCACCCTGCTCGACGCCGCCAAGGCCTCTGCCGCCCGGACGAACCTGATTCGTCGCGAAATCGACCGAATGGCCGAAGAGATCCGCAGCCAGAAGATCTCGGAGGCGTTGGAATCCCGGCGCTTTCTCCGGGCCGAGCTCGCCTCCGTAGCGCCTAAGGCTCCGCGAACCTCGGTTCGACGCTCCTTCATCGAATAGACCCTGCCGAATCCGAGCCACCGACATTCTCCGGTTCCTCTGGCTTTTTGTCAACCTCGCCAATAACTCCTTTATCCCAGACAACGGTCCTGGGCCGATGGCTGCTCAGTTTTGCATGAGTTGCGGACAACCGCTTGCGCCGGGAGCGCAGTTCTGTGGAAAGTGTGGCACCGCGGTCGCCGGAGCTCCGCCCAGCCCCGGGGCGGCCCAGCCATCTCAAGGTTTCACCCCCGCGATGGCTCCGGGCGCGAATCCTGTCGGCCCCTCCAGCATGGGTTCTCCTATGTCACCCGGCGGGTTCGCGCCTGCCCCCGCCGGACCTCCGCTTTCGAGCGTGCTGGGGTTACAGAACAGCACCCAGTTTCTGCTCCAGCATCTTTTGATCGGCCCCAAACACAGCTACCGCGTGATGGACAAGGAGAAGCGCCACCTCTTCACGGTCGGGGAGAACGTTAGGGAGGAGCGCCAGGTGGGTTGGACCACCGTGCTCGGACATCCGCTGGGGGGACAAATGAGCGAGATGGTCAGCTGGGGAGGAGTGGCTCATCCGGCCAGGTCCTACTGGGTGCTCGACGACAATACCGGAAATCTCCGGGGTACGCTGACCCTCCAGCTCAGTGGGAAGACGGCGATGTGTACCCTGGCGGACGAGACCGGCACGCCGTCCCTGGTGGTGAACATCACCCACGGACCATTCAGCATCTCGGCCAACGCAACGTCCTCGGACGGGAGACCCATGCTCGAGGCGCGCGGAAATCTGATGCGCCACAACTTTTCGATCCACGACCCGTCCGGCGCCGAGGTGGCGAAGATCCACGAGGAGTGGGCCTCACTCCGCGACTCCTACAACCTCGAACTGTCGGGCGGCGTCGACCCGTTGAGCCCATTGGTCTTCGCGATCGTAATCGACCACTTCAAAGGGAAGTAGGCCCGGGTCGCCACGCCCATTGCGGGGCGTCCAAAGAGCCAGACGGGCCATGGCGTCCAACGCTATCCCGACGACTTCTTCGGGCCGGACGCGACGGATCGGTCGGGTTTTGCCAGGATGACGGTCTCCCGATTCCAGTGGCCGATGGCCGCGACGAGGGCGTACCCCCGCTCTTGGAACCAATTCCGGATGCTCTCCTTGTGCAGGAACTCCTCATAGACGGCGCTTCCTCGGGGTCGCAGGACGCGGTCGACCTCCGCCAAGGCCGTGGGAACCTTCGTGAA
Source organism: Thermoplasmata archaeon (assembly GCA_030037875.1). Lineage (GTDB taxonomy): Archaea > Thermoplasmatota > Thermoplasmata > Lutacidiplasmatales > UBA184 > JAKIWV01. Next base: position 8,393 of record JASHPV010000174.1, read on the forward strand.
ATCCCGGTGCGTCGGGCTGGCATGATGCAGGACGGTGTAGGCGAGCACCGCGTCGAAGGACGAATCGGGGAACGGAAGTTGGAGCATGTCGGCTTCGCGTACCTCGAGGCTCGCCGGCAGACCCCCGGGATAACGGCGAGCGAGATGCTTCCGGGCGGCCTCCACTTGACGGGGGTCGAGGTCCGTGGCGACATAGCGCGAGAGAACCATGCCTTCCACGATCCGCGCGGCGAGGTCCCCATTTCCGCACCCGATCTCGAGGCAGGTCGCGGTGGAAGGCCACCGAAGATGGGCGGCTAGCCAGCGATACCGGCGTCGGTTGACCCGGCTCGTGAAGGTGTTCACGAAAAATCGTGCGACGGGGTTCATTTCTGGCATGGGGGCCTCGGGCTTAGCCGCTCCGTGGACGGTTCAGCCGGTACTCGAAGGAGAGAACCCCGGGAAACGGGTTCTGCCAATAAGCGGGAATGGGCCGGAACCCCATCGCTCGATAGAGCGAGATGGCGGGGGCCATCGTCGAGAGCGTGTCGAGAACCACCCGGGAGTAGCCGAGCTTCCGTGCTCGGTGCAGGGCGGCTCGGTTCAGTCGTTGCCCAATACCGAGGCCTCGTCCCTCGGGGCGGACGAAAAGCCGCTTGATTTCACCGAGCCTCGGAGCCAATCGGCGAAGCGCCACGCATCCGACCGGCGCCCCCTCCATCGACGCAAGAAACAGGGCCCCCCAAGGCGGCCTGTACGACCCGGGCAGTGACTCCGCTTCGGCCTCGAGGCTACGAAGACCCATTTCCAGAAGTGAGTCCGGGAACGCGGTCACTTCTCGGTGCTCTGTGAGCCAGTGGCCGTACCCACGGAAGAGCGCGCGCACCTGTTCCAGGGCCTGCCGGCTCCGTACGACCCGGATAGCGATCCGAGGCCGGCGGGAGGGCCGCAGCCTAGGCCTCGCCGTCATCCTAGATCGAGGTTGGAGGAGTGCGCGGGTAGAAGAGTCCCCCCTGCTGGCGGGTAGGTCGGTTCCGGGAGTCCTCGGACGGGCCGCCACCTTTCTCCTTTAAGAGCATCCGCGCCAGTCCGAGGCCGCGTCGCAGCGATGACGCCCACCGAATCATCTTCCAGCCGTCCCGCGGTCGTCCCCCAGCCGGTTGCCGGACCGCTCACACGCTCCGCGATCTTCCTCGTGGTGACCGTGAAGAGGGGCCCGGCCCATCGAGCGGCAGTCCGAGACCTCGGGGCCGACCTCTCCGCCCTCATCCGTTCCGTCGGATTCCGAGAGATCGACGGGAGCCTCTCCTGTGTCATGGGAATCGGGTCCGAAGCGTGGGACCACTTGTTTGGCTCCCCGCGCCCCGCCGAGTTGCACCCGTTCCGGGAAATCCGTGCCGAGGGCCGCGTCGCCATGGCCACTCCGGGCGATCTCCTCTTTCACATCCGGGCGAACCGGATGGACCTCTGCTTCGAGCTCGAGACGCAGATCCTCAACCGGCTCGGAGGGGCGGTTACCCCCGTTGACGAGGTGCAAGGGTTCCGCTACTTCGACAGCCGGGACATCATCGGGTTCGTTGACGGGACGGAGAACCCGAAGGGGCAAGCGGCGATCGACGCCGTGCTCATCGGGGACGAGGACCCCACGTACGTTTCCGGGAGCTATGTGATCGTCCAGAAGTATCTTCACGACCTGGTCACATGGAACAAGATCCCCGTCGAACAACAGGAGCGCATCGTCGGCCGAACGAAGCTGAGCGACATCGAGCTTGACGGCTCGGTAAAGCCGACGTCGGCTCACAACGCCTTGACCACGATCGTGGAGGACGGGAAGGAGATCAAGATCCTCCGGGACAACATGCCGTTTGGCCACGCGGCCCGGGGGGAGTTCGGCACGTACTTCATCGGTTACAGTCGATCGCCCCGTACCATCGAAAAGATGCTCCAGAACATGTTCGTTGGCAATCCGCCCGGCAATTATGACCGGCTGCTCGACGTCAGCCAGGCCGTGACCGGAAATCTCTTCTTCGTGCCGACCGCGACGTTCCTCGACGGCCTGGGGGATTCCCCCTAGGCCCCTCTATCCCTGACGCTTACTGGCCCCAGGCCCAGTGGGCCGACCGCATTCCCCAGGCTGCCCACAACGCCGCCATCAGGCCGGCGAGCAGGATGATCGATACGAGAATCACAATCACGCTCTGGAACAGGGTGAAGCCCTTCGCCCAGAATCCCACATACAGCAGAGTGAAGCACAGCCACGCGACCGGTCCCAGGATAGAAGCCACCACGCGGCCTCGCAGGCCGAGGTCTTTTTCTCGAGTCCCGGGAGCGACGGACGACGGAGTCGACACGGCATTCGCCATTCGAATCACCGGCCCCGGGTGCGCCAGCGGGAGGTTATTCCCTCCGTCGATTCAAGTCGACCTGCCACCGGGTCCGATGAGCACGGGAGCCGGTCTTGGTTCCCGAGGGATGCGAGGGGTACCGCGCCGACCTGGCGGGGGGCTCCACCCAGAGAAGCCCCTGCCCTGCTCGGAAAGTTGAACTAACCCCACACCATCTTGGGGCGTCCACGTCGGGGTGCCGACAGGGAGAAACGGGAAGGGTGGGAACGATGCCGCAGTACATGTTGCACTTCAGCTACAGTCCGGAGGCGTGGGCGGCGCTGGTCAAGAAACCGGAAGACCGCACCGCGGCCGTGGAGGCGATCGGCAAGTCCGTCGGGGGCCGGCTCGTGTCGCTCTACTACCATTTCGGCGAGTATGACGGGACGGCGATCTTGGAAGCGCCCGATGACACCACGATGAACGCCGCGGTGCTAGCGGCCGTCGCGAGCGGGGCGCTCAAGTCCACAAGGACCACGCGGCTCTACTCGGCCAAAGACTTGGTGGAAGCGCTCGGCAAGGCGGGGAAGGCCGCCTATCGGCCGCCCGGGAAGCCGTAACCATCCGACATCCGGGCGAGAGTCCCCCTCACCGCCAAGATTTTTGGATAGGAAGCCCGTGGGCAATCGCTGCGATGGCTCTCGTAAAGTCGGTCTTCCTCCGGAGCTTCTGGCGTTCGGTACGGAACGGTGGCGGAAAGTCGCCGGTCATCGCCGGCCACAAGCTACTCTACCGGTGCAACCTCGAGTGTGCGATGTGCCCCTTCTGGCGGCGGGAGGACGAAGAGCTGCTTACGGTGGACCAGGAGGTTCGGATGATGGACTCTCTCGTGCGCGCCGGAGTGTCCTTCCTCGGGTTCGAGGGGGGCGAACCGACGCTCCGCAAAGACCTGCCCGAGATTCTCTTGGAAGCGCACGACCGGTTCCATACTTCCATCGTGACCAACGGTTGGCTGCTGACGAACCGCATCCGCGAGATCGCGCCCTATCTGGACCTCCTGTTCGTCTCGCTCGACGGCATCGGAGACCTCCACGACCGCCTTCGCGGGATACCCCGGTCGTTTGAGAAGGCGGTCGAGGGGATCCGGGCGGCCCGGAGCCGCGTCCCGGTGGCCATCAGTTCGACGATCACCTCTGAGAACATGGACGATGCCGAGAAGCTCGTCGACCTCGCCGAAAAACTCGGCGTGGGGGTGACCTTCCAAGTGGCCTACAACTACTCGACGGCCGAGAGCCTGATGCCCCGCGGAGACAAGCTTCGCGCCACTCTGGAACGTTTGCTCGCGCTCAAGGAGCGCGGAGCCCCGATCCTGGAATCCCGGGAGTACTTCACCACGGTCATCAATTCCTGGTACCGCGGAATTCCATGGCGCTGCAAGCCCTGGATGACGATGAACGTGGACCCGCAGGGACGGATCGTTCTGCCGTGCTATACCCTTCGCGAGTACGGCGGCCAGGAGTACGTTTGGGACGTCGACGTTCGCAAGCTGTGGAACACGTTCGACTGGGGGCCGTACGAAAAATGCAACCGATGCGCTCTGGCCTGCTACCTCGAGCCTTCGCTCTTCAGCTGGACGAATCCGTCGATGATCCGGGAACGCGTGATCGACCCCATCGTCGCCTATCTGGACTCCGGGGTCACCCCGCAACTCGTCGACGCTTGACCCCGGCCGGGATAACGCGGGACCCCATCGGATGCCGCCCGTCCGGGCTCGACCCTTTTAACCGCTGTCCGCCTGCGCGTGGGAAATGGCGGCCACCATGCCCACCCTGCGACTCGAGCTCTTCGTCCCCGGCGTCGGGCCGGAGCCAGCGTTCGACCTTCTGGTCTCGGAGCTCGAGACGACTCTGCCCCTCAACGGATACCGCTTCGAACCGGGTCCCAACGGTCGGATGCTCGAGGTGAGCGGGGAGCGAATCGAACGGGAGTTCGCGCGCGTGTCCGCCTGGGAGCGAGGCCAGCGCATCGCGTTCGCGTGGCGGCCCAGCGACGCGGATCCGGCCGAATCTTCGGTGCAGGTGGAGTATCGGTTCGAGGCGACGGATTCCGGGACGAAGATCACCTTGGAGTACGGAGCGTGGCGTCCATCGACTCCCATGGAGGACGGCCCCGAACGCATCGGCTGGTTCGCCTCGGGACTTCTCCCGTCGCTGATCCGGGCCACCTCTCCCGCCGGTTTTGGAGACTGGTGGACGAATCGGGTCGCTCGACGGCCCACGGGCCCGGCCGCGCGTAAAACCTACGCCGACCCTATCTATCACCGACCGAACTTTCTCCTGCTCCTCGAGCGGCTGCAGCTTGCTCCGGACGATCGGCTCCTGGAGGTCGGCTGCGGGGGCGGGGCCTTCCTGCACGACGCGTTGGAGAGCGGCTGCCGTGCGTGGGCCATCGACCATAGTCCCGACATGGTTCAACTGGCGCGCGAGCAAAACCGGGAAGCTCTCGAACAAGAACGCGTCGTTATCCTCGAGGGCGACGCACACCGCCTCCCCTTCACCAGCGAGTCGTGCTCCTGCGCCGTAACCACGGGCTCTTTCAGTTTCTGGGATCGCCCCGTCGAGGCGCTTTCCGAGATTCGCCGGGTCCTTGAGCCCGGGGGCCGGTTTTTGCTGTTCACCGGTACGAAGGAGCTCCGTGGAACGCCGGCCGCGCCGGAGCCCGTCGCCAGCCGCGCACACTGGTACGAGGACGCCGAGCTCGCCGCCATGGCTCGGGCGGCCGGTTTCGTGGATATCCGGGTGGATCGCCCGCCGTTGGGGCAGTATGCCCGCCAAGCGGGACTTCCTCCGGACGCCGTCGCATTCTTCGACGCCTGGCCCCAGGGGGGACAAGTCCTCATGGCCCGACGCGCGAGGAATTGATTCGGACCTCGGCCCGTCCACCTCTCGAGCCACTCGGTAGGCCCAGGCGCAAGTTCCTTACGATTCCCGCCCTTCTCCTGGCGGGCACGAACCCCGTGCAGCGTTTCACGGTCCACGCGAGGGTCAGCACCGAGAACCCTCCGGCGGTCCGCGCGATACTGCGGAGGCTTTTCCCGGCCGGCTCGGTAACCCTTACCGGTGACCCGAAGGAGCTCGTCGTTCAAGGGGAGATGGAAGGGGCCGACGCGCGGGACCTCAATCGAACTCTGCTCACGGAGCTTCGCCGGGCCGAGAAGAAGACTCGGTTGAGGGCCGAGTGGTCGTTCGAGGGCACAACGGAGAAGTTCTTCGACTATGTCCCCAAGCGCAAGAAGGTAGGATGAGAGCGGTTCGGTTCGTGGGAGAGCATGCTCCTCCCGCCGTACAGGAAGTAGAGAAGCCGGTGGTGAAAGACTCGCTCGATGTCGTCGTTCGGATCGCCGGGGCGGGGGTCTGCCGAACGGATATCCATATCCTCGACGGCGCGGCGCCGCTCCAGCCGGCGCCACCGCCTCCCTTCACGTTGGGGCATGAGAACACGGGGTGGATCGACGCGGTGGGTTCGGCGGTATCGACCGTCTCCGTCGGCGATCCCGTGATCCTGCACCCCGCGATCACGTGCGGGTTGTGCATGGCTTGCCGAAATGGCGAGGACATGTACTGCGCCGCCACGCGCTTTCCCGGCGTCGACGGCATGGATGGGGGATACGCGGAGTTCCTTCGCACGTCGGTCAGGGCGGTCGTCCCGCTAGCGAAAGGAGTCGCGCCCGCAACGCAAGCCCCGCTCGCCGACGCGGGAATCACCGCGTACCACGCGGTTCGGCGAGTGCTTCCGGAACTCCATTCTGGCTCGGTCGTCGCGGTACTCGGCATCGGAGGGTTGGGTCACATCGGGGTTCAGCTCGTGCGAACGATGTCTCCAGCCCGGGTGTTCGCCCTGGATCTGGCCCCGGAGCGGCTGGAGTTCGCCGTTCGATTGGGCGCGGAACGAGGGTTCTCTCCCGCAGACCCGGGGTTTCCCGCGAACTTCATGAAGGCCTCGGGCGGCGATGGTGCCGATGTCGTCCTCGATTTCGTCGGTGAGCAGAACTCTCCCGAGGTTGCGCTCGGGATCCTGCGCCGGGGCGGTACCTACTCGATCGTCGGGTACGGCGGGAAACTGACCGTCCCCACCGTCGCCATGATCACGCGCGAGATTCGCATGCTCGGAAACTTCGTGGGGAACTATCGGGACCTCGTGGAGCTGATGGAGCTGCAGCGACAGGGCCGCGTCGCCGTTTCGGCGAAGGAGTACCCGCTGACGCAAGCCCCGCGCGCGGTCGACGACCTGCGGCAGGGCAAGGTACTCGGCCGGGCTGTTCTTATCCCCTGACCCGGTCGGGGGTCGTCCATGGAGCTTACCGCACGTCAGTCCGAGTTTCTGCTGAAGGACACCGACCCGAGCCTCCGTCGCGGAGTCCTGCGGGACCTGCTCGGCCGGCCAGAGGACGACCCCGAGGTGGTCAGGGCCCGCCAGGAGATCGGCCAGACTGGGTGGGCGGCTCGCATCCTCGAGGACCAGGAACCCCGAGGACATTGGGGGATGTTCCGCGACAGAGGAGAGGACCTCTACGTACCGAAGTACATCGCCACGAATTGGCGATTGCTCGTGCTTTCCGATCTCGGGATGACCGTGGAGGACTCGCGGATCGCCCGGGCCACCGACCTCGTGTTCCAGTACTGGGAAACGGACAAGGAGAGCGTGTTCGGAGGGGAGGGGAGCGAACTTTGCGTCACGGGCAACACCGCCCGCATGATGACCCGGTTCGGACGAGGGAACGACCCTCGAATCTCGCGAGCCCTCGACTGGCTGGTCCGCACCCAGAAACCCGATGGAGGGTGGCACTGCTGGGACTCGGAGGTCGGGACCCTCGATTGCTGGGAGGCGCTGGCGGCCTTTGCTGCTCTCCGCCCGGGGGACCGGACCGAACGGATCCGGAAGTCGATCGAGCGAGGGGCCGCGTTCTATCTGGACCGGGGCCTCCTGCGGGAGATCGACGGAACGTCCTACGCCCCCTGGCACCGGCTCCACTACCCCACGCACTACTACTACGACCTGCTCGTCGGGCTCGACACCCTGACGGCCCTGGGGTACGGAGAAGATCCTCGGTTGCGTCCGGCGCTCGACGAACTGCGATCGAAGCAGAATCCCGACGGGACGTGGAACCTCGATGCGGTCCATCCGGATCTGCTGCCGGATGACCCCTACCACCCGAAGCCGCCGATGTACCCGTTCTTGTTCGAGTATCCGGGAATGCCGAGCCGGTGGGTCACGTACCTCGCCCTACGCGTGTTCGAGAGAGTCGACGCGGTCCGGGGCGCGACGGCATGAGCCGTTCCTCCCGGAGGAGTCCGAGTCGCCACGCATCGGTCCATCGACCGGAGAGCAGATGGGACCCCCGACTGCGGCCTTCGGTCCGGAAGCCCACCTTCTCGAGCGCCCGTTTCGACCCCTCGTTGCCTGCCAGCACGACCGCTTCGATCCGGTGGAGGGACATCACGCGAAAGCCGTACCGGCAGGCCAACCGCACAGCTTGGGTACCGAAGCCCCGGCCCCAGTGCTTCCGGCGGATCCAGAACCCTAACTCGGCCACACGGTCCGCGGGAGACCAGTGAAACAGTCGGACCTGCCCGATCGCTTCCCCGGATCCAATGGGAACGATCGCGAAGGCGACGCCTTCCCCTCGGCGCTGCTCTCGCAGGACTCGGGCGACAAACTGCCTTCCTGTCGCCCGGCGGACCCATGCCGGTAAGAACCGCGTCGCCCGGCCGTCATGCAAAATCGAGTTCAGCGCCCGGGCATCGGATGAAACAAGAAGGCGGAGTCCGACACGCCCCGCCCTCCCCCGTCGGCTCGCCACGGAGGCATGACACTGCGAAGGCTCACTTCAGCACTGCGCTGAGCGGACGCCGCTCGGGAGTTCCAGAACCGGGTTCTTGTAATGGCTGGACCTCCCATAGGCATGGCCAATGACGGGCCGTCCGACGTTGGAATCCGTACCAGCGACCTCGAGGGCTCGATCGTGGATCCGATTGTGCGCACGCCTGGAGGCCCGGGGGCGGAGTGAATGCCGGACCGAAGTTTCCACACGTACCACGTTTCTCTGGTGTTTCAAGCGCCGTTGCCGTTCGCGTTCGCATGGTGCACCGATTACTCGCCCGGCGACCCGAAGATCGCGGGTGAGGACCGGGCGTTCCACCTCGAGCGACGCATCGTGGAGCGAGGCCCCCGCCGGGTGGTGTTCGAGAACCTCTACGACCACGGCGCTGGCTGGGCCTGGGAACGGCACACAGTGACGCTGAGGCCGCCCGACCGCTGGCACTCGGACGGCTATGGGAACTATCACGAGGTTCACCTCGACTACCATCTCACTCCGCTGGAGCGGGACCGGACCCGGTTTGACATGCGGTGGAGATCGAAGCCCACCGGCCTGTCGAAAGGGCCGAGATCCCCGGAAAAAGCCGTGGAGCGGTTTGTACACCGGCTCTGGCGGCTTCGAGGCCGGGCCCTCGAGCGCGAGTTTCGGGCGACCCTCCGGAAGCGCCCTCTCCGCCGACCGAAGTGAGAGGTTTTCCATCTTAACGGGAGGGGCCGGCGACGTTCACCAAGGCCGGCCCGTCCCCCACGAGAACGTTGACGACGACGAGCTCCTCGGTCGGACTCGGGTTCACGTCGCGATGGATGACCTTCGGCAGGATCCGGAAGAAATCTCCGGCTCGCACCTCGATGGAATCCTTCCCGCCCCGGCCGAAGTCAAAACGCAATCGACCGGACACCAGGTAGCCGAAAAGAGTTCGGGTACCGTGATGATGCCAGCCCGACACGACGCCCGCCGCGACCCGGGACTGACCCACCACCGCTCCCGCTCCATCGAAAGCTCGGCCGCGCACGATGCCGGGAGTGGGGTCCCCCGGGCGTAGGTCGTTCCCACGCATGACCTCCACATCGGGCACACGGGACCGGACTCCTGACAGACCAATAACCTTCGGGAGGGACCCGCGGAGGGTCCACATCCGCCGGGTGCATCGCCTGATTGGCTCGCGTACGACGGGCGCTATAACTCCAGATTTCTACCGCTGTCGATGCCCACCAAGCGTGGTCCGGTGACCTCGAAGCCCCGCCGGCGCAACCCGCCCCGGGAGCCGGCCCGGCGGCGGAGGAACCGCCCGCGATTCTACAAGCTGCCGGTACGGAAGACCCCGCCCGGACTGCCGGAGGCCCCGGCTCCGTTCCGGATCTCCCGAGAACTGCCCCCGGGCAACCATCCGCTCACCACCGTGTTCCCGGGGTTTCTGGAGGCGCCCCCCTTTGCGAAGTATCCCGGACCCGCCGACCGCACCTGGGCCATCGCGGAGGGTACGAGCGTGCAGATCGTTCCGGACGAGACCTGGATGTATGTGGCGCCTCACGCGGTGCCTCCTTTCGCTGAAGAGGCGGGCTGGAAACCGCACACCAGCCGCACCAACTGCATCGTCGTCGGGTTGAAGCACCTGTCCGAGAGCCCTTCGATCACGCTCTACATGGACATCTACCACGAATTCTTCCACATCCTGCAGCGGGAGGCCGGCCGGGAGCTCTGGGACGAGGCGCACGACTACGTGGATAGCCCGACCGAGCTAGAGGCGTACCGGTTCTCTATCGCGGAAGCGCGTCGATTGGGAGTCCCAGACTCCTTCCTCCGCCACTATCTCGAAGTGGAATGGGTCAGTCCCACCGACCATCTGCGGCTGCTGAGGAACTTGGGCGTAAGCCTGCCCAGTTAGGTGCGCTCGAACCGGATCAGCCACCCGTCCCGCACGCGGGATGCTTCTACTGGGGGACGAGCCTCAATAAGCGACGCCAATGGCTTTGGCGAGGAACCGATTCAGCGGGTCCAGTGAACGGCAGAGGGAGATGAACTGGTCGGCAAAGTCCCGGCTGGTGACAACCGACTCCTGGATCGCCAAGCCGGAAGTAAAGCCCTTCCGTTTGAGGTCCTCGATCATCGGATGGTTCGGGTCGAACCCCGGCGGGGGTCGCTTCAGGGTCTCCCCCTCGATCTCCGGCACCGACGCGCGGACCTTCTTCCAGTCCGCCGAGTGGTCGACCAAGGCCTTCCGGATCTGCTGCAGACGAGGAGGTTCCGGCTGCCACATTCCGGCGTAGAGCCACGAATCGCCCGGCGCCAAATGCAGGAAGAACCCCGGAAGGTGCTCCTCCTCCGCCCCCGTCCCCTCGTGCGAGAAGTGAATCCCGACGGCGGTCTTGTAGGGACTTTTGTCGCGGGAAAACCGAATGTCTCGGTAGATCCGCATCACGGAACCTCCGACAGGTCGAGGATCCGCCACCAGGTGGCGGCTGACCGATTCCAGCTTGGGACCCACCGCGCGGACGAAAGCGAAAGAGGGGTCCCGCACGGAGTTCTCGTACCGGCGCTTGTTGGCCGTGAACCACGCTTTGTTGTTGTTCTTCGCCAGCTCCCGGAGGAAGCGGAAGAATTCCGGAGTGAAGCGGGCTTCGGGAGTCGTGTCGGCGCTCACGTCCGTTCCGGACCGGGCCGAAAGCTCGGCGTGCACATAACCGCTCAGAGCCCGCCGATTAGGCCTAGCCGGCCCCCGCCGTGGTGAACATGGGAGCAAACGGCCTCGCATCGAACACCACCTGTATCGACCGGATCTTGTCCCCCTCCACGTGGTGCCATTCCGCGATGAGCGCGGTCCCCGCCGGCGTGTTTGTCACCAGGTCGTACCACAGGCAAACATCCTTCCCGTCCACGAAAACATGCTTCATGTCCACGCGCTCCACGATGCCGTGAAGCCGCTTCAGCGACTCGAGGTATGGTTCGGGCCGGTCGAACTTTTCGAAAGGCCCCGAGAACGCGAGATGGTCGTCGAGGCACTTCCTCGCACCGGCCCAGTCGTCCTTCGCCATCGCCCCTTGGAACTTTTGCACCACTTCGAGCGCGTTCGCCATCGGTTTAACTCCCGCGCGATCCCCTGGGCGCGTCCTGCCAACACGCCATTATCGGACCGCCCGGAATCTGGAACCAGAAGAAACTCCCCATGCCCGGCACGTCGACCCGAGGGAGCACGAGGCGGGCCCCCCATCGCTCGACTTTCTTCCGGGCCTGGTCGAGGTCGCGCACTCGGATGTAGCTGAGGTTGGAGGGGGCTTCGCCCTTCTGGACGGGCCGCACCCCTCCCTGACCTCCTCCCGGGGTTCGAAAGCTGAGATACTCGCCCGCCGGCATTTCAACGGATCGGAATTTCCATCCGAAAACCTTCGACAGGAAGCTTCGAGTGGCGCCCGGGTCGCCGCTGGCCAGCTCCACGAACGCCAGTGAGCTGGGCAGGAGTTTCGGCCGCGATCGTCTCGTGTTCGGCAGGATTCTCACCGACCGGTGGGTGCGAAGGGCTATCCTTTGGATAGTATATACGACCCATAGGGACGCGGGGGATAGTGACGGGGAGACGCACCTCGGATGACGCCCGCCGTCGACCGGTCGTCCCCATGCTCGCCTACCAGAGCGACCCGCTCCGGGAGAGCGTCCGTCGCCTCGGTCGACGATGGACGCTCCTCCTGATCCGGGACATGGCGTTCTTGCATCTGAGCCGGTTCGGTGAGTTCCAACGGAACAATCCCGGGCTTACGCCGCGAGTGCTCTCCCGCCGACTCGCCCAGATGCAAGAGGAGCAGCTCGTCGTACGGCGGGAAAGCAGAGGGGTCGTCCGGTACCGTCTTACCCCCCGCGGCGAGGATGCGGTGTTCATTCTCCTCGCGTTTCTCCGGTACGGAACCCGGCACCATCTCGATCCGGGGTCTGCACTTCCCACTGAGCGACAACCGGTAGATTTGTTCCGTCGGCGCAGGGTTCACGAGGGCCAGGCCCGCGCGGGTCCCCTGGAACCGTGACCCCGAGAGAGAATCGCCCGGGACCTACAACCCCGCCGCCATCAGGACGTTCATGGCGAGCTGAAGGGTTCGGTCCGGAGTTCCCTTCGCGTCGACCCGGGCCCACCGAGGGGGCTGGAACATCTGCTCGAATTTCCGGTGCACCCGCTCGATGTATGCTGGGCCCTCGTCGGGGTCGAGCTGACCGGTCGCTTCCACTCTCTTGATTGCGACCTCGATGGGGGCATCGAGGTACAGCACGAGGTCCGGCTCTAACGCCAGGGAGAGCTCGATCCGCTCCAGCTCACGCCACCGGTCCGGGCTGAGCGCGGCGTACTGATAGGCCAAGGTGGAGTAGAAGGAACGATCCTGGATGACCACGTCCCCGTGTTCGAGGGCGCGCTCGACCTGGGGCCGGAGTATGGCCCGGTCGACGGTAAGGCAAAGGGCGGCGGCAAATGAATCGGTCCCCTTGAGCCGTTGGAATTCCCCCCGCAGGAACTTATCGGCGGGTTCGTGGAAGCTGGAGACGGAGTGGCCTCGCGCGAGGAGTGCCGGGACCAGCCTCGCCGCGAGCTCCGTCTTGCCGGTGCCGTCGATCCCTTCGATGGTCACGTAGATGCCGCGCTCGCTCAATTTCGGGACCTCGGTCGGGCGGCCGGCAGGGGAGACGCCTACCCGGGAAATAAACCTCTTCCGGACGGCGGGCCCCGATGACGGAATCCCTATCGGGCGGAACTTATCCAAGGACCCCGCTTGAGGCCGCCATGATGCCGGGCACTCCGCTTCCGCCGCAACCCGCCTCGAGCGTGATAGCCGTGACCACTCCGTACGTCCCCGGCTTTCGGATCGTGCGCACCCTCGGCGTGACGTGGGGTCTCATCGTCCGGTCCCGCGGGCTCGGCCGCAACATCACGGCGGGTTTCCGGGCGCTAGCCGGAGGAGAGATCACCGAGTATTCGCAACTTCTGGACCAGACCCGTCACGAAGCCCTCCAACGACTCCAGCAGCACGCACAGACCCTCGGCGCCAACGCCGTGGTCGGGGTAAGCTTCGCGTCCTCCGAGCTCAGCGAAGTGATGAGCGAAATCTTGGCTTACGGCACCGCGGTCCAGGTCGAACCGGACCCGTCGCCCCCTCAAGCAGTATCTCTCCGCTAGCCTCACCCGTGCAGAATCACCTCACAGGATAGGGACCCTCCATGCAGACATCCCGGGGAAAGTCGACGCGAGCTCGTCCTAGCCCTCGAAAGCCCTCGGGCCCAGGGGCGGAGGCCGCCCTGCAGGACGCGACGCAACGGGCCCTCCGATACTTGCGAGGCCTTCCGGAGCGACGAGTCTTTCCGGGCGCGACGGAGGTGCAGCACCTTCAGGCCCTGGATGGGCCGGTTCCGGAGTCGGGGGCAGACGCCGGCCAGGTGATCCAGCTTCTCGACGAAGCAGGGTCCCCGGCGACAGTCGCATCCGCCGGAGGTCGGTACTTCGGGTTCGTGGTGGGGGGCGCCCTTCCTGCGGCACTCGGCGCCAACTGGTTGGCCGGGGCCTGGAATCAGAACGCGGGTCTGTTCACCTT
>JASHPV010000020.1 GCA_030037875.1 Thermoplasmata archaeon
GAACCGGTCGACGAAAGACCGCCTCAGCGCCCGTCAATTCTCTGGCCAAGAGCCCCCCAACGTACCCTCCTAGGGCGATTTGGGGGATGCCTTGGAATCTAGGATCGATAACGACGGCGTCGCTGGGCGGCATCCTCGCTCACTCAGGTAGTTCGGTGTCTATTTGAAAAGGGGCGCCTTGCCCGTCCCAACGCCCGACCTTCACGCCACCGACCTTTTCGAACAGAGGGGGGTGTTCCCGCAGGGGTCGGGGCTCGCCGGACGCGTCACCTCGACGTGAACGTCGGGGAAGCGAATTGAGGAGAATCCAGCCAAGGGAGGGAATCGAACCCCCAGGAAACGGATCTGCAGTCCGTCGCATTAACCATTCTGCCACCTTGGCGTGGCGCGACGGAGGCGCCCCCCGTTAAAAATGGTCGGGGTGGACGGCGCGCGGTCCGACGGGTCGAAAACCCCGGACCGTTCGAAGCAGGCCGTCGCGCACGCTCGACCGAACCCGGCCCGCGAAGGAGAGCGACGAGCCTTCGGCCGTCGTCGTGTTCTTTCGGATCTGCTCGAGCACGTCTTCGAGCGAGGTGATCTCCCCGGAGAACTCCGTGAATGCCCGACCCACCAACTTCGGTTCGTGCGCGTCGCTGCCTCCAGTGCATGCGATAGAGCGCCGGGCGGCCGTCAGCTCGGCGCGGGTGTTCGCGAGCTCGGAGTTCTTGCCGTTCCGACCTTCGATACCCTGAACGGGAGCCGTCGTCGCGAGGCGTCGACCGACGCCGTGGATCCACCGGAAGGGGTGTGCAAGCACGGAGACACCCCCGAGGGCCGAAATGCGTTCCAACGTCTCCGCCAGAGGGCGGTCGGGCGGCGGGGACTGACGGATGCCGTACGCGAGCACGTGGCCCTCTTGCGTCGAAATCTCCACCCCGGGAACAAACCAGAACCCGGGATAACTGGATTGTAGACGCTGGAGCTCAGCGAGCCCCTCGGTGGTGTTGTGGTCGGTGAGGGCGAAGCCCTGGAGCCCTTGGTACGTAATCCGCTCGAGGATCTGCTCGAACGACAATCGGGAGTCTACCGAGTACCGGCTGTGGACGTGCAGGTCCAGACGGATGGTTGCGTTCATCGTACCCGGGTCCCGGCCGGAAGGTCGGCGCCCGGAAGTAATAGCTCTCCGGAGTCAAAATGGATTACCTGTCCCTGGGAACCCCCGGGACCGTCCAACTGGACCACGATCCGGCTCCCGACAGCCCAGTTTCCGGAGGTCTCGATGGTCCGGTCGCCGAGGTCCACTACGAGCCGGCCGTCGCGGCTCTCCGTGACGGTTCCGACCACCATCGGATTTGACTCGAACACGGAATAAGAGATAATCGGCGAATCGATGGCCCCGGCAGAAACGAAGGTCCCGGGCGAGACCGCTTCCGGATAGCTAAGAACCTCGACACGGGACCCGGTGTCCGCCGCGAGCACCATACCTTGGGACGTCATCTTTCGGATCGTCCTGGGTTCGAGGTTGGCGAGGACCGCTACCCGTCGCCCGAGAAGTTCTTCCTCCTTGTAGAACGGGCGTAACCCGGCCACCACCGTACGCGGTTTCGGCCCTCCCACATTGAGCTCGATGACGTACAGTTTGTCCGCCGAAGGGTGCGGCGAGATCGTTTGCACCGTGGCGGCTTGGATCGCGAAGGGAACGAAACCGCTCGGGGCCGGGACCGGCACCGTGGGGGGCGGGGTCCCAGGGGCCGGCGGAGGAGCTTCCGCCCTCGGGAAGAGGGGTCGCACCTCCCCCAGCGTCTGACCGGCTGGCGGTGGTGTCAGTGCTCCGGCCCAGCTCCCCGCACCGGGACCCTGGTCGAATCCCATCATGCGCCAGACCTGTTCCGAGGAGAACGGAAGCACCGGACTGAGCCACATCGCCGCGGCCTTGAGCAGCCAGAGCGCTTCGTAGACCGTCTGCGCCCTCGCCGCGTCCGATGCTTGCCAGGGACGCGCCTCCTGGAACCACCGGTTCCCTTCCCGTACCTCCGTCAACGTCCGTTCGAATCCTTCCTTGAGTCGGACCGCCTCGAAGTGGCCGGTGATTTCCTCATGGGCGGCGCGGATCCGCGCGCCGATCCCGTCGCCGGCCTCCGGGTGGAAACCGCTGGGCGGGTTCGGTATCTTTCCGGAGAAGTTCTCTCGCGCAAAGACGAGAACCCGCTGGACCAGGTTCCCGTACTGGTTCGAGAGGACCTCTTCCGACAGTCGGGAGAACTCGTCCCAGTTGAGCTGCGTGTCGTGGTTTTGGGGTGCCAGTGCCGCGGCGTAGAAGCGGATCACGTCGGGAGGATAATGGGCCAGCAGGGCCGGAATGAAGGCGTCGAGATCCGTGGAGCGGGACTTGGAAATCTTGCGCCCCTCGATCTGCATCCACTCGTTGGCCGGCACGTCGTACGGCCGCTGGAACCCGCCCGCGGAGATGAGGATGCCCGGCCAGAGCAGGGTGTGGAAGTAGATGTTGTCCTTTCCGACGAAATAGTACTGACGGACCGGTGCCTCCGGGTCCCAAAACCGGTGCCAGGCCTCGGGCTCGCCCCGACGGATGGCCCATTCTTTGGCCGCGGATAGGTATCCCACCACCGCCTCGAACCAGACGTAGATTCGCTTCGTCGGGTAGCCGTCCAACGGAATCGGGATGCCCCAGGTCATGTCCCGGGTGATGGCCCGGGGTTTCAGGCCGGCTTGGAGGAAATTCTGGGTAGCGGCGAGCACGTTCCCGCGCCAGTAGTTTTTGTCCGCAAGAAAGTGGGCGAGCGTCCCCTGCATCTTGTCGAGACGGAGGTAGAAATGCTCGGTAGGCCGGAACTCCGCGGGAGTTCCGCACAGCGAGCAGCGGGGTTCGATCAGTTGCTTCGGATCGAGGACGCGACCGCACTGGTCGCACTCGTCGCCGCGGGCCGATTCGTTGCCGCAGAAGGGACATCGGCCGTTGAGGTAACGGTCCGGGAGGAATCGACGGTCCTTCGGACAGTACGCGTTGTCCTCGCTGGCCCGGGTGATGTATCCATTCTGCAAGAGCCGCAGAAACAGTTCCTGAACCGTCCGTTCGTGGTTCGTGGTGTGGGTGTGGGTGAACAGGTCGTAGTTCAGGCCCAGCTTCTCCAGCCCGGCCTTGTTGATCGCGTGGTACCTTTCGGCGATGACGCGCGGAGAGACTCCTTCTTTCTCCGCGGCGTATGCGGTCGGCGTTCCATGCATGTCGGAACCGGAGACCATCAGCACTTCGTCGCCGAGGAGTCGATGGAAGCGAGCGAAGATGTCAGCCGGCAGATAGGCGCCCGCAAGGTGACCCATGTGGAAGGGACCGTTGGCGTACGGCCACCCGACGCCCACAAAGATTCGCGTCATACTCCCCCTCGGCCCAAGAGATGAACCGAATCGCGGGGCGCCAAAACGGTTTAGGTACCGAACTCCGAGTGCAAAGGCTCGGCTAGGCCCCTTGTCCAGAGACAGAGCATCAACCGGGGTTGACGCCCGCCCCAAGTACTGACCTCGCCCCTCAGCAACCGGTGTCAAAATGTCGGCCTACGGGACGGCAAACCCCACCCTACCTGCCTATCTTCCTCCTCCGCCGCCGCCCCCGGCGGATTATGCGTACGGGCTCCGGTATGCGGCGTTGCTCCGCCGCTTTGCGGCCGCTCTGATCGATCTGGTCGTCTTGGTGATCGCCACGGCCGTCATCGCTGTCCCGTTCGGCGTGATCGCGGCGTTGTTCACGTTGACCCCGGGCACGGTTCCGTGGGTGACCGCGTGGCTCTTTGGGCCGCTGACCCTGATTCTCTTCGGTCTTTGGATAGTGTATTTCACGTATCTTGAAGGCACCTCGGGACAGACGCTCGGAAAGCACGCGCTGGGCTTGCGTGTGATCGACCTCAGTACGGGTCGACCGCCCAGTTTCTCGAAGGCGCTCGTGCGAACCTTGTTCCGTATCGTCGATTGGCTTCCCGGGTTCTATCTGCTGGGCTTCGTCGTGGCCGCACTCACGGCCCGCAAGCAGCGGCTCGGCGACCTGGTGGCCGAGACGGTCGTGATAGCCGTCTGAGAACGAGAACAACGGAGGGCAGCGATGCGGCTTTGGGCTGCCCTGTACGCGGCGATTTGGGTCGTGTTCCTGGAGTTCCTCCTGGCCATGATTCCACAATGGCAACCGTTCCTCTCCTATCTCCACGATGGCCTGGGCTTCGTCATCGTGGTCATAGCCTACCTCAATTTCGCCGCATTGCGCCAGACCACGGTCCCGGGGCGAGTGAAGCGCATCGCCTGGGCGACGCTCTATCTGGCAGTGCTTACGGTGTTCCTGGGCGTACTCGTAGTCTTCCACGTGGGATCCGGGTGGCCCATCGCGTTCGGCTTGACCGTATGGAATCTCCTTTTGTTTGTCCATGTGGTTAACGCATTCGCCATCCTCACCCAGATGGCCGCGGTCGCGATCGCCTACGACATGTGGGAAGAGAAGGAATTCCTCCAAGAGACCCGGCCCGGAGAGATCCCCCCGGCTCCCGCGCCAGCGCGATAGCCGGTAGGTGCTCCCGCGCGCAGAGTTTATTCCGCACCGTCCTTGCCCCGGCCACATGACAGACGGCGAACCGCCCATGACGCGCCCCTCCGTTCCCGAAGCGGACCGCCTCATCGGGGTGAAACGACCGGTACTGTCGCATGGATTCGTCGTGCTCGTGGACTATATGGGCAATGATGCGGCGATCGTGCAGGCCGCCCGGGTGTCATACGGCCCCGGGACAAAATCCATCCGGGACGACCGGGGACTCATCCGTTACTTGCTTCGCCACCGACACACGACGCCCTTCGAAATGGTCGAGTTCAAGTTTCTTGTCCGGCTTCCAATCTACGTCGCCCGCCAGTGGATCCGGCACCGGACGGGCAGTACGAATGAGTTCTCAGCGCGGTACTCCATCGTACCGGACGAATTCGATCTTCCCCCGCTCGAGGAGATCCGACGACAGTCCACTCGGAACCGACAAGGCAGGGCCGAGCCGGTGGCACCGGAGGTCGCCGAGCGCTTCCGATCCGATCTGGAACGGGTAAGCCGCGATGCCTATGCCGCCTACACGGCGGCACTGGAGCACGGCGTCGCGCGGGAGACGGCCCGCACCATCCTACCACTGGCGTACTACACCCAGTGGTACTGGAAGATCAACCTCTGGAACTTGCTCCATTTCTTGTCGCTGCGGCTCGACGCGCACTCGCAAGAGGAAATCCGTCTCTATGCTGCAGAGGTCTCCAAGGCGGTCCAGGCCGTCTGTCCGGTGGCCTACGAAGCGTTCGAGGACTTCGTCATGGGAAGTGTCTCGCTCAGCGCGAAGGAGCGCCTGGCGGTCCGATCCCTGCTCCAAGGATCCACTCCCGAAAAGGCGTGCGCCGATGCCGGGCTTCCGCTCAACCGGGAGGACGGGAAGCCGATGACGACGGGGGAAGGAGTCGAGTTCCTGGAGAAGCTCGAGCGAATTCGAGCGCCTGCCTAGAGTTTTTCCCGCGGAGGGCGGCTCAATACTCGGGTTTCGCCCGGCGATAGGCTTCCCGGAGCGCCGCCGTGTCGACGTGAGTGTAAATCTGCGTCGTGGCGACCGAGGCGTGCCCGAGCAGCTTCTGGATGTACCGGATGTCACAGCCGCGGCTCAGCAGCGTGGTCGCGAGCGTGTGTCGGAGCATGTGGGGTGTTACCCGTCGGTTGATCTGAGCCCTTTCGGCACTCGAGCGCACCATCCGTTCCACCGTTACGGGGCTCACGGGGAACAATCGGCCCCCCGAGTGGCCCGCGAGTGCCCGGTCGGTCACGTACTTGTCGATGGCCGCTCGCGTTTTCTCCTCGATGATGACTTCCCGGTCCCGATCCCCTTTTCCTGAGCGCACGTGGAGGACGTTCGAGGCCAGGTCGATGTCCTCGACGGACAACCGGCACAGCTCGCCCACCCGGAGCCCGCAATAGGCGAGCACATGGAGGATGGCGGAGTCGCGTGGGCTATCCCTGACCACGTCGAAGAGGCGATGCGTCTCTTCCTCGGTCAGGTAATGGGGAAGACGCGCCGGCCGGCGCGGCGCTTCGAGCTGCTCGGCGGTCGCCAGTCCAAAGCTTCGGAACAGACACGTCAGTCCTCGGACCGTGGTGTAGAGAGAGTTCTTGCTGTAGTGGCGCTCGAGCACGAGGTGCTCTCGGAAGTTGTTGAGGTCCTGCGGAGCCACGTTTTCGAGCGGTTTTTGGACGTACCCGAGGAACATCCGGGCGATGTGACCATACTGCTTGACCGTGCACGGGCTCCGCTCCTGGGATTGGAGCAACCGGGTGAACCGGTCCACCACCGGAGCGACCGAGAAGGAACGGGGTTCCCCCGCCGATGGTACCGGGAGAGGCCGGGGGCGCCCGGCGCGGGTGCGCGGGGCCGCCGAAGAAGCCATCGAAGCTCAGTTGGCCCGGGTTCGGTTAATTAAGAGTTGATGTCGAGTGGTATCTCGCGCGCGGCTCACCATCGCCGAATCGTTCGACGCTCAAATATCGGGGCGAAATAGACGGACCGTGCGGTGCGACCGGTGCGACGAAGACGCCGTCGTCGATCAACCGTACCAGCGGGCCCACCTCTGCGACTCTCACTTTCGTGCATCGGTGGTGGAGCGGGCCCGACGGGAACTGCACCGGCAGGTTCCGGGCTTCCGCGGAGGCACCATTGCGGTCGCGCTCTCCGGGGGGAAGGATTCCGGAGTGGCCCTCACTCTTACACAACAGTACTTCAGTCGGCGGCCGAACGTGGAAATCGTCGCGCTGAGCGTCGACGAAGGGATTTCCGGCTATCGCCCCGCGACGCTCGAGAAAGCGCGCGAGCTCACGACCCGGCTGGGCGTAGAACACCGGATTGTCCGGTTTTCGGATGCCTACGGCACGACGACGGAGCAGAGCCTGCGGACGCTTCCGGGCACGATTCCGTGCGCCTACTGCGGCGTTTGGCGACGACAGCTGTTGAACCGAGCGGCTCGGGACCTCTCCGCTGACCTGCTTGTCCTGGGTTTCAACCTCGACGACCTCGCCCAGACCGTGCTGATGAACCTCGTTCGAGGCGACCTGGACCGCCTGGCCCGGATGTCCCCTCATCGGGCACGCCAGCCGGGGTTGATTCCTCGAATTGCCCCCCTCGCGCACATTCCCGAACGGGAGGTCTTTCTGTACGCGCACCTCCTGGGGATCCCGTTCGACCACGGCGAGTGCCCTCACGCGCGGGCGGCGGCCCGGAACCTCTACCGCGCGGTAGTGTGGCAATTGGAAGAGGCGATGCCGGGCACCCGCCACGCCCTTCTCCGGACCCAGGAGCGATTGGCCCCCTTGTTGGTGGAACCCGCGGGCAGGGGCGTCGCGGAACGATGCCGGGAATGCGGTGAACCCGCCACGGGCAGTCTGTGCCGGGCGTGCGAGTTCCTCTCCTCGGCTCGTAACGCTATTATCATGGCCGCCGCGTCCGCGCCTCTGTGACGGACCTCGAGGGGCCGTCGAGCCCTAGCGACCCCCGCGCGTCCCTGCGGAAGCGGGTGTTCGTCGTCGGGGCGGGTCTCATGGGGACTGGCATTGCGGCGCAGTCCGCCCTGGCCGGGTACGCGGTGACTCTCGAGGATGTGAACCCCGAGCTCGTGGGGCGGGGTCTGGACCGCGTGAAGAAGACCCTGGACCACGCTGTCCGTCGGGGGAAGGTCGCTCCGGATGCCAAGGAGACAGCGGTGCAGAGCATCGACACGGCCATCGGCCTGCGCCGGGTGGACACGGCCCAGATAGTGGTCGAGGCAGCGCCGGAGAGTCTGGATCTCAAGCGTGGCTTGTTTCGGGAAATCGAGGCGGCAGCGGATCCACAGGCGCTCCTCGCGTCGAACACGTCCTCCCTGCCGATCACTTCGATCGCGTCGGTCCTCCAGGACCCGGGGCGGCTCGTGGGAATTCATTTCTTCAATCCCGTCCTTCAGATGGAGCTCGTCGAGGTGATTCCGGGCCATCGTACGCGACCGGAGGTCGTCCAGGCCGCGGAGAAGTTCGCCCGAGACCTGGGCAAGACCGTGGTCCATTCTACGGACTCGCCCGGCTTCGTCACGACGCGCGCGCTGGGAGTTCTCGTGAACGAGGCCGCCTGGATGCTCTCGGAAGGCGTGTCCACTCGAGAAGAGATCGATACGGCGTACAAGCTCGGGTTCCACCATCCCATGGGCCCGTTCGAGCTCGCCGACCTGGTCGGTCTCGACACCCTTCTCTCCATTCTCGACGTGCTATGGGACGGCTTCCGGGACCCGAAGTACCGTGCCTGCCCCCTCCTTCGACGGCTCGTGGAGGCCGGTAAGCTGGGTCGCAAATCTGGGGAGGGATTCTATTCGTATCCCCCGCGCGAGGGCCTCGCGGGAGCGTCGTGATGGTCGATTACGGTGCGATCGGTGACCTCGTCATCTTGTGGATCGTAGCCTTTGTTCCCGCCCTCGTCTACCTTTCCTGGATCCGTTCCACGGAACGGTACTCCACTGAGGCCTGGAGCCCGCTGCTCTGGTCGTTCGCCTACGGCGCGATCTTCGCCACGATCGTCGCCGCGATCGTAGAGGCGGTGCTGGTCGCGTTAGGCACCGCCGTCTCTCAGGCGGTCCCCGCGCCCGAGTTCGTCTTCCTGAACGGAAACTCGTCGCTCGGGGCGCTGTTCCTCGTACTCGTGATCGCTCCGCTCGTTGAGGAGGCCCTCAAGGCCTCGGGCGTGGCCCGAAATCGGGACAAGATTCGCAATCTAGCGGACGGACCGGTCTTTGGAGCGAGCACCGGACTCGGGTTCGGGTTCTTCGAGACGTTCCTCTACGGCCTCTCGCTCTTCCTCGTCAGCGGCCTCGCGCCCGCGATCGGTCTGGTCCTGCTGCGGAGCATCTCGGCGGTGCTGCTTCATGGCAGCAGCACCGGAATGTTCGGTTACGGCTACGCGCGGAGCAAGTTTGGGGTCTCGGGGCCGGGCTCGGGCGCGTACTACCTGCTCGCCGTGGGAATGCACGCGAGCTACAACTTCCTGGCGTCCGGGGGGGTGGTGGCAAAACTCTTCGGGTTCCCGCAGTACGCCACCGACGCCTCGATCGTCGGTCTGATTCTGGCGATCTTCTTCGCATTCGGCGCCATCGAGCACGTCCGGTCGTTGATCCGATACAACGACTACCCGGCGCTGCAGCAGGGCAAACGACCATACACTCCGCCTCCGGGCCCCCGGCGATCGCCCAGCTCATCGCCTACGGGACGGGCCGGCCCCCCGAGTTAAGAGGGGGGAGGCGCGGCCGGCTTTTCGGACTGCCGGCTCCACGCCTCGTCGCCGACTTCACGGTACACCGCCCCGTCCTCGGCCGACGGGGCCGCCTCGCCGATCTGGCTGGCGTCTCGGATCCGGCCCTTCTTGAGCAACCAATAGTGGATCCGCCACGTCTTGCCCCGACTGACGGTGGCATCCTCTTCCTCGCTCGTGAGGAGGCCCTCTTCCTCTAGCTTGTAGAAATCGTCCCGGTCCTCGCTCGACAGCTTGTTATCGAGAACCGCGTCCTCGGGTCCGAAGTAACCCAGAACCATCCGCGCCATCACGGGGGCGCGTTCCGGAGGAAGCTTCCCCTTCGCGACCAACGTCCGCTGGATAGCGCGAGTGAGCTCGGCTTCGTTGATCGCGGGCATCCTGCTCGGCGGTGGGAGAAATCGTTCCTGTAAGTAGTTTGGCGTCGAGTTACATCCGCGGTCTGACGGAGCGAAATGGGTCTCCTCGATCGGTTTCGGTCTCCCGTCCCGCGCCGAATGTTCGATCCCGCCTGGGTGCAACGCAGGAATTACTCCGCAGGGTGCCCGAAGGCCAGCCCGCTCGGTCCCCCCGCGCTTCTCGGTAACTTCTTGAGGCCTGCCCCGGTTCCCCGGCTCCCCATGGAGGCCTCCGAGCCGCCGATTCCGGACCCGGTCACGTTCGAGGTGACTCCGGATCTGCTCCAGGTGGCCGAACGGGCCTTTGACCGGGGCCTGTGCGCTGAATGCTTCGGACGACTGGTGGGCCGCTACGGTCACGGGCTCACCAACCCCGAGCGGGCCGAGCTCCTTGCCGTGGCGGTCGGCCGCCCGCTCCCCCGGCTGACGCAACTTTGCCAGCTCTGCGACGGAGCTTTTGACCGGTGGGAGGTTTGGCGGTCGCGCGTCGTTGCCGCCACGGAGGGCTGGGAGTACCACCGGTTCACTTGTGGGTCCCGCTGGGACCCGGAACGATTGGCGCGCGAGGAGGCGTTCTGGGCCGAATTCGGGACGATGTGGGGGGAGAGCGCCCGATCGGCCTTCAACCGGGAGCTCGGGAAACGCGTAGAGACGATCGCGGGCGGCGAGGGCGTCACAAGCCACCCGGACCTGGTGCTCCTGGCCGACCTCCCCACCGGCCGGCTCGAAGTGACGGTCCTGCCGTTCTACGTCCGGGGCCGGTACCTCAAGGAGGACCGGACTTTGCCTCAAACCCGGTGGCCCTGCCGTCGTTGCCAGGGCCGCGGCTGCGATTTCTGCGGCGGTACTGGAAAGACCTACGAGTCCAGCGTCGAGGAGTTGGTGGCGGCCCCCTTCCTCGCCGCCTCGGGCGGCGAAGGAAGTCGATTCCACGGCATGGGTCGGGAGGACATCAACGCCCGAATGCTCGGATCTGGCCGGCCGTTCGTGCTCGAGATCCTCCGGCCCCGGCGTCGAAGTATCGACCTCCCGTCGCTCGAGACCGAGGTGAACCGCAGCGCCGGCGGCCGGGTGGAGGTGCGAGAACTGGCCTGGTCCGATGGCGCCGAGGTCGTTCGGATCAAAGAGGCCACGCCGACGAAGAGCTATCGCGTGGTCATCCGGGGCGAGACCTCGAACGCAAAAGTTAATGAGGCGCTGTCTTTCGTGGCGGGCCGCCCGATCGCCCAGCGGACGCCGACCCGCGTGGCGCATCGCCGAGCCGACCGCGTTCGCGCGCGTCGGATCTTGGCCGCGCGCCTCGTGGAGTCGAGCCCCGACCGGTTCACGATCGAGCTGCGCGCCGAGAGCGGGACGTACATCAAGGAGTGGGTGGAAGGGGATGGCGGCCGGACCGATCCGAACCTCTCGCAGCTTGTCGGAGTCCCCTTAGTCGTCGAGGCGCTGGACGTACTGGAGATCCACGACCGGACCGGTTAGGAGAATCGCTCGATGGTGAAGAGTTCCAAGGGATTCCACTCCCGCACGCGGGGCACCCTCACGAAAGAGGTGCGCGAGCGCGGGATGCCTCCCGTCACCCAGTTCCTCCGGACCTTCGAGACCGGTGCCCGCGTGATCGTCCGGCTCGAGGCCTCGGACCCCCGCGGGATGCCCCACCCGCGCTACCAGGGCCGCGTCGGCGTCGTCGTGGGCCGCGTCGGCCGGGCGTTCCGCATCGAGTTCCTGGACGGCAACAAGCGGAAACAACTGATCGCGAACGCGGTGCATCTCCTCCCCGCCGGCCCGGTTGCGGAGGCCCATGCCTGATCCGGTCCCGCTCTCCACCGTGAAGCAGCTCCTCGCCGACGAGGCGGCTCAGCGAACGCTCCCGCGCGAGGCCCAGCTCGCCCTCCAGCATGCGGAAGCGTTCACTCGGCTCACCCCCGAGCAGACCGCCAAGCTGCTCGAGGCCTTGCGCGCGCTGCCGTTCATCGATGCCGCGCTCGCCGTGAAGGTCGCGGACATCCTGCCGCAGTACCCCGAAGAGGTCCGACTCCTGTTTGCGAAAGAACGCGTGTTCCTCGATGAGGCGCAGCTGACCCGCCTCCTCGAGATCGTAGCCCAGCACAAATGAGCGGGGGGAACGCCCACGGAAACCTACGCGTACGTGTTAGACTACCTGCCCCAGGGCCGCTCCACCGAGCGGGGCTTCCATAAGGAACCCGTCGCCCTCGGGCTCGGCGAATCGGAGCTCAAGCTCCTCGAGATCCTGCCGAAGCTGGGGACCCCTCTCGCCCTTGGAG
>JASHPV010000021.1 GCA_030037875.1 Thermoplasmata archaeon
CTCGTGATCGCCGCGATGACCACCGTCCCGTCGTGGACGCGACCGTTCGGAGGCGCACTCGCCGCCAACGGGTTCTCTTCCGACGGGCCGGCTTGGAGCGGGTCGTCGGCCGGGTAGACTATGGGGGGTCCCGGGGGCGCCGGGTGCGCCGACCGGTACGCGGCGAGTCCCGCGCCGAACGAGGAGGGAGCCTGGGATAGCGGAACGCTCTCTTCCGGATTCCGAGGGCCCGAAATCGTGGGAACGATCGAACCGAGGTCCAGCTCGAGTCGTTCGTCGAACTCAAGTTCCGCCTGCTCGGGGTCGCTCCATAGACCCTGCCGCTTGGCATAGGCTTCCACCCGTGCGATCAAGGCGGCGGGACGGCCGGTCCCGCGGAGGTACGACAGCGTGGCTTCGTCGATCGGGAAGAGGGCCGAGGTGGCCCCGTACTCAGGGCACATGTTCGAGATTGTGGCCCGGTCGGGCACGGTAAGGTGTCGGAGTCCTGGGCCATGGAACTCCACGAACTTGTCAACGACGCCGTGTTCCCTCAACTTCCGCGCGATGGTGAGGACGAGGTCCGTCGCGGTCGCGCCCGAGGGCAGTTCGCCCGACAGCCGGACTCCGACCACGATGGGCGGGGAGAGGAAGTACGGCTCGCCCAGCATCGCCGCTTCGGCCTCGATGCCGCCGACGCCCCAGCCGAGCACACCGAGTCCGTTCACCATCGTGGTGTGGGAATCCGTGCCGATCAGCGTGTCCGGGAAGACCTCGGCGACGTCCGCTCGCTCGCGCCGAGCCACTACGGGAGCGATGTACTCCAGGTTGACCTGGTGTACGATGCCGTTGCCGGGCGGCACGACGCGGAATTCTCGAAAGGCGGATCGGGCCCATCGGAGAAGCACGTACCGCTCGGAGTTCCGCTGGTATTCGTGGTCGAGGTTGATCAGAAGGGAACGCGGTGTTCCGTAGCTGTCCACCTGCACGGAATGGTCCACCACAAGGTCGACCGGAACGTTCGGATTCACCCGGGAGGGGTCGACGGCGCTCCGCACCGCCGCGGACCGGAGACCGGCCAGGTCCACGAGCACCGGAACGCCCGTGAAGTCCTGGAGGAGAATCCGTTCGGGCCGGAAAGGAAGTTCCCACTCCGGCCCCGTTCTCTCGCCGTTTGCCAGAGTACGGAGAATCTCGGCGTCCTCCGCCGATCCGGTCGAATGCCGGAGCAGGTTTTCTAAGAGGACCCGGATTGTCTTGGGACGACGGGCGAGCCTCGCCGGATCCGCGCCGGGGATCTTGTCGAGCGCGTAGAGCACCGACGCTTCGCCACCCGCGGTAAGCGGCTCGGTGACTCCCCACGGGTCCTTCGGCCCCGCCATCTTCCCTCTTGCTCCGCCTCGGCCAGGGTTCGCCAGACTCTAGGCTATAATCCCGTTTCGTCCGGCTCGTGCGGCGGTACGCTGACATGTGGCCATCACGCCGCACTGTTGGGCGCCGGTAGGCCCACGGAACGCCGCCGAGGTTAGTTGGGGTTTACTCCGGCCTTATGGGGCCGGCCCTCGGATGGTTCCGCACGAGTTTTCCGCATGTGGAACGTGCCTCGGTTCGTGGGCGCCATCAACGACCCCGACCGGCCGATAGGCGTCGCCGTACTGGACCGTCGGGCCCGTCTCAACTCCGCCAACGCGGCCATGCTCGAACTCCTGGGGGGAGGCCCGGACCTACTGGGCACGAGCCTGCTCGAGCTCGCCGAGTTCGCGGACGCGGGACTCCAACCGGCGTTCGAAAGAGCGCTGCGGGAGGGTCAAGCCAGTACCGTCCGGGCGACCCGGTACAAGAACCGGGCGGGAAAGGAACTCCTGCTCGATGCCGAGCTCCACCCCATCCTCTCGGCCGATGGGGACGTTCACGAGGTGGTCCTGCTGTTCAGCGACGTCACCGCGGGCCCGTATCAAGCCGGCCGGGCCGCGATGTTCTACCAGGCGTTCCTACACAGCAGCAACGCGATTGAGATCACGGATCGCGACGGGGTGTACGTCGATGTGAACCCCGCGTTCGAGCGAATCTACGGCTATCGCCGGGACGAGGTGGTCGGCCAGCGCCCCCGGTTAATCTCGAGCCCGAAGACGCCCCGCCAGGTGTTCACCGACATGTGGGCCGCCATCAGCGACCCCGCACGGGGTGAATGGGCCGGGGAGATCATCAACGTGGACCGAAACGGGAGAGAGCACCCCGTCGTCCTGGAGATCAGCGGCCTTCGGAACGCCCAGGGAGAACTGGCGTATTTTGTCGGGGTCGCGACGGACCTCACCGAGCTCAAGTTGCTTCAGCTACAGAGCATCCGGGCCGAGCGGCTCGCGTCCCTTGGACAGCTCGCAGCAGGGGTCGCGCACGAGCTCAACACGCCCCTCGCCAACATCATGCTGATCGCCGAATCCCTCCGGCGGCGCGCCCCCTCGGCCTGGGTTTCGTCCCGAGCTGAGAGCGTCATGGGCCAGGTGGACGTGGCGTCCCGAGTCGTTGCCGGCCTACTCGATTTCGGGAGATACCATGCGCCCCTCACCGAATCGGTCGAACTGAACCCTCTGATCGAAGAGTCGATTCGGTTCGTCCGAGGGAAACGTCCCTCCGGCGTCAAGGTGGTGACTGCCCTGAACACCGAAGGACTGAGCATCCCGGCGAACCGCGTCCAGCTTTTGCAAGTCCTCGTGAACATTCTCAGCAACGCCTACGATGCCATGGACGACCATGGGCAGGTCCGCATCGAGAGCCGGATCGACGGAGACTGGGTGGAGATCGCGATCTCCGACACGGGACCCGGAATCCCGGACGCCGTGTTACCTCACATCTTTGAGCCGTTCTTCACGACCAAGACGGACGGAAAAGGCACGGGTCTGGGGCTCGCGATCTGCCACGGCATCGTGACCGGGCACGGGGGAACGCTCTCCGTGCGGACCGAGCTGGGAAAGGGGACCACGTTCACGGTCCGTCTCCCACTCGTCCCTCTGAAGGCGGGGGCTCCCGCTGCCGCGGCGTCGACCCCGATATCCTCCGCGCACCGACCGCCCAGAGTTAAGCCGCGAACCGCTTCCCCCCGTGATGCGCATCCTCGTGGTCGACGACGATCCGCTGTTCCGTGAGGAACTGACCACCCTCCTCTCGGACGAGGGGCACACCACTTTCACGGCGCCGTCGGCCCGGCGCGCCCTCGAGCTCCTCGAGACCGAGAGCATCGACGTGGTGTTCACCGACCTCAAGATGCCGCGTCAGAGCGGTCTCGAGCTCCTCGCCGAGATTCAGCGACGCTGGCCCGCCATCTTCACGGTGATGGTCACTGGATTCGCGACCGTTCCCACGGCCGTGGAGGCGATGAAGAGCGGCGCCTTCGATTACATCGCCAAACCGTTCCGGAGCGCCCAGCTCCAGCAGGTAGTGCACCTGATCGAAGAGCAACGGAGCTTCCAGGACGCGAACCTCCCGACCGGGACGGCCGCCGAACTGGCTCGGGACTTGGCCCGGCGCGGGAAGACGCGGATCTTGTACGCGGACGTGCCGCCGGCTCCCCGGGGCGAGGAACTCGAATTCCTCGCCTTCGACGGAACGTCGCCGTCGGACCTCCTCCACGCCCTCGACGAGTTCCTGCTCCGCCACCCCGGGGGAGGGCTCGTCCTCGCCCGGGTGGACCGGATGCTGGAGGGCCACCGACTCGATGACATCGTCGCGATCCTCCAACAGCTCCGACAGAGACTGGAAGGTCGAGGCCCGTTCGCCATCAGCCTGGACCCGTCCCGGGTCTCTCAAACCCAGGCCGAGGCCCTTCGGACCTCCGTGACGGCGCCGGCCGTGCAGACCGCCTTGGAGGCGCTCTCCAGCCCGATCCGGCGACGGGTGCTGTTCCGACTGACCAAGGGGCCGGCGAGCTTCAGCGAGGCGATGCACGCGGCGGAGCTGGACGACTCCCCGAAGCTGGCGTTCCATCTCCACCGACTGGTCGACGAAGGGCTGATCGTCCATCTCCACGAGCAGTACCGGCTGACCCCGAAAGGTCAGAGCGCCGTCGCCATTCTGCGCGAAATGGAGGACGTGGCGGCCGGCAAGGGAGCGCGAACGTTTGTGTACCAAACACCGCCGGAGGCGCCGGGCTCTTCCGCCTCTTCCAACGCCGAAGGACGCCGCGTCAAGAAGCGTTGACCCCCCTCGCTAATAGCGCGGTAAGAAATCGTCTCCCGGGAGCCGGCCATGGTGGAGCTCGTGCGCAAACGGGAGGTGGAGCAGGGCTGGTTGGTCCGGCATTCGGAGCCCCTCAAGACCGTGTTCCGCGTCGTCTTCGGGCTCATCTGGCTCGTCGATGGAGGCCTCAAGTTTTCGCCGGGGCTCGTCGCCAGCTTTCCGGGCCTGGTGACGACCGCGGGGCATAGTCAACCTGCCTGGCTCCACCCGTGGTTCACGTTCTGGGCGGCCCAGGCCGCCGCGCACCCGGCCTTCTGGGTGTATTTCACGGGCGGACTGGAGCTCGTCCTTGCGTTCTGCTTGATCTTCGGATTCCTCCGTAAGATCGCCTACCTGGGAGGCATCCTGCTAAGCCTGCTGATCTGGGCGGTTCCCGAAGGCTTTGGAGGTCCGTACGGTCCCGGATCGACCGATATCGGAACGGGGGTCGTCTACGCCCTCATGTTCGTCGCGCTGATCGTCTTCAATGCGGGATACGGACCGAGCCGTTGGAGCCTGGATTACTACATCGAGGAACGGTGGCCCCGGTGGGGTATTCTGGCCGACTTCCAGAAGCTGGTCCCGCCCGAGGACATTGAGTCCCTTCCGGTCGAGAAGGAGCCGCAAGGGGCGTAGGGACGACCGGCGCCCGGTACGTCAATCGTGCTTGATGGGACCTATTTGTCCCGGCGTCGGAAATCCGCTTTGTCGGGTTTCCGATCGTTCTACTGTCGCAGCCGGTAGGTCGGGAGGAAGCCCGGCACCGAGGGCCGGGACGAATTTCCCCGCGTCGGCTCCTCCAAGGAGCCCCTAAAGTAGGCCGACTACCCGGCCCTCGGACGTCAGGTCAATCTGTTCTGCGAGCGGCCGCCGGGGCAACCCCGGCATCGTCTGGATCTCTCCGAGGTAGGCCACCGTGAAGCCCGCCCCGGCCGACCGGGTGAACCGACGCACCACGGGAACGAAGTCCTTGGGCCTACCCCGTACGGTCGGGTCGTCGGAGAGCGACAGGGGGGTCTTGGCGACACAGACCGGGCCTCCGGTCTCGCCGATGCGGCGGAGCGTCGCGAGGGTCTCCTTCGCCTCCGCCGAGACCGAGACTCCTGCGCCTCCGTAGATTTTCCGAACGATGCGGTCGAGGATCTCCTCGATCGGTGTCTCGGGGGGATAGAGGGGTTGGCTGCGCCCTCCACGCGCGCAAACTTCCATTACCCGGGCCGCCACTTGCTCCGCACCGGACGCCCCATCCGAGTACGCGGTCGATTCGGCGTACGCCAAGTTTCGGTCCTGGCAGAATGTCTTCAGCCGGCCAAGTTCCTCCGGAGTGTCGCCCGGGAACCGGTTCGCCACTACCACGGGCTCGATGCCTAACGTTCGCAGGTTCAGGACATGCTGCTCCAGGTTCGGGAGACCCCGGCCGACGGCCTCCGTGTCGGGCAAGTTCAGTTGGGCATCCGCAACTCCCCCGTGCCAACGCAGACCTCGTACCGTAGCGACGAGGACCGCCCCGGCCACGGAGAGGCCGGTCAGCGGTCCCACGATGTCCACGAACTTCTCGGCGCCCAGATCCGTGGCGAAGCCGGCTTCGACGACGCAGTAATCCGAAGTGGCTTGGCCCAACTCGATCGAGAGTCGGCTGCAGGTGCCGTGCGCGATATTGGCGAACGGCCCGCCGTGAACCAAGGCCGGCGTCCCATCCGTCGTTTGGAGCAGGTTGGGCTCCAGGGCGAACCGCAGGAGCGCGCAGGCAGCCCCGGTCGCCTTGAGATCGGCGACCCGTACCGGTTCCCCGTTCGTTCGGTACCCCAGTAGGATTCGGCCAATCCGCTCCCGGAGGTCGGCGTAGTCCTGGGCAAGCCCGAGAACCGCCGTGATTTCGGACGCGGCGGTGATGACGAAACTCCCCTTTTGTGGCGGTTCCTTGGGGCCCCCTTGGGCGCTGGTCACCACTTGTCGTAAGCCCCGGTCTTCGACATCTAGCGCTCGGGGCCAGAGACGAATCGCGCCATCGATTCCGAGCGCGTTGCCGTGGAACAGGTGATTGTCGAACATCGCGGAAATCAGGTTGTGTGCCGCAGCCACGGCGTCTAAGTCCCCCGTGAGGCCGAGGTTGATGGTATCCTGAGGCTCGACGGTCGCCTGGCCTCCCCCGGCGGCCCCGCCCTTGATTCCGAAGACCGGTCCGAGGGAGGGCTGCCGCAGACAGACCACCGCTCGGTGTCCCGCCCGGCGAAGAGCCATCGCCGTCGCGATCGAGGTGACCGTCTTGCCCTCCCCGTACTTCGTGGGGGTCATCGCGGTCACGAGCACGATCTTGCCGCGCGGCGGTCCACCGGCGAGGGAGCGGACCAACGAGACTGGGACCTTCAGCACCTCGTCGCGGTAGGGCCGGAGGTCCCGGGGAGACATCCCCAGTTCGGAGGCCACGTTCCCGACGGGTTGCATCGTTCCTATGCTCCCTCGGTTGCCGTTCGAGGGGAGGGCTTCCGGTTTGTCGCCGTCACGATGGATCCTGAACCACGCGGGAGGCCGTGCCAATGATGGCGTGGGACGCCGCCACCGCTTCATCTTCGACCCAGGCTTGCACGATGAAGTACCAGCCCAGTACCAGGAGAAGCAGGAGATTCGGATCGGTTCGCCCCGCCGGGCTCACACCCACGAGACCCCCGTCGAGTCGAGCTCCCTCCCGGACCGGCTCGATATCCACGAGCTCCT
>JASHPV010000175.1 GCA_030037875.1 Thermoplasmata archaeon
TCCCGGCCTGGACTCAGCAAGTCGAAAACCTCTGGGTCCATCGCGGGTTTCCCCCGGACCGCGAGAGAAGCGAGGTTGATCGCGACCCCGGGACCGAGCATGAACCCCTGCCCGCACATCCCGATCCCGAGCAGGAGGCCGTTCACCGTCGGCGCCCTTCCGACCACCGGAGCGCCGTCCGGGGTCATCGGGTACAGCCCGCGCCAGACGCGTCGAATCGTCAGATTTTTCAGCCGCGGAATGAGATTTACCAAGCGGGCGGCAACGATCGGCATGAACTCGAACGTCGAGGTGCGGTTCTCGCCGGGGAACGGTGTCTTCGGAGTGTAGCAGAAGATAATCTGGCCTTCCGAGTCTTGCCCGAAATAGAAGTTGATGGTCTTCCCCTCGGGTCCCGGGCGAAGGTCGACCACGAGGGGAGCCAGGAATTCCTGAACGGGCGCGGAGATCCCGGCCTCGTGACTCTCGGGAAGGACCGGAATGTCCAGACCCGCCATGTAGCAGATTTCGGAGGCATGGGCGCCGGCCGTGTTGATCACGATGGGCGCCCGGTACTCCTCCTGATCCGTCTTCACGCCCGTGACCGTGTGGTCCTCCATCACCAACGATGTGACCGATTCCCGGTACCGGTACTCGGCATGGAGCCGGACGGCTTCGTTCGTGAACGATTCGGCGGCCCGTAACGGGTTTACTTGCCCGTCCTCAGGAGAATACGTCCCTCCGCGGAGACCCTCCGGATTGATTCCGGGCACGACGCGCCGAATTCCGGCGGCGTCCATCCAGTCGATATCTAGACCGAACGACTTCTGGACGGGCAGGAGCTTCTGGAGGGTGGATTCCACCTTCTCGTCCAGCGCCGGAAAGCAATACCCGCCCTTCTTCCAACCGATATCTGTGCCCGTCGATTCCTTCCAGTGCGCGAAGATGTCGAGGCTCTGCTGGCCCAACCGGATCTTTGCCGGGTCTGAATGGGTCGCACGGACCCCTCCAATCGCCGACTTGTTCTGACCCTGTCCCGACGAGGGCATCTCGTCGACGACGAGGACTCGAAGGCCCTCCCGCGCCAGGAAGTACGCGGTCGGGTTGCCGACGGATCCAGCTCCAATGACAATGGCGTCAAACTCCGGATGCGCCATTTTCCACCGCGAGGAACGCTCCGATCGGGACCTCCTGAGTGAAGGGGCGGTGCACCGGGGGGTTCACCCTGCGAGCATCCACGCCCAGCTCCTGGAAGATGCGCAGGGTCAGGTCGTTGCAGGTCTTTCCACCGCAAGGCCCCATTCCGGTCCGAAGCGCGGCCTTCACGGCATTCAGGTCCCTTGTCCCTGTCGTCCGGATGTAATCAGCGATCATCTCTCGGGTCACGCGTTCGCACCGGCAAATGACTGTCTCGGCGTCGCTCGCCGGTGGGACCTCGGCCGCCCGGACCAGCGGCTCGGGCTCCCGTATCCGAACTCCGGCGACGCGGTCCGCCTCCGACATGGGCACTTCGAGCACCATCAATCTCCGGCGATTGAGCGCCTTACCGGAGACGATTCGAATCACCTTCCCGGTGCCCACGGGCTCCCCCTCCGCGCCGGTGGTGGGAACGACGTCGCCCGGTTTGCCGAAGCCCTCGGGCATCTCCCAGGGTATCGTGACCTTGGCCCGCTCCCCGGACCGGTCGTAGCGCCGGTCCACCAGGGAGATAGCAAGTCCGGGGCAGATCGCGAGACACAAGAGGCACCCGGTGCAATCCCCGACGAGCTTCGGTCGTCCAAGGATGCTTCCGTCCAGGATCTTGATGCTGTCCCGGGGACAGACCGAGGTGCAGGGGTTGCACGGGATCTCCTGGGCGCAGCGGATGACCGGATAGACCTGGAGATGGGTCGGCGGGGGATACGACCCTTTCACCGGTCCCGGGTGCGACGCCATCACGGCGCCGAGTGTGCGCCAGCCCTCCGGTATCTCCACGGGAGCACCCAAGTCCCGAAGGATGGTCCGCGCCACGATCCTTCCGGAAAACATCGCCGCAGAGGCCTCCGCGATTTCGTGAGCATCCCCGGCAGAGTAGACCCGCATCCCGAGCCGCCGGCCTTCTTCGAAGAGCTCGTTGAGAGGCGAGAGCCCTACGGCGATGAGAACGGTGTCGACCTCGAAGACTACCTCCGTGCCTTCTATGGGCCGCAGACGGTCGTCCACCCGGGCCGCGATCACCCGTTCGACCTGGTCTTTCCCTTCCGCGCGTAGGATCGTGTAGGAGGTGTACACGGGAACGCCCAACCTCACAATCTTGTCTCGATGTACTTTGTAACCGCCAACTTGGGGCAGTATCTCGACTAAGGCGACGACATCGATGCTGGCTTGGAGCGCCTGATAGGCGACGATGAGGCCGACGTTCCCTCCGCCGACGATGAGCAGTCGCTTCGACGGCTTGACCAGGTCCCGATTCACGAGCGTCTGGAAGGCGCCTCCGCCGTACACTCCGGGAAGGTCGGCGCCCGGAAACGCTAGCATTTTTTCACGCGCACCGGTGGCCACGAGTAGGGATTTCGGCTTCACCACAGTGAAGTGCCCTTGCTTCACGACGCCGACCACGCCGTCCTGAAAGACGCCGACGGCCGGGGAATCGGTCCACACGTCGATGCGAGGTTGAGCCCGGACCTGGTCCTCCAGCAACCGCCCGATTTCCGTTCCACGGCGGCCGGCATAGCATTCCTCGACCGAACCGAAGAAATTGTGCGTCTGCAGGTCCAGTTTGCCGCCCAGCGCCGGCTTGTCGTCACAGAGAATGACGCCAACTCCGTGCGAGGCCAGCTCGAGGGCCGCCGAAAGGCCGGCTGGACCTCCCCCGACCACCAGGACGTCAGTCTCTACCTGACGGACCTGCGGGACCACCCGCAGTGGAACGTCATCCGCCTCGAGCTCAGGGTACCCGGCCAACGACCGGACCCGCATGCCGGGTCGAACCGGCGTGACGCACGCCTTTACCGCACGGCCATCGGCCATCACCAGGCACTGGGCACACTGGCCGTTCGCACAGAAGATCCCTTGAGGCGCCCCGTCCCGGCGGTGCCGCCCAAAGACGTGGATTCCGTTGGCGAACAAGGCGGAGGAAATCATTTCGGACGGACGGGCCGGAAGAACCCGGCCGTCGAAGGTGAACTCGACCGTTCCAGGGTTGGTCGGCAGCTCCAGAATCGGATGCTGAGTGAGCCGGTCTGCCGACACCGAACTTCCCTCCGAAAACCGAGGGAGAGGGCTCGTCTTTAAGCCCGCATCAAGGCGATTTCACGAAACCGTTAGCAACCTTCGGCCATTGGCGGCGACCATGAGCTGGAACATCGAACGTCCTATCAACGACGTCAACACGATACGGTCGTACGCACCGAACTCGACCGACCGCCGGAAGCTCGAGGAAGAGCTGGCGGCGATGCGAAAAACCACGGTCGAGATTCCACTCATCATCGGGGGCCGGGAGGTCCGTACCGGGACGGTCGTCGACGTCTCGTGCCCCGACGACACGGCCGTGGTCCTGGCTCGGACTCACCTCGCGGGACCCGACGAGCTACACCAGGCCGCGGAGAACGCGCTCGCGGCGCACGCCGCCTGGGCCCGGATGGAGTGGTACCACCGTGTCGCGGTATTCGTGAAGGCGGCCACGCTGCTCGCCGGCCCCCGTCGAACGCGGAACATCGCGGCGATCATGCTCAACCATTCGAAGAATCCGTACGAGGCGGA
>JASHPV010000176.1 GCA_030037875.1 Thermoplasmata archaeon
AACTGGAGGTCGGTGCCGACCCCGAGGGCGATGTATCCGTCCTGGGTGGGCAGCAATTGGTACGGCACGATGAGCGGGTGCTCCGCCCCGGTGGGTTGCGGGCTCTCGTGCGTCAGAGAGTAGCCCGTGATCCAGTACCCCAGGAGGCTCATCGCGGTATCGAGGAGGTTGACCTCGACCGCCTGAGGCGGCGGGTCACTCTCTCGCCGACGCAACTCGAGGAGGATCCCGATGACCGCGTAGAGGCCGGCCGCGAGGTCAAAGAACGCGACCGGGGTGCGCATCGGTTCCCCTGGCTTTCCGGTGAGACTCATCAATCCCGCCCGAGCCTGGATCACGAAATCGAACGACGGGTCGTCCCGGCTCGGGCCGTCCGGACCGTACCCGGTCACCGACACGCGGACCAACCCCGGGCGGATGGCCTGCAACGTGGCGTCATCGAACCCCAGGCGATCGAGGGTACCGGGCCGAAAGCTCTCGACGAGCACATCCGATCGGGCGAGCAGCTTCCGTAGAACCTCCTTGCCCGAGCGGGCCTTCAGGTCCATCACGATTGAACGCTTGTTGCGGTTCATGGAAAGGAAGTACCCGGAGTTATGCGGGCTGGCAAACGGAGGTCCCCATCCACGGGATAGGTCGCCGGCGCCGGGCTTCTCGACCTTGATGACATCGGCCCCTAGGTCCCCGAGAACCATCGTGCAGAACGGGCCGGCAACGCTCTGGGAAAGGTCGAGCACTTTCAGCGACGCGAGCGGTAACGGTTCCTGGTCCATTGGTTGGCCGTCGAGACTGTTCGCCGCTTAACTCTGTGGCGGCCGCCGGTCATTCCCGTCCCTCTCCATCTCACAAGAAATGAACGGCATCCTCCCCTCCCGGAGGCCGGCGGCTTCGCACCGACGACCGCGACCTGTGCCGTTTGACCACGGAACGGCTTTTGTTCCGGGCCGGCTCCGGTGCTCGTGAAGATTCGCGCCGTCCTTCCTGACTTTCTCCCGGTCGACGAGATCCGACGACGTCTCCTCCAACTGATGCCGGATCTCGACATCGTGAACGACACCGCGGCACCGGGAAGGTATCCGCTCAACGAGCTCGAGGCCATCGCCCTCACGACGTTCAGCGACCTCACGGCGGCCGACATCGACCAGATGTCCGCCCTCCGATTCGTCCAGGTCTCGAGCACCGGCTATGACCGGGTCGACATGGCGGCGTGTCGGGCCCGCGGAATCATGGTCTCGAACATTCCCGTCGCGAACTCGAAGACCGTTGCGGAGCACGTGATCATGCTCGCGCTCGCGTCGTTGCGGGGCCTGATCCCGGTGGACCGCGAGCTCCGCAGCGGCCGCTGGACGATGGAGATGGGGGCCCGAGAGCTCGGTGGCAAGATCTTCGGCATCGTCGGCGCCGGCCGAATTGGACGGGAGCTGGCCGCCCGTCTGGTGCCGTTCGAGGTCTCGGCGGTCTACTACGACAAGGTACCGTTGTCCGAGGAGCAGGAGCGTACCCTGGGCCTGAGCCGTGTCTCGCTCGACGAGCTCCTCGAGCAGTCCGACATCGTGTCGCTGCATCTGTCCCTTTCCGAGGAAACCCGTGGAATCCTCGGGGAGGCCCAGCTGGCGAAGATGAAACCCGGCGCCCTCCTCATCAACACGGCTCGGGCGGAGCTCGTGGACACTGCCGCGCTCGCCCGGGCGGTCGGCGACGGCCGACTCCTGGCGGCGCTGGATGTGTATCCCACGGAACCGCCCGACTTCAAAGACCCGATCTTCCGAGCCGAGCACACGGTGTTCACCCCCCACATGGCCGGCGTGACCCAGGAGGCCCAGATGCGGTTCCTACAAGAGACCGTGAAGAACGTCCTCCGTTTCGCGCAGGGTAAAGAACCCCAGTTCCGGGTCGACACTCTGCCGGAGTGACCGGCCCGGGGGGGCCGGAGGGCGGTCGATACGAAGGTCGCGGAGCAAATCTCCCAGGCTTTCGCCCGCCGGGGCGTGGCGGAGATCTTCGGGAATCCGGGGACCACGGAACTCCCCTTCCTCGAGGGGGTTCGACAGCGCTACGTGCTCACGCTGCACGATTCTATTGCCGTTGGCGCGGCCGATGGTCTCTCCCAGGCGACAGGGAGCGTCAGCGTCGCGAATCTCCACGCGGCTCCCGGGCTCGGGAACTCCATCGGTTTCATCGACACCGCTCGACGGAATCGGTCGCCTGTGCTGATCACCGTCGGTCAACAGGACCGGCGGCAGCGGGAGTACGAACCGCTCCTGCAAGGGGATTTCGAATCGATGGTCGCCGGGCTAGTGAAGTATTCCCATGAGATCACCGAGGCCTCCGAGGTCGAGACGGCCATCGACCTCGCGTTCCGGCATGCCCAAGAGGTTCCCTGCGGGCCGGTACTTCTCAGTCTGCCCATGGACGTGATGGAGGAAGCCGGACAGGTCTCGAGCCAGGCGCCCACGCCACCCACGATCCCCTCGCAACCCGTGGAGAGCATCGCGGAACGTCTCAACGCCGCGTCGAACCCCGTCATCGTGGCCGGGTACGAGGTCGACGTGTACAACGCGTTCGGGGAGCTGACCGAGCTGGCGAAGAGACTGGGCGCCCCGGTCTTCGCGGAACCTCTCTGTTCCCGAGCCCCGGTCTCACTGCCCTTTCCGAATTTCGCCGGCGATCTCCTTCCGGCGGCCGCTCTCATCGACGCCGGTCTCGGAGACTTCGATGCGGTGTTGCTGGTCGGCGCCGACCTCACCCTGTATCCCTTCACGGCGGCTCCCCTGCTCCCCGGCAAGGAGATCCTGTACCTTGGAACGGACCCGTCAGTGGCCCACAAGCTTCACGCGACCCCGGCCTACGGGAATGTGCGAGATCAGCTGGTCAAGCTCCTGCCCCAGCTTCGCCCGGTCTCCCGTTCCTACCGACGGCCCCCCGACTTCGGTCGAGCGAACCGCGCCGCCCGAGCGGCGGTCTCCATGGGCGGCCCCTTCGTCCTGGACGCCGTCGTGCGGACATTCTCCGACCACGCGATCGTGGACGAGGCCGTGTCCTTGACTCCGACGCTGAAATCGTTCCCGGTCTATCGGGGCCACCGGAGCTACTTTGGGTCCCGCAGCGGCCAACTGGGGTGGGGGCTCGCCGCATCGATCGGCCTCGGGCTCCGACTACCCAAGACGCTGGTGGTGGTGGGCGATGGCGCTCTCCAGTACAGCGTACAGGCCCTGGGGACGCTCGCCCGGTACAAGTTACCGGTCAAGGTTCTCGTCCTGAACAACCGGAGCTACGCCATCCTCCGGAGCTATTCGAAGGCGTTCCATGCGCCCCTGGTAGACCAGGAGTACCTCCAAGTCGCGGGGCTGGACGTGCCGGGGCTCGCCCGCGCGTATGGTCTCCCTGCAGAGTCCGCGAAAAGCCCGGCCGAGCTATCGCCGGGATTGGATTGGCTCCACTCCATCGAGGGTCCCGCACTGCTCAACGTCGAAGTGGACAGGACGGTGCCGGATCTGTTCAGTTAACGGACTGAGGCGTATCTCGCGGCACGTTCTGGGCCGCTGGGAAGTCTTGAGTTTCCGAACACGTCACCCGGATTTTTCGGTGCCACGGCAGCCATACGGAATTTCTTTACGGGGGATGTGAATCATGTTCTCGAACTATGAAGCTCTCTCCCTACTCGGTGGCTGTCGTGGTATCGAACGGGAAGAAGGCACTCGCCTTCTTCCACGGAAAGCTCGGACTGGACATCCTGGCCAACGAAGGCCACTGGATCGTGGTAGGACGG
>JASHPV010000177.1 GCA_030037875.1 Thermoplasmata archaeon
ATCTCAGCCGTCTCCCGGGGCGTGCCGGAGGCGAGGGCGCGCAATTCCTCTCCGAACGTGCCGAACCGGCGTAGGAGCGGTTGGGGGTCGGCCGACCGGAGGTCTCCGATAAGGCGTATCCCCAATCCCTCGAGAATCGCTTGCGTCTTGGGACCTACTCCCGGGATCGCGGAGACGGGCATCGGGGCGAGGAAATCAGCGGTTTGCTCCGGTGGTACCACACAGATTCCGCCGGGCTTGGCGCGGTCGGTAGCGATCTTGGCCACGGTGCGAGATACGGACACACCGATCGAGCTCGGAAGGTTAAGTTCCGAAGAAAGAGCCCGTTGAATCTCATTCGCCATCTCTCGGGCGGCCTCCGCGTCCGGAAGGTCCACGAGCACCGCCGCCTCGTCGATGCTGAATGGTATCACCTCGGTACTGAACCGGCCGAGAACGGCGCGAACCTCCTTGGCGGCGGCGGAATACTTCGAGAAATCGGGGGCGATCCACACCGCCGTCGGGCACAAGACGTGAGCTCGGCCAATCGGAAGCGCGCTTCGGAGACCGAACTTCCGCGCTTCGTAGCTCGCGGAAAGCACGACACCCCGGGAATGGCCTTCGAGGGGATTGGGCCCGACGGCCACGGGGAGTCCTCGGAGGTCGGGGCGGTCCCGCAGTTCGCAGGAAACGTAGAATGCATCCATGTCCACGTAGAGACACCAGCGCATCGAGCGCCGTACGGACGTCCGCGAGGCTTAGCCTCTCGGGGGAGGCCGTGAAACGGGGGACGCGTCTAGAAAGAATTGCCAAAATCGACGGCCTTCGCGTCGACCCGCAGTCCCGCCGGCGTGATCTGGTACGGCTGGACGCTTCGGCTGTGGGCCGTCCGCCGCATCTTGAGTACCCGAAGTGCCAGGCCGACGCGGTGGCCGTCCTGGGCGGTGCTGTACCCGAGAAGGATGACTCCGTCGGCGACGTACTCGGAGAGTCCGTCGCGGCTGGTCTCGGGATGGAGCGGGTTGGCTTCCGCGGTGAAGATCGTGGTGGCGCCGGCCGCGCGACAGGCCGCGGCGAGGGTGAAGAGCGTGTTGCGCCGGTCGCTCTCCGTGTCGCTCAGCATGTTGAGCAACGAGACCGAGTCGACGACGATCCGCTTGACCCCGAAGTTGGCGAGCTCTTTGGGCAGGTCGCTCTGGATCCGGTGAATGTTGCGGTCCGTTTCTTTGGGGTCCAGCCGGAAGAACCGGAGCGACTGCTTCTTCACGGCCTCCTCGACGGGCCATCCGAACTGTTCGGCCGACTCGCTCAGCGCTTTCGCGTCCTCCTCCAGGGACAGAAACAGTCCCTTCTCGCCCTGGGCGAGACCTGCGAACAGGAACTGAAGTCCGAAGCAGGTTTTGCCGGTTCCGGCCAGTCCCGTCACGAGGACAACGTGACCGGCGGGAAATCCGCCGCCGAGCATCTCGTCGAGTCCAGCGACTCCCGTGGAGACCCGGTGGACGAGCTCAGATGCGTTCGTACTGCGTGGTCACCAACCCCGTGAGCGAGCTCACCCGAATCACGAATCGTCCCTGGTGTTCGTGCGGAACGTGCGATAGAACAGGCATGAACTTCTCGATGAGCATCGTACGTTGTCGGCTCGAGCGGAGCGGATGGGTGGTCCAGCTGAAGGAGAACACGCCGTCCACGGAGTCGGAGAGCGCCTGCTCGGTCGCCGGTGGCGCCACGCCGCGCG
The DNA here is from genome assembly GCA_030037875.1 of Thermoplasmata archaeon. GTDB lineage: Archaea > Thermoplasmatota > Thermoplasmata > Lutacidiplasmatales > UBA184 > JAKIWV01. Next base: position 1,718 of record JASHPV010000177.1, read on the forward strand.
AGAGCAGGAGATAGATGACGCCGCCCCACTCCTTCGCCCTCCGGCGCAACCCCTTGACGAGCGTGAGAATCGACTCCGTATCGAGGTTCCGGCGGACCAAGAGGTCGGTCAGCGAGTCGACGATCACGACGTTTCCGTTGCCGTCCTGCTCGACGGCCCGGACGATGGCGTCGAGGGGATCGCTCGCCGTCGGTGTCGCTCCCGGTTCGGCCAGCTCCACGAGCAGCGGCGCGGCCGTCTGGGCCCACGCTCGGGGCACGATCGTATCGGAGAAGTAGATCGAGGACAGGTCGTGGAAGATCAAGTGCCGGACGAATGATTTGTAATGGCTCGCCTCGAACGAGATCTCGACCTCGCGGGTCACCTGTTCCCGGGACCGGCTCAAGCTGACGTAGGCGACGCCCGCCGGGTACACGAAGTTCCCTTTCACGCTGCCGAGGTAGAACTTGTGCATCCGTTCGGCGTCATAGGAGAACATGAGGTGCGTGGCCGACGTCAAGGCGAATTCCTGGTGGCCGGCGCCGGCTTCTCCCGTGAGGAGCACGACGGACCCAACGGGAATGCCACCAGCCACGGAGTCAAAGTCCCCGACCCCGGTGGGAATTCGAGCGTCCGTCGGCGCACTCGTGCTGACTCGGAGCGCGGGAAGCGATGACAAGCTTACGGGGCTCGCTGGAAGCTGTGCCGTCATTCGGGTCCCGGAAACATGGTTCCGACCGCCCGGGCCGGTATTAGAACCCTCGTTTTCACGGGCTGCGGGAGTGCGGTCTCAGGGATTCCGAGCCAATTCCGCGCCTAGTTTTGTGTACTCTCGAAGGAGGACTGTGGCGTAAGTTCCTCTCGGAAGATTGAACGTAAACCGAAGTCCACCCTCCGGCCCGGGAGGGCCCGACACGATTTCGGTCGACGGGGCGGGACACCAGAACGACCTCCAGTTGCCGGCGCTCGCGATATCCGGCGTTGCGGGCAGTCGAAACTGGTCCCGGGTGACATGATCTTCCGCAAGGAGGGACTCGAGTATCTCCGCTCCCCGTCCCTCGAGCGGGGGAGTGGAGTATCCCACCAAGGGGCCGACCAAGCGAGCCTTCCCATGCCCAACGAGCGCGCGCGTTTCGGCCAGATTGTCGTCGGACACGGGTACAGGGTCGCGTCCGGGCACCGTCCCATCCCTCGCCACGCGGAGGATCCAGTCCCCCGGCTCCGGGTCGATGAGGGAAAGCCCGGCGGCCCAGCGACGGGACATGTATCGGTTGAAGACGTGGGCTTGGTACGCATGGATAAAGAGAGTCCGAAGTGGACGTCCCAAGGCTCTCAACGCCCGTTCGGGCGCTTGCCCCCGGGCAAGATGCTCCAGCAGCTGTCGCTCGAATTGCAGAGGCGGTGGGAACTCACGGAGCGCCCGGACCGGATCACGGTGCTCGGCGTACGCACGCCGGGCTGCTGCGGCCAGTGGGATTTCTCCCGGTGGAAGCGCGCACAGGTAAATTTCGATCGCTCGGGCCACGTCGCCCTGAACGAGCGCGTGTCCGACGGAGTGGGTGATCGGTCGGACCTCGCCGAAGCGCTGAGCGCCGAAGAAGTTCGGAAACCCTCTCGCGGCCTCGACCTGGGACCGAAGGTCCTCCGCGTGCCGGACCAGAGCTTCCGCGGACCCCGAGAGCCCGTGGAGCCACACGTCAAACCGATTGCCGTAGTGGTGGCCGAGGACGAGTTCCTCACGCGCTCGGTAAACTTCGCGTACTTCCACCCTAGGAAGGGAGATCTGCCCCGGCGCGGGAGGGGCCCCGCGGTACGAGAGTAAACGCTCTGCCACTGCCCGCCGGTCCTTTGTCCCGGCCCACCGGATGGAGTGCGCGGCGATGCGGAGCTGCTGCGCAAGGCGGGCGGTGAGCTCGTGCTGCTCCC
>JASHPV010000178.1 GCA_030037875.1 Thermoplasmata archaeon
TGGGTCTTCGAGGTCCCGCCCACGGCGACGCTTTCCGCTGACGCTCCGACGCATGAGACCGGTCAGCCGATCACGTTCACGGCCGCCGTCAGTGGGGGCACCGCTCCCTACAATGCGACGTTCGCTTTCGGCGATGGTACCCGCGCGGTCGCGTTCGGGTCGGGTCCCGACCTCACGGTGAGCCACACGTACGCGACACCGGGCTCGTACACCCCCACCGTGAGCCTGACCGACGCCGATGGCGCAACCACCCAAGCGACCGGATCTGGGGTGACGGTCGCCGCCGGGCCGGTTGTGGCGGCGCACGCCCTCCCTTCCAGCGGCGACGTGGGCTTCCCCATCACCTTCAACGCCACCGCCCCGTCGCCCGGCGTGGGAACGATCACCTATGCCTGGAGTTTCGGGGATGGTCACAGCGGCACCGGTGCGAACGTGAGCCATACGTACACCTCACCGGGCATCTACGCGGTGAACGTTACCGGGACCGACTCGCTCGGCGGACAGTCTACCGCGACCGTTGACGTCGCGGTGGCTCCGGACCTTACCCTCTCCCCGGTGGCTTCCGACCCGTTAGCGCCCGTCTCGGGCACTCCCGCCGCCTTCTATGCCAACGTCACCGGCGGAACGGGGCCGTTGGTCTACGTGTGGCACTTCGGTGACGGGGGAACGAGCTCGTTCCAGGCGCCGCAGCATACGTACAACCACTCGGGAACCTACACCGTCGAGGTCTGGGTCAACGATTCGATCGGGGATTCGGCGCATGAATCGGGCACCGTGACCATCGGCACGCCGCCTGTCGCCGCCAGCAGTATCCCTCTCTGGTTCATTGGCGGATTGGTGGCGATCCTCGTCGTCGGCGCGGCCCTGGCAGTCGTGCTGCTGCGACGCAACCGGACCAAGGGTTCATCCGGTCCGGGCCCGATGGGGCCCTCTTAACGGTGGGGGAAAAAAACTGGGGACCCTGCGTGGTCCGGGCACCGCGCAGGGTCCCGCTCAGACATCGTGAGGTTACAGAGGAACGAGTTCCTGCATGTTCAGGCGTTCCTCCGGGAGCGCCGGTGACTGGAGCGAGCCACCGACTTGGACGCGTTCTCAAACGACAACAGCCACCGGGGCCAGGCGGACTCGACCGCACGCACGGGCCCAGGGGCGAGGCCGAGCACGAGGCTTCGGGACCCCGGGGTCGAGAGCGCGATCGTTGGTCGGGCGCGAAGCGGGGAGTGGCGGTCGAGCACCACGATCATAGGTAGGCCTCGTCGAAGGCAGGAGACGGCCACGGAATGGGGAGCTGGCCCAGCCGGCGCGCCAGCACAGGGGCTTCGGACTCCGAGGGAGGAGTGTTCCCTCCTTGGGGCGAGGGCTCGAAGGGGAACTCGACGACGACCTCGGAGGCTTCCGGAAGCTTCATGAGCACGGGGAACGGTCCATGCACGACGAGGGGGCAGTTCGGCTCGACCCGCCCCGAGCGGTCCCAGAAGGACCGGCGCCGGACCTCGTGCTGCCCTCCGCAGGAAGGACAGACATCGGCCTGGATCACCATCGTGCTGATCCCGCCGAGTCGCCCGCCGCTGCGGGTCGCCTCGACTTCGGTCGGTCGGCTCATGGTGAGCAAGACTGTGGTGAAATCGGTATTTAATCCGGGCCAGCTATTTTGTACAAAATAATTTAAGCCACCTCAGCGCGTTACGGGTACGGTTGTGCCGCTAGTAACGCACCTCCCGATAGAGATACTCGACTACATCGAGACGCATGAGCCTCCTCCTGAGGCGGCGTACGGGATCAGCCAGCGCGAGCTCGCAAACTCGCTCGGTTACCATCCCTGCTCGATGTCCCGTCCCTTGGCGGACCTGCTCGAGGACGGGAAGCTCAAGGCCCGCCGCGGGAACGTTCGGGGGGGAACCCGCAAGCAGCTCGTCTACACCCTCACTGATCCCGGGCGACAGTTTCTCCAGAAACAGACGCGAGCCGTGCCGCTGCACTCGGGGGCCGTTCCGGCCCCGCCGAACCCGTTCGTGGGGCGGAAGGACGAACTCGCGTTGTTGCGGGAGTTCTCTCGGACCCCGGGTTCGATCATCTTCGTGGAAGGAGCGCCCGGTATGGGCAAGACGGCGCTGGTAAGCCGCCACCTCCGTTCGCTGAAGGCCGGCCGCGTCCCCTTCTGGTTCGCTATCCGCGAGGCAAGCTCTCCAAGGGACCTGACCCTGGGATTGTCACACGCACTGGCCGCACTCGGCTCGCCGCAACTGGCGTACTATGCACAGCTCCCGAGGCAACCGTTGGGCCGGGAGGTGGCGAATCTTGTATCCCGAGCCGTCGGCGACCGGCAAATCGTCGGAGTGATCGACGACGTGCAATTCGCTACCCCCGACCTGCGGCACTTCCTCGAGGAGCTGGTGCCGGGCCTCCTCACGGACCGGAGCGACCTCCTCTTCCTGGTCGGTCAGCAGTTCCCCCAGTTCGAATGGAGCGAGGTGCCCACCCACCACCTGACGATAGGGGGATTGGATCGAGCGGCGGCACACGACCTCACCGACCGGCGAGGAGGGCTGGCCGACCGCTTCGAGCAGGTCTTCCAAGCTAGCCTGGGGAGTCCGCTGCTACTGCTCCTCTCCGTAGCGACACCAGGGGTAGAGGCCACGAATGCGGCGTTACCGGCCCATGTGGTCGGGCGTTTGACGGAACTCGAGGTCCAAGCTCTGCTACCCATAGCGGTCGCGAACGAGCCGCTGCCCCTCGAATGGATCTCGGAATCCGGCGGAATTCCCGTGGCTCGCCTCAACGACTTCGTCCAGTCGGGCCTGTTGCAAAAATCGACCGGGGGCCGGGTCGAAATGCTCCAGGTGGTCCGCAATGCGCTTCAGGCTCGCGCCAACGCCGCCGGGGAGCGGGCCGCGCACTCGAGCCTCTCGACGTTCTACGCCCGAAGCCACCGGGCCGACTTCCTCCGGGAACGATTCCTTCACCTGGTCGCGGCGGAAGAGTGGAGGGCGTCGCTCCAAGTCCTCACTCGTCAGCAGAAAGCGCTGCTTTCCTTGGGGTACTCCGACCACTTGCGGAATGCCCTGCGGCGACTGACCATGGGACTCCCGTCGGGCGCCGGCAGGATCCGAGGGCTGCGCGCGGAAGCCTCGATCCTCCACCTGCATTCCCAGTACGCCGAAGCGGTCCTGGCCCTCCGGCAAGCGATTGCGGAAGCCGGGGGGGACGAACGGGTCACCGCCGAATGCCTGCTCGAGATGATCGAGCCGCAGATTCGGCTCCGCCAAATCGACGAGGCGGCGCTCACCCTGGAGGAGGTTCGGTCCCTGGGTCCCCGATCGTCGCGACTCGAGGCGATGTATCTGCTCGACGAAGCCCGGATCATGGAGGCGCGGGGCGAGTTGGCCCGGGCGAAAGACACCTGCTACGCTTCGTTCCAGATGGCTCGACGATTCCACCACTCGGATGTGGCACTCCAAAGCGTCGCGTACTGGACCCGTCTCGCCATTTCACGGGGAAACCAGGAAGCAGCCCTGGCCACCGTCGATGAGATGCTCCCCGAGGCCCGACGATCGGCACGGATGGACATCGTGTTCAACCTCCTTAATTCCCGGGCCCGGGCCTACGCCCAGCTCGGACGGAACGAGCTCGCCGAAGACGCGCTGCTGGAGATCAAGACTGAATCCGAGGCGCTCGGGTACCTCGGACAGCTCGTTAGCGCTCTCAGTGGCCTGTCGGCCACCACCGCTCAGGCCGGAAAATGGGCGGAATCTCTTGCGTATGGAAAACAAGCCAGCGCTCTGGCGGAGCGGCTGGGAAACGATGCCATCCTTGGACATACGCTCGCCCTCACCTGTTGGGCGGAAGGAAAGCAGGGCCGGCTAGAGGAGGCGCGTCATCACGGGGAGCGGAGCGTGGCCGTACTCGCTCGGCTACCACCGTCGGACTTGACCGTGATCGCGCATTCGTACCTGGCCGAAGTCCTTGTCGCACTGAAAGACCTCCCTCGGGCTCGATCGGAGTACGACGAAGCCTTGAGGCTCGCCCGCACTCTCGGAACCGACTGGCTCCGAACTGCGATCGAGAAGGACATCGCCGCGAGCCTAGGGACCGT
>JASHPV010000179.1 GCA_030037875.1 Thermoplasmata archaeon
TCGGCATCTGCCTGTGCGTACGCGGCGCCCTTCCCGAGAACGATCAGCGGATGCTCCGCGGTCGCCGAAAGGTCGAGGGCGCGACGAACGGAGTCCGGCGATGGGATCTGAGAAGGGGTGGCATCCACAACCCGGACCTGCGACTTCTCACCCGCGGTCGTGTCCAAGGTTGCACTGAGCACGCGGGCAGGCAGATCGAGATAAACGCCGCCGGGCCGGCCGGAGAGAGCGGCTCGGATCGAGCGGGCGAGCCCGATGCCGATGTCCTCGGGTCGGTCCACCCGGTAGGCCGCCTTCGTGAACGGCTTCGCCGCGTTCATCTGGTCCAGCTCCTCGTAGTCGCCCTGCTGGAGGTCGATGATCGCCCGCTCGCTGGAACCGCTGATTTGGATCATCGGAAAGCCGTTGGTCGTCGCGTTAGCGAGGGCCACGAGCCCGTTCAGGAATCCGGGGGCGGAGACCGTGAGGCAGATCCCGGGCCACTTTGTCAGGTATCCGGTGATGGCCGCGGCGTGTCCGGCCGACTGCTCATGTCGGAACCCGATGAACCGGATCCCCTCGGCTTGCGCAAGCCGGGCCAGGTCCGTGATCGGAATCCCGGGAACGCCGTAGATCCACTTGAATCCGTTCAGCTTCAGCGCGTCCACGATCAGGTGGAGCCCATCGGTCTGGCCCGAAGACCCCGGTGAACTCGCGATCGTACCCCTTCTCCCACGGTCGGAGACGCAAAGAGAGCGAGACGACCGCTGTTCTCGGACTTTGTTCTTTTCTTTCCCGGTTATACCACGGACGGGGTCGTGCCCCGCGAATTGCTTTATGCCGCATCGAGGATTCGCGAGGGTTTAGCTCGGGGCGACCCGAGAACGAGCGCGTAAGTTGGAGGGGAACATGGCGGGACAGTCTGATTTATCGTCGACTAAGAAATTGAGCGGAATGGACCTGCTGTTCGCGCCGACCCTGAATCACGGTACGGCGTTTACCGAGGCCGAACGGGCCGCACTAGGACTCGAAGGCTTACTCCCCTCGTCGGTAGAGTCGATCGACCGGCAGGCGGACCGGGTTCGACAACAGTTGGCGAGCAAGCCGGACGACCTGGAGCGGTACATTTACCTCAACCAGCTCGCCGACACGAATGAAACGCTGTTCTATCACGTGGTGATGGCCAATCCCGCTTACTTCCTACCCATTTTGTACGACCCGACGGTCGGGTACGCCTGCCTCAAGTTCGGGCACCTGTACCGGCGCCCTCGGGGGATGTATGTCTCCCTCAAGCGCAAGGGACGGATCCGGGAGGTCCTGTCCCACTGGCCGGTGAAGGACGTTCGGGTCATCTGCGTCAGCACCGGGGGCCGGATCCTGGGTTTGGGGGACCTCGGTGCGAATGGTATGGGTATTCCGATCGGGAAGCTGCAGCTGTACACTGCTTGCGCCGCCGTCCCTCAAGGTGCGCTGCTCCCGATCCTCCTCGACTGCGGCACCGAGAACGCCTCGCTTCTCGCCGACCCGCTTTACCTTGGCCTCCGCCAGCACCGCCCCCCGGACGACGTGATGACGGTCTTCGTCGATGAATTCGTGGAGGCGGTTCAGCAGGTCTTCCCGAACTGCTGTATCCACTTCGAAGACTGGCGAGGAACCGATGCGGTGCGTTTCCTCGCCCGGTACCAGGACAAGGTGTCGTGCTTCAACGACGATATCCAGGGGACCGGAAGCATCGTGGTCGCCGGTCTGTTGAATGCTCTCAAGATCAAGAACGAGAAATTCCGGGACCAGATAGTGCTCTTCTTCGGCGCCGGCTCGGCGGGCCTCGGAAACGCCCGGATGATCGTCGCGGCGATGAAACTCGAGGGGCTCTCGGACGATGAGGCCCGGCGCCGGATCTGGATGTTCGACATCAACGGGCTCCTAGAGCCGTCCCGCACGGACCTTCTGCCCGAGCAGAAGCTCTACGCGCACCCCCACGCGCCCAGCAAGGACCTGCGGCAGGTCGTGGAGGATGTGAAGCCCACGATTCTGATCGGGGTCAGTACCGTCGGTGGCTCGTTCACGCAGCCCGTGATCGAGACGATGGCGAGGGCGGTGAAGCGCCCGGTCATCTTCGCGCTCTCGAATCCCACCGAGAAGGCCGAGTGCACGCCCGAGCAGGCGTACGAATGGACGAAGGGACAGGCGCTGTACGCGGCCGGGGTGCAGTTCCAGCCCGTCATGTACGACGGAAAAACGTACCTGCCCGGACAGGCGAACAACTTCTACGTCTACCCGGCGGTAGGTCTCGCGGTGTACGCCACCAACACTCGCCGGGTGACTGACGAATCGTTCATCGTCGCCGCCCGTGCGATCGCAGACCAGGTCACGGACGAGCAACGGAATCTCGGGCTCCTGTTCCCCCTCCAGAAAGATATTCTGGAGGCGGAGATCCGCACGGCGGAGGCGGTGGCTGGTCAGCTATTCGATCGAGGATTCGCGCGTGTGGACCGACCGAAGGACATCAACGGCTGGCTCCGCGGTCTGCTCTACCGTC
>JASHPV010000180.1 GCA_030037875.1 Thermoplasmata archaeon
TCTCGGACAGTCGGGAGACCGGGTCGTCCGGGTCGTACTCGTAGAGGCGCCCAAAGCGCTCGAGTGAATCCCTTTCGGGAGTGAGACCCCAGACGGCGATCGCTTTTCCGAGCGGCTTGTCCTTATCGGGAACAATCAGGTCCGGGTCGGCGTGTAGCGTGGCCCCGATGCCGCTGCACTCGGGACAGGCCCCGTACGGGTTGTTGAACGAGAACATGCGAGGCGTGAGTTCCTCGATGGAGAATCCGCACTTGGAACAGGCGCGGGAGCTCGAGAAGCTCTCGCGTGCGCCCTTCGGTCGCCGGACGAGGACCAATCCGTCCGCGAGCTCGCGCGCCAGGGTGATCCCCTCGGTGAGGCGCGTGGCCTCGGCATCCGAGACCTTGAGCGAGTCCACAATCACCTCGATGGTGTGTTTCTTGTTCTTTTCGAGCTTGACCTCGGCACTCGGGAGGCGGACCTCGACTCCGTCGATGACGAACCGCCGGTAACCCTGTTGCCGCAGTTTCTGGAGAATATCCCGGTGCTCGCCTTTCTTTCCCCGGACCACGGGGGCGAGCAGGTCGACCGTTTCCCCCTCGGAGCCGCTGCGGACCGCCTCGACGATCTTGTCAATCGATTGAGGCGCGATGACGTCGCCGTCGTTCGGGCAGTGCGGGACCCCGATCCGGGCGTAGAGCAGCCGGAGGAAGTCGTAGATCTCCGTCACCGTGCCGACGGTGGAGCGAGGGTTGCGGCTGCCCGCCCGCTGCTCGATCGCGATGGCCGGCGAGAGCCCGTCGATGAGGTCCACCTCCGGCTTGTCCATCTGGCCGAGGAACTGGCGTGCGTACGCCGAGAGGCTCTCGATATACCGTCGCTGACCTTCCGCGTACAGAGTGTCGAAGGCCAGCGAAGACTTACCGGAGCCACTCACCCCGGTGATCACGATGAAGCGGTTCCGGGGAAGGTCCAGTGAGACGTTCTTCAAATTATGCTGGCGCGCGCCGCGGATTCGAATAGGGGAATCGGAGTGGGCCATGGAACTTCCTCGTCGACCGTTACGCCGCCGGCAACAGCTCGCGTACGGTCGCTTCGAGACGGTCGAGCACGTGGGCCTGGATCTGGTGGCCCAGCTCGGCCGTCGCGGGGCCGGTGTCCCCGATGACGCTCTCTGGCCACTCTTCGACCGTCGGGTCTCCGACGCGGAATCGGGAATACCGATACTCGACCTTCGGTCGCTCGCTCCCGACGGCAGCCGGCCGCATCGACATCACGCGGGACGTCTCGAGAAGACCGCCATGGCCATCGGCGGCCGGGGAGAGTTTTCCCCGGAGCTCGTACACGAAATCGTAGTCCGAAAGGACCGCCACATGGAGGGCCGGAACGGCGCGGACGGCTTCCTCCGCCCCCTCCCGCAATGCCGCCATGTGACCCTGGGCCGCGTGGCCGGACAGTACGAGGACCCGACGGACCCCGGTGCGAGCGAGTTCCTCGAGGAGCTCTCGGACGAGACGAGAGAGAACGCCAAGAGAGACGCTCACGGTGCCGGGAAATGGGCGGGTTCCTGCACAGTTGCCGTAGGGTAGCGTAGGCGCCACGAGGGCTCCGATGCGCATTGCGAGGGCGTCGGCTGTCGATTCAGCTTGGATTTGGTCGGAGCCAAGGGGAAGGTGCGGACCGTGGGCTTCCAGGGCGCCCACTGGGACGATCACGATAGGATTCTCTCGTAATCGGCGCTCGAGCGTGCGAGAATCGAGGTCCAAAAGACTGTGAGACAAGGGCACGACTCTCGGAAGGGCCCGTCGTATTTAGGGCCGCAGTGGGGCGGAGGTCACCGTGGCCGTGGAGCGGCTTGAATAGCTCTCGACGTGTAACGATTGAATTTTGCCGGCGCCTACGGGGGCGCCGGGGTCTCGGCGACGGGGCCCGGGGCTTCCGGTTCGGTCGACTTCGGAGTCGCCGCACGTTTTCGGCGGGTCACGACTTGCGTAGTGTCCGCCGGGGCTGACGCGGCCGTTCTTCGGGTCTTGGTCCGTCGAGTCGGTACCTTCCCCGCCTTCGCGACCCTCACCTTCGCGGCGGGCGCCGCGGACTTTCGGGTCGGGCACTCCGGATTGATGCAGAGACGCCAGGGCCGGCGACCGGCCTCGATGGCCGTCACGACCGGCGCGCGGCAGACGGGGCAGGGCGCTTCCTCGGTATCGAGGCGGCCACGCTGCGGGAGCGGGTACGTGACCGTGCACTTCGGGTACCCAGTGCAGCCGACGAAACGTTTCCCAAACCGGGAGTACCGAATCGCCAGCGGAGAGCCGCAGTTGGGGCATGTGCCGACCCGGAACGCCCGGTGATGCTCGGCACACTCGGGATTGATGCAGTAGAGCTGGGGCCGCTGGCCCCGGAACACGATCTTGAGCCGCGGCGTCTGGCAGGCGGGGCAGAGGAATTCCGGAGCGGGTTCGATGAAGCCCGCGGCCGGGAGCGAATAGCTGACCGTGCAGGTGGCGGGATTGTTCACACACTGGACCCACCGGCTCCCCCGGGGACTGCGTTGCATCCGTAGGGCACCGCCACACTTCGGACAGGGGCCGACGAAATGCTGTCGGTCCATGGCCGTCGTCAACGTGTGCTTCACGGCGGCGGCGTTGATGGTCAGCGCTTCGTGGATCTCCCGCAGCATCTCCCGGGACTCCTCAAGGACCTCGGCTTTCGCCTTCTTGGACTCGGCGACGAGCTCCATGTCGGCCTCGAGTTGATGGGTCATTTCCGGTAGCGTCACGAACGGAGCATGCGCGCGTAGTGCTTCCGTCACAGCCACGCCGGTACTGGTGGGCTCGAGGTACCGGGCCTGCACATAGTGCCGGTCGAGGAGTTTCTGAACGATGTCGTGGCGCGTGCTCTTCGTGCCGAGTCCTAACCGCTCCATCTCCTGGATGAGGGTTCCTTGGGAGAATCGGCGGGGGGGCTGGGTCTTGTCTTCCGTCAGCCGGATGTCCTTCACCGGGACCGTCTGCCCAACGCGCAAAGCCGGCAGGGCGCTCTCCTCCGGATGCTGGTACGGATAGACGCGATACCAGCCCGGGTCGAGGACCTTGTAGCCTTTCCCGTCGAACCCTTCGGTCCGGATCCGGACCTTCGTGGTCCGGGAACGCCCGACGCAGTCGGGCGAGACCGTAGCCAAGAATCGGCGGACCACCAGCTCGTACACCTTCGCGTGGTCGGGCTTCAGCTTCTTGGGGTCGGCCACCCCGGTGGGGTAGATCGGAGGATGGTCGGTGGTCTCCGTCCGCCCCCGGGTCGCACGGAAAGCGGGCTGGGCGAGGATGTAGCTGGCTTCCTCACGGAATGGACTTTCAAGGAACTTCTCGACGAGCGTTTTCAGGCCTAACCCACGCGGGTAGACCGTGTTGTCGGTACGCGGGTAACTGATCAATCCCTGGGTGTACAGGTCTTCGGCGACCCGCATGGCGCCCGAGGCGCTCAATCCGAGCCGCGTGGCTTCGGATACGAAGAGGGTGGTGCTGAAGGGCACGGGGGGACGTCGACGGACCTCCTCTTCCTTGAAGTCGGCGACCGTGCCCTCGGTCGCGCCGTGCAGCGTGGCCAAGAGTTTCTTTGCTTCGGCGGAATCCGTGAAGATCCCGTGCTCGTGCTGCAGACGAAACTCCTCCCCCTCCGCCTCCCCGGTAGCCTCCAGCGTCCAGAACGGTTCCGGAACGAACTCCTTGATTTCCTGGTCCCGGGTTACGAGCAGGGCTAAGGTGGGAGTCTGCACCCGCCCGGCCGAAAGGAAGCCCTGGCCACGTTGTCCGGCCGTTAGCGACAGGTACCGCGTGAGCAACGCACCCCAGACGAGGTCGATCTCCTGTCGGGACTCAGCTGCCTCGGCGAGGGCCCGGTCGACCGAGTGGAGATGCGAAAAAGCGCCCTCGATCTCCTCTCGCGTCAGCGCGCTGTACCGGGCGCGCTCGACCTTGATCCCGGGATGCACCTTCCGAATGATCTCGAGGGCCTCCCAGCCGATGAGCTCCCCTTCGCGGTCGAAGTCCGTCGCGATGATCACCCGGTCGAATTCTCGGACGATCGAACGGATCGCTTCAACGATCCGGGATTCGGAGACTTTCTTGAGCGGGGTCGTCTCCAGGAGCTGCCCGAGGTTCGCCAGCGACCATTGCGAGAGTTCCTCGGGATAATCGAGCTCGATGATGTGGCCCCGAAGCCCCAGGACCGCGAACTCTCCCTCCGGCCGTTCGAATCGGAAGACCGGTACGCTACCGATCTTGCCGCGCTTCATCCGGCCGTCGGACAGCACGATGGCGATCCGGAGAGCCGTGTTGAACTTCTCCGCAACGACGAGTGTCTTCACGTGTGCGCGGTATTGAGGCCGAGCGGACTAGATAAAGCCTGACGGGCGAAAGGACCACTTTTCCGTCAGAGAATTGGTCGAACGTGCACGCGCGCGCGTCCAACCGGCCCCACGGTCTCACGGGAGGTCTTATGCCATCGCATCTCCAAGGGCCAGCCACTTAATAACCGGCACGATTCCGGCAGACCGGGGACGCCGCGGTAACTCAGTTGGGAGAGTGCAAGACTGAAGATCTTGAAGTCGCCGGTTCAAGTCCGGCCCGCGGCATTCCTCGCGCCCGGTCGTCGCGTTCCGCGGAAGTAATCCGCGTTGGTGCAGGAGGATTGGCGGGTCCCAGTCCGAGGAACGGTTGCAGTATCCCTGCCGAGATTTATTGGCACTCGCACTCGCTGAGGTCGGTGGATGACCACTTCCAAACGATCCCCCGCCCCGAGGAAGCTCGCTTCAACAAGCGACGCGACGGTCAACTGGCTGCTCGAAGATAGCCAACCCTCGGTTCGCTACCGCACCCTGACCGAGTTGCTCGGCCGGAGGCCGGGTGACCCCGAGGCCCGAG
>JASHPV010000181.1 GCA_030037875.1 Thermoplasmata archaeon
GGTGCGAAGGACATTCCGGTCGCTTCGGTGAGGCGAACCCGTTCCTCGATCCGTTCAGGAAACGCGTTCTCGTGACGCGCGATAGAAGATTCGGGTGTGCGTGCCAGGTCCAATGCCCCGACGAGGCCAAGGAGGAGGTACTCTGCTCGGCGACTCTCGGGAGGGAGCGCCTCCAGAATGTCGGGAGGAGGAATGTACCGGATCCCGTATACGTACAGTGCATCTCCCTCGTCGCGTACGAAGGCACCCGCGGCGAGAGCGTCCTGAAGTTGACGGCGAGCGCGTTGTACAAACTCCTCGAGGTCCATCGAAGATGGGCGGGCCACAAAAGTTGCCGCATTGTGGGGATGCTTCGAAAGCCGGCGCAGATCCGCATCGGACAAGGTATCATACACGGGACTCAGCAGGCCGGAGGCGGACGGGTCCTGGGGGTGGAATGCTCGAACCGGAATGAGTTCGACCATCGCCTTCTCTCCTCGGCGGAGCCTCCCCGATGCCTTCGAACAACCGGTGTTTCGGGATAACCGTTAGGCCAAGGTCTGAAGGTCGGTTGCTTTCCAGAGCACGAACCGCTCGCTCCGGGGCCGAGTCCATGACGCCGGTTCTACCGGTCGTTCGGCCTTCAGCCGTTGCACGATGCGTTCGTGGACTTCAGGAGGAATCTGGCCGCCGGCGATGGTTCGCCCATCCCAGCGGGCCAACCATTCGCTCAGATCCCGGCCCGTGGTCGACGGTCCCTGCACCTGGCGAACGAGCGCGGGAGGCGCGATGGCCGTTAGTTCCTCTAACGTGTGGCGGTACCGTTGGCCTCGTTCCGGGAGGGGATAGCCCAGTTCGGCCGCAAGTTCCCGGTATCGTTCTCGCAGCTCGTGCCACCGGCTCGATGGCCCGTGTTCCGACCACTCGGGAAGGAGCACCAGCACGACGTGACGGGCCACGCGGCCAAGTTCGACCAGCACCTGCCGAGGGTCGGGGATCAGCTGTAGAACATGGGCCGTGAAGGCAGCGTCCATCGTCCGGTCGCGGAGCGGAAGACGCCGGACGTCGGCCCGAAGTAGTGAACGGATCCCCTTGGCCCGGGCACGTCGCATCATTTCTACCGAGAGGTCGGCACCCACCACCTGGAAGTGGTTCGCCTGCAGCGGTAGCGCGTACCGCCCGGTGCCGACGCCGGCATCGAGTACGGTCTGGCACTCGGACAGAAGTCCGACAAGAGTTTGAACTTCCGTTTCGGACGGAGGTCGCCGGGTCTCATCGTAGACGGGCGCGATCTGGTCGAATTCGACTCGGCGACTCACGACCTTTCCAAGAACGATGAAGGGTTTTAGCGACCGCTGTCCTCGTACTTATTCTCCCGAGTCCTTGCCCCTGGCCATGTCTCGAGGTCTCGAGGTGGGGATCCACTTGCGCCCCGGCCTCCGCGACGAGGCGTTCGTGGCGCAGGCTCTAGGAAACCTGGCGGCGTTCCGGCTGCAGCAGCTCCGGAAGGAGGGGTTGGAATGGCAGATTCTCCGCGTGGAAGGGAGTCCGGGACAGCATTACTATCGCTTGGTCATCCGACACCCGGAGCGAGCGCTGGACATCGGAATCCACCAAGACCTATCCACGACGCTGAACGAACTGTCGAATGAAACGGAGGAAGAGCTGTCCCGCCATCTTTCCGATGCGGAATCCCAGGGCCTTCGCCCTGTGGCCCTTCGTTCGGTCCAGGAACCGGTCGATTACTGGCGGGACGACTTTTGGCACTGGCTCGGCTGAGCGATCTTCTTCGTCACTCGGTTCACCACTTTCCTCGATGGTCACGGCAGAAAACTTAGGTCTGACAGAATAGGACAATCCGCCGGGCGCGGCCGGCGGGCGATCCCGCGCTTACTTGATCCCGTCCTGGAACCGGATACTTGCGTGGCTTCCGTTACAGAACGGCTTGTTGTTCGATGCGCCGCATCGGCACAGAGTGACTCTGTTCCGTATCTCGTAGGGTTTCCCATCGGCCGATTCGATACGGATCCCGCCGCGGACCCATAGCGGGCCGCTGCACTTCAGAGCCGGGTCCTCCACGATGCCGATGGAAGGTGGGAGAGAAGGCTCGAAAGCCTTTCCGGTGAGCTTATCGAGCACGACCAGTCGACCGGAAGGACAGTGCTCTCCTTCTCGCTCGGTGAGCTTCCGGGCGTCCGGGTCGTCCGTTCGTTCGATGAGAGACCAGATTTTGCCACCGGGATCGCAAAACCGGGCGAAGGCGCAGAGATCCTCCGCATCGAGGAGGGTCCGGGTGGGTCCTTCAAAAGTCTCTGCCTGGCGAATGAATGGTTGGCGTGATGCGGTTTCGCGTCCATCAAACCCGACCTTCGCGTGGCTCCCGTCGCAGAACGGCTTGTTCTTGGATTGGCCGCAACGGCACAGCTTGTACGAACCGTTGGTCTCGAACGCACGGCCCTGGGCCCAATCCCATGACATTCCCTGAGGATCGGGGACGATGGTTTGTACGCTCAGTGGCACGTTTCCCGTGACAACATAGGGTCCGTCCTTGGACACCACAATCTTCGGTTCGGACGACTCCGCCATGCCGCCGAGATTACGTACGGAAATATGGACTGTTCGGCCCGCAACGCGGCTTTCAGAATCGACTTACCGGATGCGCCTCGGAGACGCAGGCGACGGCCCCGCCCCGCCGATTCGCTCGAGGCACGGCGGCGTTCGGGCCCCTACCCCTTTGACGCTCGGGGAGCCGTGGAAAGGATAACGCTGAACCCGGGCTCCCCCTTCAATGCAACTCCCGCCGCGTCGTCCACCAGGGCTGCTTCTCCCGCCTCGAGCATTTCGTTGTCGATCATTCCAGAACCGGACAAGGCGTAGATGACCGCGACGCGGTCGTGCCCTATCCTCCGAAAGGCGGTCCCGTCCTGAATGAACTCGATCCCCTCGCACTCCAGACCGGCGGCGGAGTGCAGTGCAGACCGCGGCCCCACGAGGTTCCGAAGGACGGTACCGTCGGGTTGCATCTCTGTGGCCCCTACCTGACCCGACTGGAGCGTCGTTGATCCGGAGGCTCCCGGCGGAAGGGTGACGACCAGCGAGAAGAGTCGGATCGTTCGGCCCTTGTCGGGATTGATCGCGTGCGAGACGGGGGCTCGAGCGGTGAGGAGCCTCACAGAGCCCACCAATAGGGAGTCGGGAGCGTTGTGACCGAACAAGTACGAAGCAGACCCTTCGATGACGTAGGTCAACACCTCGACGTCGGAATGTTGGTGAGGAGGGAACGGGCGGCGCGGGGTTGCGATCGTCTCCGCTACCCGATCGAACGGTGGCCAACGGGGTTGATCAGGAGTTGGGACGACAATGCGGGTGGTTACGTCCTTCGAGCCAATCTCCCCCGGGACGACGCGCACCGGCATGATCTGTTCCAGCCCTCCGAGGGGGATGGCCTGATGGTTCCCCCGCCAAATAACCTGCGTAGGCTGCCGCCCCGCTCGTGCCGTCGTCAGCCAAGACGAAGGCTACTGGGCGGGCATTCTTGGATCAATGCGAATCGTCGCTCAAGTATTCGCCCGGTGCGCGCCGTATCAGATCATCCAGCATCGCAGCATACCCGTTGCGAACCGGAACCCCATGACCCGGGAGCAGGACTTCTACCGCGAGCCCTCGGAGCCGCGCGAGAGACTGGACTGCCTGGTTGACGTTCGCGGCGTAACGGGTGGGTGCCAGGGCGAGCTTCCCCTTGCGCTCTACAACGACATCCCCGGAGAAGAGGAGCTTACGGGCCGGATCATAGTAGACCGCGGAACCCGGGGTATGACCGGGCGCGTGAAGGACTTGTAGCGATCCGATCCGGTCTCCGTCCTTCAATGTAGTGGCAACCGGCACCGGTCGGGACCCAGCGAAGAGACGCATCCATCGTGAGATCGGAAGGGTATCACGCCCGTCCACGAACGGAGCGTCCTCCACGTGACAGGCGACCGGCACCTTGAACCGCTCGTGGATGTACGCTGCGCCTCCCGAATGGTCAAGGTGATGATGGGTGAGCAAAATTTCTCGGACGCCCTCTAGTTGCGCATCCGCGTCTCGAAATGCCCGGGTGATCGCTCGGGCACCACGCCCGAAACCTGCATCGATGAGATACAGTGCACCGTCGTCCTGATAGGTGTAAATGTTCACGAAGCCACCAATCCGACCGACGCCCTCGGCCACCTGAAAGCCGGGCAGCTTTCCTGGAACAGACTTCATCGATGGTGTTCCGCGCCGAGTTTCTCCGTGAGGTTTTCTGACCGGCGTAGCTCTACTGAGTCAGTCGTCCCGGGGGCCCGATCCCTGTCGGTCCGGGCTCGTCCCCAAGTTGAAAGGGATCCTCTGCACAGGGCTGGCCCCAAGCTTCGAGCGGGCGCTCGTGCTCCGAAACCGCGGGGATGCCTTCACTGCCCCGAATCTCATCGACCGTCCGTCCGGAGACCGCGGAGAGAGGCTCGCTTTCCGGATCGTACCCCGTCTGAACAAACCGGTCTCGGAGCTTTATCCACAGCCACATCTCCTTGGGAGAGGGCCCCGCACGGTACCGAACCATTTCCCAGAGTCCTCGGAGCTTGGCACCGTGTAAGATGAACCGGAGGAAGTCCTGGTGCAGCCACTCCTTCGACGATACCCCGGCCGGGCGGAGCGGCTCGTAGGCTCCGGTGTCCCAGACCAACACCGCGCCGGCCCCGTATTCCCCCCGGGGGATGGTCCCTTCGAAGGCGGCATAATCCAACGGATGATCCGGCATGCGGACCGCGAGTCGGCGGACTTTGGGATCACGAGAGGGTCCCTTGGGAACGGCCCAGGAAATCAGCTGCCCATCGACCTCGAGTCGGAAATCGTAGTGAAGCGTCCGCGCCCAATGCTTCTGCACGACGAATCGGGGCAATTGGGGGTTCTCCGTGCTTGAAACCCGATCTGGCGGCATTGTACCAGGATCAACCACCGGCGAGCTTGAGGTTCCCGTGTGGTGGGGGTCGCTAGCCGCCATCGACTTCGTCCACGCACCCATCGGTTTAACAGAAACTCCATGACCTCCGCGCCGTCAGGTGTCGCTATGCCCGAATCGGCGACGAATGCCGCGCGGGCCCGATCCTTTGGGGTACATTTCGACGGGACCCCTGGTCCTTTGAATGCCATCACCGATGTTTCGGGAGTCGAGGTCGGCCATGTCACCCTACTTCACGACGGCGACCGAAAGACGGGCCGGGGAATCGCACGAACCGGGGTGAGCGCGATACTGCCCCACGGTAAAGACTCCACACCGTCCTTTGCGGGATGGTTCTCTCTGAACGGCAACGGGGAGCTC
>JASHPV010000182.1 GCA_030037875.1 Thermoplasmata archaeon
TACCAGGTCCAGGATTCCCGAGAGAAATTTCCGGTGTCGCGCGAGCGACCAGCCTTCTGCTTCGAAGTGGAGGTTGAGCCCGGCCGGTCGGCCGTGCCAAGGGACAGACCCCACGATCGGCAACAGCAGCGTTTCGGTGTCGAGAGGCGTCAAGCGCCACAACTCGGATAGCTCCGTTACCACGCTTCGGGCCGCGCGCGGCGGGACGCCTCCAAGAATCTCCTCCCAGGAGGCGGGGTGGATGCCGCCTTTCGCTTCGATCAATAACTCCCCGGAGGCCGAATCGGAACCCGGCAGGGCTCGCTTCAAAGGGCGGGACAGCCGCACTAACGCTCCCGCATTGGGGCGCCGAGTCCCGGCGGGGACCGCCGCCAGGTATGTCGGGCTCGAACCGGCGGGCAACGCCGATAGAGCGAACAGTCGACGAGTTTCGGCCGAATCCGTCCAGTGGAGAGGCAGCTCGATCGCGTCGGCGAATCCCACCACGTCCGGCACGGGGTGGCCGTAGGGGGTCCGACGGAGCTCGGCCTCCCATCGAGCGAAGCTCAGCCGACGGGCGCGTTCCCAGGGATGCTCGCGGCGGTCGCGGGAGGAACCAAGGGTCGGCACCCGGTTCATCGGCAGGCACCCTCGCAGTCACTGATCGGTCGAGGGTCGGGAAGTCAGTCGATGTATCCGAGGGATTTGAGCCTCTCGCGAAGTTGACGTTCCTCTTCCTCGGAGAACGGCGTCTCGGAGGGCGACTCGGCCAATCGGGCGAGAACGAAGGCGACGAAATCATCGAGCGAGGCGAACGAGGTGTTGTTCAGCTTCCGCTCCAACTGGCGAGCGATGTCCTCGGGGATCCGGATACTCCGAGAAGGACCCGCGGGCGCAGCAGACGGCGTCATCTTTCCGCCCGGAATGAGGCGCGGCTCAACTTATGTCTTCCCTCACCGGCAGAAGTACGCACCCGCTATTCCCATTCGATGGTCGCGGGGGGTTTGTCGGTGACATCGTACAGGACCCGGGTCACCCGACCCGACAGTTCCCGGGTGATGCGTTCTCCGATGGATCGGAGCAGGGTCATTGGCACACCCATGGCGGTGGCGGTCATCGCATCGGACGATTCCACGATCCGGACCGAAACGGCCTCGCCGTGGACCCGGTTGTCCCCCTGGACGCCCACGGTGCGTACCGGAAGCAGTACCGCAAAGTACTGCCACGGTCGCGCGATCGACCCATCCGCGATCCGTTGCTCGACCTCTTCTTCCACCACCGCGTTCGCCCGGCGCACGATCTCGACGCGTTCCGCCGTGACCGGACCGATGACGCGGACGGCCAGCCCCGGGCCGGGGAACGGCTGTCGCTCCGGGGACGGGATCTTGAGATATTCGGCGAGGGCCCGGACTTCGTCCTTGTACAAGTCCCGGAGGGGTTCAACGATCTTGAGTTTCAGGTCCTTGGGGAGTCCTCCCACGTTGTGGTGCGTCTTGATGGTGTCCCGGAGCGCCCCGCCGCTCTCGATCCAATCGGGGGCGATGGTTCCCTGGATCAGCGTATCGGCGCCGAACCGGTCGGCCTCGGTCTCAAAGAGCCGAATAAACGCCTCCCCGATCCGGCGGCGCTTCTCTTCCGGGTCGCTGATCCCCTTGAGCGCCCCCAGGAACCGGTCGGCGGCCGGAAGAACGTGAACGACGAGGTGGCTCGCGTCGAAAAACCCCTGGACCTTTTCGGTTTCGTGGAGTCGTAAGAGCCCCGTATCAACGAACAGTGCCCGGGACCGCTCCCCGAGGGCCTCCTGCGCGAGCAGGGCCGCGGCGGTGCTATCAATTCCGCCGCTCGCCGCAACGATCGCGCGGCCCGGGACCTGAGCTCGAAGCTGCGCCAACGCCTCTCGATGGAAGGCGGCCGGGTCCCTCACGCTTTCTCCGCCGGGGGTGTGGGAGGGGACTCCTCTCCCCACTTCGCTCGATAGGCCTTGAGTCGACCCGAAAGCTCCGGATACTTGAGCGCGAGAATCTCCACTGCCAGGAGGGCGGCGTTGTCGGCGGCATCCAAGCCGACGGCGGCCACCGGCACCCCCGGGGGCATTTGAACGACCGAGAGAAGGCTGTCCAGACCGAGCCCCTTGTGGATGGGGACGCCGATGACCGGCCGAAGCGTCCTCGCGGCTACGGCCCCCGGCAGGGCCGCCGAAAGTCCGGCCATGGCGATGAACACGTCGGTCTCGGGATCGTGTGCCAATCGGTCCACCTTCTCCGGGGTCCGGTGCGCGGAGGCCACGTGGATCTCGGTGGGAACATGGAATTCGGAGAGGCGTTGTTGGGCCGCCTCGGCGGTCGGCATGTCCGACTTACTTCCGATCAAAATCGCGACCTTCATCGCGTCGGCCAGTCGCCCACCCCACTAAACCTTTGAGTGGAGGAGCGCCGAAACTTCCATAGGTCGAGAGCCCCCGCCCCGCGTATGCCCCTCCAGTTCCACACCGGCGGACGGACCCGGCGATGGATTGGCGCTCGGCTGGGGGGCGGCTTCGAGCTCGGCGACCGCGTGTACCGCCGTTTCCTCCACTGCATCGGGGCGCTCGTGCTCCTCTACTACGCCCTCCCGCGCGTTCTCGTCGGGTGGTTCACCCGAGAGGACCTCCTGCTCGTCGGATTGGGTCTGGTGGTCGTGCTCGAGCTGCTCCGGTGGGTGGCGGGCGTCGAGCTCCCGACGATTCGCCCTTACGAAAAGACCCGTGTCGCCAGCTACACGTTCTACGCCGTGGCGCTCGTCGCCGCCGTCCTACTGTTTCCACTCCCCATCGCGTTCGTGGTGGTTCTGGGGACCGCCCTGGTAGACCCGTTGATCGGAGAATTACGGCTGTCGGCTCGCTGGCGGAGCTCGTACCCATGGCTCCCCGGACTCGTTTACGTCCTGATCGGCGCCAGCGCGCTGATACTGGTCACCCATTGGCCGCCGTTCGCCGCTCTGCTCGCGGCGGGGATCGCCGGCGTGCTGGCCGTAGCCGCCGAACGGGCGAAGATCCCGCAGGTCGACGATGACCTCGCGATGACGCTGATACCGGCCGTGGTGCTGCTGGCCCTCCTTCACTTCGCCCCAGGGATCTTCCCCTAGAGGCGGGTCGGTCTCAGAGGATCGGGGTCAGCTTCGCGTGCGGGGGACCCTTGGCCGGGTCGTAGGCGATCGAGTAGATCGTGGTCCGGGGCCGGATCCCGTAGATGCACGGCGCGTTGTCGATGTTGATGATCCGGAAGTACGAGTCCATCATGTTCAGGATCTCGCCCGAGATCAGCAGACCCGGTTTCAGGAGACCGATCCCCAGGTTCCCGAGCAGCTTGGTCCGCTGAACGCCCTGGAAGTACAGCCGGATGGCGACCTGGTCGCCCATCAGGCTCTCCATCGTGTCGAACGCGGTGTACTCGATGAACGGTTTTCCCTCGGGGCCCCGCACCGCCTTTTCGGCGCTGGTCATCGCCCGGGCCGCCTCGTCCCGGCCGTATCGGGCCATCGGGACGATGTACGCCTCTTCGCTCTCCGACGCCGTGTAGTCGGCGATCCGGACCCGGCTGTCGAAGACGTGGGGGGGACAGTACCGCGTGATCGTGTCGCGCAACTTCTCCGGGGACTCGCCGGCGGCGAGCACCGACGTGATGCCGCGGCTCTGGGTGAGGAAATTGAGGAAGGTAGGAATGAGGACCAGGTAGTAGTCGTCGATGCCGACATTGACGTCGACCTCGAACGCGTTGTAGCTGCCGCGCCGGAAACCGCCGCCCAAGAGGGCGTCGAAGTCGGCGATCCCGGTGGAGTAGAAGCGTTCGGGGTCGGGTTCCGGGGCCCACTGGGGCGGAGGGGCGGCGGAGTGGCTCGGGGGAGAACCCGGGCCGAGCGCCGTGAATCGGCCCCCGGCGAGCGTGACGGCGTACCGCGGTTGGCCGATCGCGGTCGCCCGCAGTTTTTCGAGTCGCAGGTGACGGACCCGGCGTTCGTCGAGCTCCTCGCGCACGACGGAGATGAGCCCGTCCACGAGATACTCGATCCCTCCGGCTTCGGGCTTCTCGAGAATCATGACGACGTTGGTGTTCGAGTTCTCGACCAGGTCCTTCTGGAGGGCCATGACGAACTCTTCCATCTCGAGACCGTACTTGTGGGTCACACCCTCGAGCGAGTCGATGACGAGGAGCGCCTTGTCGGGCAGCACGGTATCGATCCGGTTGTAGCAGTTCTCGACCTCCGGCATCGGGTTGCGCCGGAGCAGCGCCGTCAGCTGCGCGCGGTCGACCCGTGTCGGCGGACCCCGGTCGTCGGAGATGGCCGACATCACGTGCCGGGCCGCGGTGATCTTGGCCCGCTGGTCCTCGGGCAACTCTTGCGCGACGGCCTTGTCGCGGGCATGGAGGGTGTCCAGGAACAGTTTGCCGGCATCGAGGATGCGCGTCCGAAGCTCGCTGGCGCGGAGCCACGGGAACTGGCGGTAGAGCGCCTCGTCGCTGACCCGGGTGGAGAGGTAGAACGACTGGTTCGGCTTGCCCATCCGTTCGAGCAGCTCGAGTCCGAAGGTGGTCTTGCCGGTACCGGCGCCTCCCTTGACAATCAGGGAGCGTCCGCCCTTGCCCGAGAGGAACATCGACACCTCCAAGGGGATCGCCCCGTTGGCCGACCCGTTGTTTGCCTGCATCCGTGGAACCGACCTGCGGTTGTCCCCCGACCGTGTGCTCGCTCGGGTATTCGATTAATGGAGCCGAATAGAAGGTAAAGCTTTCGACCCGCGCGGGGCGGTTCCCTAGGGTTCGACCGTGGCGGCCCGGGCCATCCGCTCGACCGCCGCCCGGCCCGCCGCCACGGCTTCCGTCAACGGCTCCCCGGGTTCCCCTTGGGCGGTGGCGGCCGAGGCGTTCCCGCCTCCCTTTCCGCCGAAGGTCGACCGCATCGCCTCCAGAACGAGGTCCGCCGGTACCTGAGGGCTCGACGACCCGACGAACAGGAGTCCCCGCCCTTCCGATTCGGCCGGAAGAATGGCGACGTGATCGGCGGCGCGCGTGAGGCGCCGGGAGAGCTCCTGGAGCTGGGGGCGATTCAACACGAGGGTCCGGGCCACGGTCAGGGTAACCGGGCCAACGGTCTGGGTGGCCTTCGGGTCAGCGCCCAGGTCTTCGGCGAGCTTGCCGATGTCCCGCTTCTCTTCCTGGCGCCCGGTACGTCGGATCTCTTCCAGCTCCGCCAGGAGCCGTTCGACGGCGGCCGGCACCTTCTCGGGCGGCACGCCGAGCTGCCGGGCCGCTTCGTGGAGGGCGGCGTCGCGTTCTTCCCGGACGACGACGGCCCGGTCCCCGGCGGCGTATGTGAGCCGGATCACGCCGTCCTGGATCCGGTCCGTGCCCAGTACCTGGATACTTCCGACCTCGCTCGTGTGAGTGCAGTGGGTGCCGCCGCACGCCTCGACATCGAAGTTTTCGATCTCGACGATCCGCAGGTCCTTCCCGGGAACCGCCCCACCTTGATACAGGGTGAAACCGAACCGGCGCTCCGCCTCGGTTCGGGGCTCAAAGTAGCTCTTGACCGGTCGGTCCTCCGCGATGACCCGATTGGCCAGTCGCTCGACCTCGTGGAGTTCCGTGGGTTGCAACGGCCGGTAGTGGGTGATGTCGATCCGCGCGATATCGGTGCCCTTGAAGGCTCCGGCCTGCCAGACGTGGGGGCCCAGAACGGAACGGAGCGCCCCATTGAGGATGTGCGTGGCCGTGTGGTGGGCCATGAGCTGGCGCCGCCGTCCCGCATCGATCTGCCCATGGACCTCCTCCTCCGGGCGGAACTCGTGCACCCGCTCCAACCGATGGAGCACCCACGGTCCTCGGCGCGCGACCTCGGTCACCAGGATGTCGTTCAGCTTGCCGGTGTCCGTGATCTGGCCGCCTCCGGTCGGGTAGAAGTAGGTGCGGTCCAGGACCACCCAGGGTCCGTGGCTCCACAGCACGTGACTCCGGAAGGACAGCGTGTAGGGGTCCAGGTAGTAGAGTACGTCCGTCGCGGGCGTGTTCGGCGGCGGCTCGGGCAGTTCGCCCCCGGTTTCCGAGTACTCCTTCTCCGGCTTGTCCGAGGCATGCCGCTCGGCCACGAGCCCATAGAAGTTCTCGGGGACGACCGGCGGAACCCGCAGCTCCTCCACGGCCACGTCCGGCGGAAGCCCGAGCGAGTCGTACCACTCGACCAGTTCGTCGACGCCGACGGTCCGCCCCTCCTTCTCGAGACGCTCTTCCAGCCGACGGACCTGGACCCGGCCGCGCTTGATCGATTCCTCGTAGCGCTCGACCTCCGCTTGCAGTACTCGGTGGAGGTCCTCCCGGTTCGCTCCGATCTCGGGAAAGGACCGGGCGATCTCGCGTCCGCTGCGGTCGATGATCTGCAGGAAGTCCGGGGATCCCTCCGCCCGGGCGAGGATGCGGAGGATCCGCCGGATCAAGAGGCGTGCGTAGTACCCCTCTTTGGCGTTCGACGGAACGACCCCGTCGGTGATCAGGAAATTGACCGCACGGGCATGGTCGGCCACGACGGCCGCGTCTCGGGGAACGAGGACCGTACGGAGGTCCGTGTACAGCTCCCCGAAGTTGGCCTCGTAGGCCGTGGCCGTTCCCTGGGACATCCAGGTGTTCCGTTCCAGGCCATATCCCGTGTCCACGACGGTCAACGGCATCGGTTTCACCCGGTCCCCGTTGCGGGTGTATTCCATGAAGACGAGCGTCGCGATCTCGAGACCCTGGAGGCCGACGCTGAGGGAGGGCCCGAGATTGCCGCCGCCCTCCCATTCCTCTTCCTTGTAGGAGATCTTCCGCGGATCGGCTCCGAGCTCTCCCGCAAAGAGGCCGTGGCAGAGCTCGGTCGTCCGGTCCTTGAAGTAGATCTCGTGGTCCGGGCGATTGAACGCGTGGTGGGCCATCATCTCGAATTGCGAGAAGTAGCGGCTCTCGCGGCCGATCTCCTGCAGGTCGTTGAGTCGAAGGCACGGCTGACTGATCGTCAGCGGATTGGCGGGCGGCGGGATCACGCCCGAGGTCACCCACGGTTGGAAATCGTAGACGCTCGCTTGGGTGAAGAAAACGTCGTTTCGCCAGCGGGCGACGATGGGATACCGCCGGATCCGGGTGTGTCCGTTCCGCTCGAAGTACGAGAGGAACACCTCTCGCATCTCGGAGGGGGACAGCGCCCGGTTGAACGGCGGCGCTCCGACGAACGAGTAGGGGGTGCACGGGTCCTCTTGGCACCGGTCCAGGTCCCCGAGCGACCAGAACGCGTGGCCGCACCCGGAACAGATGCGTCGGTGGAAGCCTTCCTGATGGAAGAACTTCAGGTCGTACTCGCTCGGGTCCATCGGTGGCCCGCCGAGTCCGAGTCGCACTAAAACCATTCGGTCCGTCAGCGCCGAGAGGGGCGATGCGACGCCGAGCGGAATCGGGCGGGACGGGTCGGGAGCACGCTTGGGCTGCGTCCCGAGGCTTTCGAGCGAGGCCGGTCCTCTCTCCGAGGCGGAGCCCGACCGTCCCGTAGGGCGACGCCGGTGGCACAGTACTCGATGATCGGGCACCGGTCGCAGAGGGGCCGATTCGGTCGGCAGATGTTCTGTCCATGCTGGACCAGCAGAGGGTTGAGCGGAATCCAGTACCGTTGCGGGACCTTCCGAACGATTTCGCGCTCGGTCTGCTCCGGGGTCTTGGTCCGCACCAGCCCGAGCCGGTTCGCGATCCGGTGGACGTGCGTGTCCACCGGCACGGCCGGCAGGCCGTAACCGAACACCAGGACGCAGTTCGCGGTCTTGGGTCCCACACCGGGAAGCGACAGCAAGAGGTCCCGGTCGCGTGGCGTCTGGCCTCCGAACTGTTCGAGGATGGCTCGGGAGGTGGCTCGGATGTGGCGGGCCTTGGTTCGATAGTATCCCGTCGACCGGATCAGTCGCTCTAGGTTGGCCGTCGTCGCGCTCGCGAGTTCCTTCGGGCCGGGATACTTCGCGAAGAGCCGCGCGCTGGCCCGGTCGGTGTTCGCGTCCCGGGTCCGTTGCGAGAGAATCGTCCCGATGAGAACCTGGAACGGGTTCTCGGCGTGCTCCCGGAGGTACGGGACTCGCCAATCCCCGGTGTGATAGAACGCGCTGAGTCGGTCCAGGATCACATCCCAATCGAACGGCTTGGGAACCGTCATCGGGTCCGGCGTCCGCGGGTAGGTACCAGGGGGACTTCCTGTCCGGGTCCCCGCATCGCCGGGTCGGACAGGTCCGGTTCGTCGGCCGGCGATCCTTCGAGCGCGTTCAACAGCTCTCCGACCAGATAGTCGCTTCCGAGCGCGACGGTGTATCCCTCGGCGCGGGTAGCGGCCCTCGCCAACTGCAACCCCTCGCCGGCCGACCGGGCGACGACCACGCGGGGGAACCGGGGCCGGGCGGCCCGACGGATCTCCTCGACATCCGCCGACCGGTCCGACCGGATCGGGGTGATAACAATCGTTCGAGCCAGAAGCGAGAGCGACTCGAACATCTCATCGAACCGTTTTCCCTTGAGGCAGCCGAACAGTACCGCGCTGGCCTCGGGCTCCGCGAACGGGAACAGCTCGACGAGGCTCTGGGCGACCGCGCGAGCACTCTCGGGGGTGTGGGCGACGTCGAGGAACAGCGGCGGCCGCTGGGCGGCGAGTTCCAGTCGGCCCCGCCATTCGACCGATCGGAGGCCTTTCCGGATTTCGTCTTCTGACAGAGTACGGTCCACGGTCTGGGCGAACAGGTCGGCCGCCGCTACGGCGAGGACGGCGTTCCGGGCCTGGAAGTTGCCGAGGAGGGGGATCTCTACCCCGGTGAGCCGGCGGTGCGGCGTCGTGATGTCGACCTTCTGGCCATGGGCCGAGAGAACTCGGTTGCTGAGCCGGAGTTCTCTCTCGAGGCGCCAGATCGGCACCCCTCCCGCTCCGGCCACTCGGGCGATCTCGCGCAATGGTTCCTCTTTGGTCTCTCCTACCACCACTCGCATGCCCGGGTGCAGGATGCCGGCCTTCTCGTGGGCCACATGCGTCAGCGTCGGGCCGAGCACCTCAGTATGCTCGAGTTCGATCGTCGTGATCACGCCGACCTTGGCCGGCAGGACGTTCGTGGCATCCAGTCGCCCGCCCAGTCCGACCTCGATGACCGCGGCCTCGACGTGCTCACGGGCGAACCACTCGAACGCGAGCGCCGTCGTGACCTCGAAGAAGGTCGGGGGCCGCGGAATGCGTCCGGACCCCGCCAGGGATACCGCCAGGGCCCGGATCCGCTCGATCCCGTGGACCACGGCACCGGGGTCGATGGGGTGTCGGTCGATCTGGATCCGCTCTCGATAGCTCTGAAGATGCGGCGAGGTGAACAGGCCGGTCCGAAAGCCGGCGGAGGTCAGGATGCCGGCGGTCAGAGCCGAGACCGAGCCTTTCCCCTTGCTCCCCGCGACGTGGATCGAGGGAAACCGGCGCTCGGGATGGTCGAGGGCCTCCAGGAGGCCCTGCATCACCTCCAGGCCGGGTTGGGCGCCGAACCGCCGGAGCTGGTAGAGGTGGGCGAGTGACTCCCGATACGCGTCGTCGGACACGGGTGGTCGGAGCCCCGTCAGGGAAGACGGCAGATAACGGTGCCCGGGTCCCGGCGGTCCGGCTCAGAACATCGACCGTTCGCGGTACGAGCCGAACACGTCCTGGAAAGCATGCACGATCTCCCCCAGAGTGGCCCGTGCCCGGAGCGCGTCGAGCACCGCCGGCATCGTGTTGGCATCCGGCTTCTCGGCCACTCGACGGAGAGCGTCCAACGCGGCCTCGTGCTTCGCAGTACTCCGGCGAGTCCGGAGCTGCCGGAGGCGCTTCGATTGGGCCACCCTCGCCTGCTCGGATATCCGGAGGCGGGGGACCTCCACCGGCTCGTCCAGGGTATAGGCGTTGACTCCGACGATGCGCAGGTCGCCGGAATCGATCCGGCGCTGGTACCGGAAAGAGGCCTCCTGGATCTCGCGTTGGAAGAAGCCCCGCTCGATGGCGGGGATCACGCCCCCGATCTCGTCGATCCGGTCGAAGTATCGGCGCGCCTCTTCTTCGACCCGGTCGGTGAGCCATTCCATGAAATAGCTGCCGCCGAACGGGTCGATCGCCTCCGCAACGCCGCTCTCTTCGGCGAGGATCTGTTGGGTCCGAAGGGCGATACGGGCGGCGTCCTCGGTGGGAAGCTGGAGCGCCTCGTCGTACGAGTTCGTGTGAAGCGACTGCGTCCCCCCCATCACGGCCGCGAGCGCCTGCACGGCGGTCCGCACGACGTTCAGCTCGGGTTGCTGGGCGGTGCACGAACAGCCCGCGGTCTGGGTGTGGAACCGGAGCCATAGCGACCGTTCGTTCTTCGCGCCGAACCGGTTCCTCATCACGTCGGCCCAGATCCGACGCGCCGCCCGGAACTTGGCGATCTCTTCGAAGAAATCGTTGTGGGAGTTGAAGAAGAACGAGAGCCGGGGGGCGAACTCGTCGACCGGGATCCCGCGCCGCTGGGCGGCCTCGACGTAGCACATGCCGTCCGCCAGCGTGAACGCGAGTTCCTGGACCGCCGTCGAGCCGGCTTCCCGGATATGGTACCCGGAGATGGAGATCGGGTTCCACTTTGGCAGGTACTGGGTCGCGTACTCGATCGTGTCGGTGACCAGTCGAAGCGCCGGCGTCGGCGGATAGAGGAACTCCTTCTGAGCGATGTACTCCTTGAGGATGTCATTCTGGGTCGTGCCGCCGAGCGCCGCCGGCGGGACTCCGGTTGCTTCGGCGGCGAGCAGGTACATTCCCCAGAGGATGTTGGCCGGACCGTTGATCGTCATCGAGGTCGTGACCTTGTCGAGCGGAATGCCACGCAGCAACCGTTGCATGTCGTCGAGCGACGACACGTTCACGCCGCACTTGCCCACCTCCCCCAGCGCCTCCGGGTCGTCGGCGTCGATACCGTAGAGCGTGGGGTCATCGAAAGCGATGGACAGTCCGGACTCCCCGTGGGCCAGCAGGTAGTGGAATCGACGATTGGTGGATTCCGGAGTGCCGAAACCGGAAAACATCCGCATCGACCAGACCCGGCCACGGTACATCGTGGGGTGCACGCCCCGCGTGTACGGGTACGTCCCGGGGTACTCGATGCGGGAGGGGTCCGGTGTCTTGTCGGTGGGCAGGTAGAGCCGCTCGACCGGGATGCCGCTCAGGGTCTCGAACTTCTCGCGGCGTTCGGGGTTCTTGGAGAGGAAGGGCCGCAGAGTCTCCTCCGTCCATCGGGTTTCCGCCTCGGCGAGCGCCCCGCGCGGTCTTCCGTTCCCTGGGGGAGAGACCGAGGGTCGGCGGTCGGCCGGTTGGGTGGCGGCCATCCCCCCTCCAATCCCCTCGCCGTGTTAAAGCGGTTCGGGCACTCGGAGGCCGACCAGGTCGGACGTACCCCTGCGCCACACCTTGGCCCCGAGCGAGCGGGCGAATCGGGGGAACGCTTGCCCGGTCCAGGTCGTATTGTCCGCCATCACGATCGAGCCCGGGTGCAGCTTTGGCCGGATCGTTTCGAGTTCGAACTTGAGGTGAGTCGGCGTGTGATAACTATCGTGGAGGAAAATGTCGACGGAGCCGATCTCCTTCACCAGGGCGGGAAGCTTTTCTTGGCTTAGCCCGAGCCTCAGATCCCAATCGCCCCGATCGGACTCCGGAATCGCCCAGCCGCTGGAGTGCCCCGGCGGCACACTGACCTCGGATTCGCCCTTCGCCAGCGTGGCTCGCGCTTGGACGAGGGGTCGGTCCACCGAGTGGAGCGTTCCCCGGTGGTTCTGCCCCAGGGCCGCGAGGAAATGGGCCGACGAGATCCCGGATGATACGCCCGTCTCGACCACGTTGTCCGGTCGACTGGCTCGGGTCATCATGTAGAGCTCGAACGGGGCGCGAAACTGAGCGTAGAATGTACGACCGCCGCCTTCGTGGGCTTGCCGGAGAGCGCGTTCGAGAGGGGCCAGTTGGGGAATCTCGGCGAGCCAGGGCCCGAGCCGTTCCGGCGAGACCCCGAGAAGACCTGATAGCCATCGAAGATTCGGAACGGCCCGGGCATCCCCCAGTTCCTGGACCGTCGCGCGAATCGAGGGGTCGAGGGCCGGCAGGGTCGCCATGACGACAGGCAGAATCCGGCCGTCCTTAGGCTTAGGGGACCCGGTCCGGGAGAGGTTTAGCTTCGAGGTGAGCCTCTCGCACGACCAGCTGATGGGAGCCCCCGCGGTGCTCCTCCTCTACGCGGTCGAGAACGAGTCGATGGGTCCAACCCGGGACGTCCGTGACGAGGGTCTCGTACTCGCCGCCTTCGCCGGCCACGTGCACCGGTCGCACCTCCCGGCTCCGGCGTTCGATCTCTTGGATCATGTCCAGGTCGAGCCGGTGCCCGAGCAGCTCCGGCGTGAGCGATTCCGCGGCGAGCTGGACCAATCGGATGTCGAGTCCGGCGCCAACCTCCTCTCGCACGACCCGGCCCGGGTCCTTTCCCCAGAGCGGAGCGTACAGGGGCCTGCCGAGGGAGTAGGTCACCGACTGGAGTCGGCTCCACTGGTAGGCCGACGCGATCGCCCCGGTAACCACTGGACCTTGGGCTCCCACCAGCGCATCGCGCACGGCGGCCGTCTCCTCGGCTTCGGACGAGCCGACGACCTTCACGGTGCGTATCGCCTTCCCCCAAGCCTGGGCCTGCAGCGCGACCATGGAGAGATTCGGCGTATGGAACATCATGGAATCGGGGTCGGCCGGTGTCAGGACGACTAGCTCGTCCACGGTCATCCCCTGGGTGTCGGCCAGATAGGCGGAGAAGATCGAGTCCTTCCCGCCGGACACAAGCGCGCTGACCGTCATTGGACGTCCCGGATCAGCCCGGCCGAAGGCCGGTACGCCACGCCGTGTAGAGCTCGCCCAGGTCCAGCTCCGCCTCGACGTGCTCGCCCCACCGGAAGACTCCGCGCATCGCTGTCACGGACCCGAGGAACGCGCAGGGCTCGCCACGAAGTTGACGCTCGAACGTCTCGACCTTCGACCGGTCGACTTCCACAACCCAACGAGAGCCTCCCTCGGCCACCGCCGCGAGCCCGGGCCCGGAGAGGCCGGTGGCGGCCAAATCCACCGAAAAGCCCAGCCCTCCCCCGAACGCCATCTCGACCAGCGTCAACGCGAGTCCGCCATCGGACACATCGTGGACGGCCCGCAGAGCGCCCGCCGCGCCGGCCGAGAGCAGCGCCTCGCCGGTCCGACGGAGACGGGCCGTTTGGGTCGGAGGGATCGGCTGTCCTCGGACTCCATGGCGCCGGGCCCACAGAGAGCCCCCGAGCTCGGGCCGGCTCGTGCCCACGAGATAGACCGGGTTCCCGGCTTCCTTGAGGTCTACGGAGGTACAACGGCGCACGTCTGGAACAATGCCGGTCGCGAGCAGGACCGGTGTCGGCGGGATGGCCGCTTGAAGCCCTCCATTGTAGAAGCTCACGTTGCCGGAAGGAACGGCGAAGTCGAGGGCCCGGGCTCCCTCGGCCAGGCCCCGGACGACCGCCGCGAACTCGC
>JASHPV010000183.1 GCA_030037875.1 Thermoplasmata archaeon
GGACTCGGCCACGCAAGAGTTTCTGACCGATCAGCTTGTCTTCTTGGCCATTTTCATGACTTCTTCTTTGCTCACCAACTTCTGGTGCATGTCCTTCACGTGCTGCTGCACATGCTGAACGAGTTCGTGTTCTTTCGCACTGATTACCGCGAATCCATCCTCACACTCGACCTTCCACTTCTGCATTGTTGACGCCATACTCCACACCCTCGCCTTGCGGGCGACGTCCGGCCAAAACCTCGAATTGTCATAAAATCATGGAGGGGAGCCCGAGGGGGCCGGGGCCGGTCGAGGGCCTGGGCCAAATATGGGCCGTGCGCGCTCAGCAGGGTTATAAATGGGGCACAGGTCCCCCGCCGGCTTTCCATGTCCACCTCGTCGTATCGCTACGCGGCTCGCTCGTTCCGAGCGACCCAAGGCCCGGAAGGAGCCCCGCTTCGGCATGAGCGCCTCCTGACCTGGCGACAGGAGACGACGGTTAACCGGCTCGAACATCCCACCCGGTTGGACCGGGCGCGGGCGCTCGGGTGGCGGGCCAAAGAGGGGTTCATCGTGGTTCGCGTCCGAGTCCGTCGGGGGGGCCAACGGAAACGAGCCATCATCGCGGGACGTCGGCCCAAGCACAAGGGAATCCTACGAATGACCCTTGCCAAGAGCCTGCAGCGGATCTCCGAGGAACGAGCGCAGAAACATTACCCGAATCTCGAAGTTCTCAATTCCTATTGGGTCGGCGAAGACGGGAAGCAGAAGTTCTTCGAGGTCATCCTCGTGGACCCCCATCATCCCGTCATTTTGGCCGACCCCAAGATCGCCTGGATTGCGTCACCGGCGCAGCGCGGACGGGTTTTCCGCGGGCTTACGAGTGCGGGATCCAAGGGACGGGGGCTCCGTCGAAAGGGCAAGGGTGCCGAGCGAATGCGCCCTTCGCGGACGCAGAACCGGCGCGACGTCCGGCGGACCCAGGTAAAAGTCATCCCGTGAACCGGGGGAAATGGCCCGGAGTTCCAGGTTACTCGCCGGGCTTCCGAAGCCAATGGTCCAGGGGGGCCCCTGCCCGTTCGGCCGACCGTTGAGCCCACCCGGCGAGTCCTTCCACATGGGCGACCTCCCCACGGAGCACTCTGGCCAACCGTCGTCGGAATTCCGCGTCGATCAGGATCCCCTCGGCGGCCAGTAATTCCGTCAACCGGTGGGCCAGATGTCCGCCTTCACGGTCCCAGTCGGTGAGCACGACGACGTGTTGGCCGGGTTTCGAGAGAGTTTGGGTCAGTTGACTGAACCCCCGACCGGAATGGAACAGTACAACTCGCCCTGTCACCCCTAGTCGTTGGAGAGAGCGACGATCTCGTTCTCCTTCCACGACAACGACGGTGGCCCCATCCTCGGTTACGGCGAGGAAATCCAGCCACAGTTTCAGAAAGTTCTCCCAAGCCTCGGGACGACGTTCCATCTGATGAGCTCCGAGTAAATCCCGCCCTGGCCAGGGGTATCAACTGCCGCGGACAGCGCGAAGAACTAAAGCCTCCGCCCTTTCCTCGCTCAAGACCGATGGCGGACTACTACACCAAGCTCCTGGAGTTGCGTCGAGCCGAAGGCTCCGCCCACGGACTCTCGAAGATACCGGTCGACTTCTACCCTCAGACCCGGGCGTATCTCTCCGAGCTCAAGTCGACGTTCGAGACGGAGTTGCGCGAGAATCCTTCGGGCCGAAAGGGAGAGTTGGCTCGCCAGACCCATCAGCGGGCCGTCCAGACCGCGAGAGATGTGGTGGAGGCCCGCATGATGAAGATCCTCACCGCCGCGCTCCAGGCTAGTCTCGGGGGGTCACGGGACTTGCCCAACGCGCTGCCCGAGGAACGCGTTCTTCACGAGTCGCTGCTCGGCTACCTTCGCCAGCACCGGTCGGAGGTCGCTCCGTATCTCGAACCGACCGGGCCGCCCCCGGCGGCCCCAAAGCGCACGCCGTCGACGGCGTCGCGGAACCTCCCAGGCGAGCCCGCGCCGCCGCGCGCGGCGGCCCCTGCCTCCGTCGGCGGGGCAGAGACGCAGATCCTCCGCGTACTGAAGGACACTCCCAAGGTCGCTCTGGGGACGGAAACCATCGAGCTGCGGCAGGACGACGTGGTCTCGCTCCCGGCGGATGTTGCACGTCTCCTGCTCGAGAATCGTATTGTCGAAGCGGTAGAGGTCCGCGAGAAATTCTCTCCGGCTTAGACTGAAGCGCCGGGCGGCGAAAGTTCCAGGACTTTGAACGACTCGAATCCGAAAAGGAAACTCTTCTGCGCCAACCGAAGTTTCACGGACTCCACGGAGTCGGCGCCGACTTCGAGCTGGGACCGGACGTCGTCTACCCCCCACGATACCAAGGCTTCCGAAAGGGGGCCGTAGTACGTTTCCTCGAGACCGGACGCTTTGGCCGCCCGCCGGACTCGAGTGAAATTTACCCAGGCACTGATGTCCGCGGTCCCGGGCCGCGACAGGGGATCGACCGGGCGATGGGCCCGGATCGCCTCCAGCGTGCCGCTCCTGCCCCGGGAGATGAGGGCCTCTTCCTCGACGCCGAAGTCGATGAGCACGGCCCGGCCACCGGCGAGATGATCCGCCAGCTCCCGAATCCAGGCCTCCATGGCGCCGGAAATCTCGAGCACGGTCCCCGGGGGAGCGCTCCCAGGAAGGTCCCCCGGCAGTTCGCTCGAGGCGGGCGCCCGCGTCTCGGCCTGGAGTGGGCCCTCCGCTGGAACGATGACTCCCACCTCCGACCAACCTCGGTCCGTCCTCACCAGCCGCCGAAAGGGGAACGCATCCAGCAGTTCGTTGGCGAGGAGTATCCCACGGAGTGGTTCCAGCGAACCTAGCGACGGAGCGAAGCGCCAAGGGACCTGTCCCGGCTCGGTCCGACCAAGGCGATTTTGGATGGCGGTCCGGAGCGAGGCCGACCGTTCGACCAACACGTACTCCCAACCCGCGAACTCGGTCGACCCACGAGGGAGCGCGGTCCGGATGTCCGCG
The DNA here is from genome assembly GCA_030037875.1 of Thermoplasmata archaeon. Classification (GTDB taxonomy): domain Archaea; phylum Thermoplasmatota; class Thermoplasmata; order Lutacidiplasmatales; family UBA184; genus JAKIWV01. The sequence goes on from JASHPV010000183.1 coordinate 3,010, forward strand.
GCCAGAGTGCCGTCGCCGGGCCCCACTTCGACGATCGGAAATCGGGAGGGGGATCCTTCCGCGCGTCGAATCTGACGGAAGTGGGCGGCCAGCGTCGCGCCGAACAGGCCATGGACGTGAGCGGCGGTATAGAAGTCGCCTTCCCGCCCGAGTCGAGTCGACGCTCGGTCGTAGAACCCTCGACCGGGGTCGTAGAGAGAGATTTCCATGAAGCGGTCGAACGGTAGAAACCCGTCCCCATCCGCCGCGCCGCGTAGTCGGCGCCTAAGTACCGGGTCGACCGACCGGTCCCTGCCCGAGTCGGAAGGAATCGGGACGCGGGGCGACCCAGAATCGTCCGGCCCCATGGTCCACGTGGGGGGAACAGTCCAGCCCGGTCAGCCGATGTAGCCCAGGTCTTCCCGAGCCTGGGCGGGCGTTTCAGCTCCGCGAGTCGGAGTCTCGGCCTCGCGGAACTTCTGGGCGATCCGGTCGATCTCCTTCGCCTTGTGCTCCAGTTCGGTGAAGTCGATCGTGAGGTTGAGCACCTTGCTCAGGACGCGCAGTACCGCTTCCGCACTCCGGGGGTCGACGAAGTACCCCGAGGTCTCTCCCATCAAACACACGCCCTCCATCCCGTAGACGCGGCCAAGCCCCAGGAAAAGCCCACTCGCTCCGATGAGGCCCCCACCCGGGTCGGTGCGGGAGAAAACGACGCCGAACTTCTTCATCGCTTCGACGCGGGCCTCGGAGGTCGCCGCTCCCAGCACGCGAGGACCCTCCACGAGGTGACCCTGAGCGAAGCCGGCAAGGGTGTAGACCTCGCGAACGCCCATTTGACTTGCCAAAGCGAGGACGCGATCGGTGAGTTCGTACTGACCTTCCGGGGTGATGCCCTGATAATCGCCCCCCAGGAGAATCAAATCGCGCTGAGCCGGGCCGGCGGCGCGCACGTACGAGAGATCATTGGAAACCAGGCGGATCAGGCCCTCCTCGCTGACGTAGACCTGGGGTGGGAAGAACTTGGAATGGATCCAGCCGAAGGAGGTGGCATTCAGCTTCTCCTTGAGGTAGTCGATCGCGAGCTTTCCGACGTTCCCCACGCCGGGTAGGCCCTCGATCAATACGGGGTCCTGGAGCTTCACCTGCTCGGTGATGCGGATGAGTACGTCCTCCATGGTGCCCTCTTTCGATGGAGCGGGGAACGATAGATAACGGTTCGGTTACCGGAGGGTCCGGGAAGAGTGAGGTCTCCGAGTCAGGGAGCAACGTGGAAGCCCGTGTCATCGATGGTCAACCGACGGATCTGGGTGCGCTCGGGGTGATTCCGGAGCTTCCGGACCTCGAGCGTGTGTTCGAAAGTGGCCCCGTTGGGGTCGGAGCGCAAGGTGATGCCGAGGTCCGCGACGTCCTCGAGCATCGCACTGGACTTGTTGTCGAGCGACGCCTGCTGCACCGTTACCATCGCCTTGCCTCCCAGGAGTTGGGTCCGGGAGCGAATCTGCCGGACCAGGTTGACCACCTCGGACACTTCGAGCAGCTCGAGGAGAAAGTCGAGCGAGTCCAGGACCAAACGGAACGGCGCATCGAGGCCCGCGAGGTCGTTCAGGAACCGGTTCACTAGACTGTAGGGTCCGACGGAGACCTCCGCCCGGCGAGCGTTCCGGAGGTCGTCCAACCGGAGCCCCCGTTCCCGGATCCTAGAGACCTCGAGCTGGGGCTCCAGTACGCGCTGGTAGTAATCATCGGAAAGGTTCCCGAAGCGGATCGGCTCCGGATCCCAGTGAAAGGAGCGGAACGCGTCCTGCGAATCGATCGTACGTTCGGCGGTAGTGTAGTAGAACACGGGCGTCGAGCCGACCCCGGCTTGGGCGAACTGTTTCGCCAGGAGGTGGGAGCCGGACCCAGGCGTGCCGATAACCACGATGAGGCAGCCGGGAGGCAGGTAAGGAGAGAGGGCGGCGTCGATATCGGGAATGCCCATGAGCGGCTCGTCCCCGGTCGTCACGAGCTGCCCCCGAGCGTGAACGATTCGTCGACCACGAGGGCGAGGATCCGGTCGAGCTCGGTTCCCTCGGTCTCCGAGGTGGAGAACAGGACGGTGAGCACCGATCGCGTCTTCAGGTTGTTCACGAGGATATGGAAGAACTCCGACAGGACCTCCGGGGCGTTGTGGACGGCCAGGGAATTCACCGAGTCAATGATGACCATGTTGCGCTGGCTAGGGTGCCTCCGGAGCAGGTACTCGATCCGAAGCATGATCCCCTCGAGCATGGTGGGGCTCTCCACGTACGAGGCGTTGGGCAGGGTGTCCTGGTAGCTCATCATCAGGTGAGAAATGGCGTCCACGAAGGAGAGCCGGGTGGAGGGGATGTCGAGCGCCTGCAGCAGACTCCAGACGAGCGAAGCGGGATTCGTCACCGAGACGTAAATCGTGTGCGAGTTCGTCTCGCCCCCGAGGTCACGGACCGTGAGGCCGAGCGCCGCCAGATAATTGTCCGCGTAATCCCGCGCGCCCAGTCGGAGGGCCACCGTCCCACCGCTGGTGAACGACCGCAGCCGGTCGGCTATCTCGGATTCGCGGGCCATGAGCCTAGGCAGTCTCCAATCGGCCGCCTTTGAGGAACGGCGCCATGAGCAGGCCGATCGGCGTGAGCTCGATGACGTACTGGGCCCGCGAGTGAACGGTTCCCCGCATCTTGATGATCTGCAGCACGCGCAGCATGTCGCCCCGGCGACGAACGTTCGAGAGCATCACGACCCCGTCGACAATCGCTTCTTCCACCCCATACAGCGAGTGGACGCCCGGTACCGCCCCCACCTCGGCGACCATCAACGACGTGGTGCCGAGCTCCGAGAACGCCTGGGCCAACTTGAGGATGAAATCTCGGGCCTTCTCCTCGCTCCGAACCCGGAACCCCACCGAGGTTAGGGAATCCACGACGACGCGCCGGGCCCCGCTCTCCCGGACAAGGTCTTGAATCGTGCGAACCAGGATGTCCACCTCACCGGGCTTGAGTTCCTCTCGGTTGAGACCGAGACGGTCGTAGACTATCGGGAGGTCCACGATGGTGACCAGGTTGTTGTTCACGAGATCGGTGTGGAAGAACTCGAAGGTGCTGAAGTTCTGCATGAGTTTGGCCGACGCTTCGGTCACAGAGATGAAGAGTCCCTTCTCGCCCCGTTCCGCGCCCCGGACGAGGAACTCGAGGCAGAGCGTCGTCTTGCCCGTGCCGACACCCCCGGCCACGAGCACCATGTTCGCGCGCGGGATTCCACCCCCGAGAATGTTGTCGAGGCCCTCGATACCAGTGACACATCGGTCCGCCAGTGCGTCTGTGGAGGGAGTCGTCGCCGGCGGGCCGGGGCGTGTTCCGCTCACGAGGGCGGGAGCCGGGGCTATGCTAAAATGCTTACCGCCGTGGATTTCTCCGGTCCTGCTCGCCGGCCGTCCGGGACCCAAGCGGGCCCGGTGGTCCCGGCAAATCCCACGGGCTCCCGAGTGAACTGTAGCGGGTTTGGGCGACCGGTTCCGGATTCCGGGCGATTCGGAAGAATACGGTGGGAACGGATAACCGCCACCGCCGGGCTATGGGCTCGAAGGCGGCCCGCGGGGAGACGGGTTCCACATGAAGCATTGGGAACAGCGCAACGGCCCACCCGCACCCATGAGATCATGGAAGCAATCCGTGCAGAAGGGGCGACCGCAGTCCACGCATCCCGACAACCCCGAGGCGGTCCCGACCCGCCGGTTGCACCGTACGCACGCGACGGGGCCGGCCGCGGTACTCGTGCCGGTCTCCGGCGAACGGGGGAGACCCTGATTCGGAACCGGCTCAGAGGAAAGTAGGGCGGGGGCCGGGATTTCGCTGGGGGGAGCTTGCGTGTCGGTGAGCAACTCCGGTCGCCCCTCGGTGGAAACCACTGGTCCTAGAACGGTTTCAAGGGGTTCCGCCGAGGGTGAGGGCGGTTCCGGGGCCGTTCCTTTGTACTCGTCGGGCGCGGATTCCACCGGGTCAGGGGCGGGGAGGCTCGAGGACGGAGGTATGTCGGAGATCACAGGTCGCGCCTCCCCTGGTACGTCTGGTGGCAAGTCAGATCGGCCGAGGCGTAGCGCGCGAGCGGACATCCGCGCCGCGAGTGAGCGAATGGGAGACTCGACTGGCGGAGCGGCGCTCACCGAGGTCGAGCCAAAGGGACTCGGTTCGGTGGTGCTCTCTGCGGCGACCGTGCTAGTCGGTCCGGTTGGCTTGAGAGAAACGGCTTGTATCAGGCGCTGCCACGACGGTCGGGTATCTCGGTTATCGGTCGGAACCTCCGGCGGCGGGGGATTCTCCTCCGGCGTCGCCTGACTAACGGACCCCACTTCGGGGGTGGGCGAAGCGTTCAACGGGAGATCTTCGACCGGCCTTTCAGACACTGAGATGGTGGGCTCCAACACCGGAGCGGAATCGGGTGATTCGACCACCACCGGCTGAACCGATTCGGGAATCGCGCCGGAGATTTCGGCCGGCATTGACGGAGCAGGGTGACTCTCCGAAGCAACAAGGTCGGGAGTGGTGGGGGTATTCGATTCGGCTACATCGTCAACGGGTTCCGGAGCGGAATCCCCTATCGCCCGAGGTGGCTCTTGGGATTGCGCACCAGGTCCTCCGATATCGCGCCAAGAGCCAGGGATGTCGATCGGGAGGGGTGCTCCAGCAGTATCGGTGGCTCCGGCGAGAGTTACTGGTGTCGATGGCTGGGATGTGAACGGCTCCGGCCCGATTCGCACATCGATCAGGGTGGGTGTCCTCGGGGGGAGCGCCACGTCGTGTGCGGCGACGGGCAGATCGTGGTTCAGGGGAGTGACTGGAGAGTAAGTCTGACGCGCCGGCAGGATGAAGATGCCCCCGGCAGAGATCAGGCCCATCCCCGCGAAGAGCGGCCAGAGCGGAAAGTGGTGGTCGGCCCCCAAGGTCAACCTCAGAACCCCGGATGCTGCGGCCGCGCCGAGAAGAAGCACTGTGAGTGCGATCAAAGGAGCGCTCCCGACCACTTTCTCCTTCACCGATTCAGCCGCTCGAGGCGTCGGGTCGGGCGGGGCCGGAGCGTCCTGGAACGTAGCGCGGTGGAACTCAGCTGACATCGGATTCCTTCGCCCGGCCCCGAACGTCGGCCAACGCCGCTAGTCGAACAAGCCCTGGAAGCGGTTGGTCAGGGGCTGGCACGGCACCCCTCGAGGATGGATTTCCCCTATGGGCAAGTCCCCACAGCGCTACACTGCAGCCAGATCGCTTGGACACTGTTGATGATCGGGCCTGTGCTGCCGGCTCCGACGTCGTAGTAGAAGGTGAACACGACATTGGCCCCTGGCGAGGTGGCTTGGGTCTCCACGTAGGTAGTAACGGTCGTGATCGCGCCGCCCGCGCCGGTCGAGATGGTGAAGCTCAGCTCCAACTCGGAACTGGCAGTAGCCCCGGCGGCCTCTGTGAACTTCCAGAACTGCCCGACGTCGCCGGCCGTGACCGCATTGACTGCGTAGGATGCCGCGCCTGCCGTGAATACCTGAGGCGCAGCCGCGGTGCTTCCAGTGATACTGGTCGTTCCGGCGGGAACGGTGGCGACCCCGACACTGGTCTCACTCCACCACGCGGGGTTGGCTGTTGCGCCATTGGACACGCCCCCGCCGTTCTCTCCACTCCCATTGGTCACGGTCAAACTCGCGGCCACGGCATACCCGGCTCCAAAGACGACCATGAGCAGGGCGATGAACACATAGGCCGTCCGTCGGTCAATTCCAATCTTCGTCAAGGTCTCACTCCACCCGGTGGATACGCGTATTCCCGGGTCCGTGTATAAGAAACCGCGGGTGCGCATAGCGCCATATTAATACGCATTGCGGTCCGCCGACTTCGGGAGATCCCCCGCGGACCGCCCCCGGTCGTCCGGGGGCGGGATCGCTACCGGTTTCCGGACGGACGAAGGCTGGGACGACGCCGGTCCCTGTTACGGGCCGGGTCCGGACACTTCCGGTGCGCAGAACGTTAGGGGCAAGTACCTACTGCGGTGCACTGCTGGGACACTTGCGTGAAGGCCTGGACTGCGACCGAAGCCGGGGCTCCGGTCCCGGCATCGTAGAAGAACTGGAACACAATCGGGTTCGCGGGCGCCGTGCCTTGCGTTTCCACATAGACCGTGACCGTGTTCGTTGCACCGGTGATGCCGTAGGCAATCGTGAAGATGATCTCAAGCTCCGTGTTCACCGGGGCCGCGGTTCCTTCGGTAAAGTTCCAGCGCACCGCGAGGTGACCGGCGGTAGCCGGGTTGATCCGGTAGCTTGCCGCAGCGTGAAGAACCGTGGGAAATCGGGCGGCCCCACTCACGAAGCCTGGCAACGGCGCGTGCATGGTGTCCGCGAACGTGCCGTCGAGAGTCCAATAGGTGAGACTGGTGCTTCCCTCGTATCCCCCGCTTGCCTGCTCAGTCGTCCCGGCGGTGATGACAAGAGCCGCGACCACCCCGCCCGCAGTCGCCAACACCACCAAAACCACTGCGAACAGCATCGAGATGCGAGGGAGGGCACGGTTTCTAGCACCCCGTGGGAGCGCTCGTCGCCGCAGCGGACCTTCCGGGACATCCGCCTCCTGTTCGGTCAGCATGTGCCCGCTCCTCCCGAACAGAGCTGGGAGACCTCTTCCTCGGAGTTGAGGGAAATCGCGAGAGCCGATCCGGAATCCCAGTAGAACGTGAACTCCCAGTCGGGGGTGGGACCGGCCGCCTGCGTCTCGACGTACGCCACGATCGTGGTGATCGTGGGGCCAGCCCCAGTGGATACGGTGAAACTGAGCATCAATTCTCGATTCGCGTTAAATCCGTTGTCGGTCTCGTTGAATATCCACACGAGCGCCGTGTCACCGCCGGTGCCGGCATTGATCATGTAGTCCGCGCTGGCCGAGGGTAGGGAGGTGGGACTCACCGCGCTAGTGCTGATCAGCGCCGGGGGCGTAGCGGGTGTGCTCAGGTTGTCGATGGCCCCAATCTGATCCCAGTACTGCAGCCACGCGCCCGTATGATGGGACCCGTCGCCATTCTCGGCCGGGCCGGCGGTTACGGTAAGGCCCACCGCGGTGGCGAGTCCGGCGCCAAAAGCTATGGCAATCGCTACGACGACATAGGCCAAGCGGATTTTTTTCCGAATCCAGGGGAACATCCGTCCTTCGTGGTCTCGCCATATAGACTCCCGGGGAGGCGTATTTCTGCGTATCGGCACAACGTCGCCCCCGTGGAGCTCGGACTATCCACGGGTGAAGTCTTCGGCGACCTGCACCAGAACCGCGACCCCAGGGCATAAAACGCCCCCAGCTTCCCGGACGTACGAAAGGTGGGGCGACCCGGCTCGGAATGACCGTCTATATTGGACTCCTTCGAGCCGTGAACGTGGGCGGCTCCGGTAAGATCGACATGATCGCCCTTGCGGCGCTGTTGAGCCGTATGGGGCTTGGGGACGTGCACACCGTCCTCCAGTCCGGCAACGTCGTGTTCCGCACCGATGTCACGGAAGTGACCCCGCTGGAAGTTGCCATCGAGCGCGCACTTTCCGAGCAGCTGGGGCTCAGGACCGACGTTTTCGTTCGCACGCTCCCGGAATGGCGCTCCATCCTGAGACAGAACCCGTTTCCCCTGGAAGCGAAGACAGACCCGGCCCACCTGGTCGTTACGCTCCTGAAACGGGCTCCCGAACCGAGCGAGTGGAGAGACCTGGAACGATCCATTCCGGGCCGAGAGCGGATTCAAGGGGCCGGCCGCCACGCGTACATCGTTTACCCGGACGGAATCGGCACTTCGAAACTCACTGCGGCTGTGATCGAGCGACAATTGTCGACGCGAAGCACGAGCCGAAACTGGAACACGGTACAGAGACTGGATCAACTCGCTTCGTCCTGAGATCGCTCGGTCGCCGGGTTTCCAATACTTCCCCCGGTCGCGTCGGACCCGGGAATGCCCCGCTTGGCCGGCAACATTTCGGCGAGACGTTTCCGCGACAGTACCCAGAAGCTGCCGGCGTCGTCCTTACCGTTCCGGATCAGCGCGCCCGCCGAGGCCAGGAAGCGACCCCCGCTCCGTACCCAGCTCTCCGCGGTCCGAGGATCGACGGACCATCTCGCCCGCAGGTCCGGGAGATGCACGGTCAACTCGGCCCGGTCTCCCGAGCGTTCGACCCATTCGGTCAAGGCTTCCATCACGGGCGTCGCAGCGTCCGGCCGGGATGGGCCGTTGGGAATCGGACTTGTAGCCCGTTCGGATTTGTCGTGCACGATGGGGGTGGGTTGGTCGCCCGCCCCAACATCCGTCGGCACGATAGGCCGGAACGAGTTCGGATCCCGCTGTCCCTGGACCGGGCGAGACAACTGGACCCAGTGCGTTTCCGCCCCTTTGTCGATCAGGATGGCCGCCTCGCCCCGAGGTAATCGGAGGAGGCGCTCGGCCGTGACCTGCGGCACCCACCGGGAGACATCTCTCGCGTCGAACGGATCTCCCCGAAACAGCACCACGTCAGCCGAGTTGGTCGTAACAGCGTCCCGGACCATCTCTGGAAGGGAGCGCAGCGATTGCGTAACGCTCCAGACGTGGAGATTGAATCGCCGCCCCAGACGCAACATTTCCGCCACACCTTCGTGGGCGTACCATTGCGCCTCGTCCAGCACGAGAAACACTTTCGTTTGTCTGGTGCGCACGAGGGCCTCGTTCCATACGAGCGCGAGCACGACCGCGAGCAGGTACCGGGCCGCGGGTTCACCGACTTGGGGCGCGTCGCCGGAAATCACGGTGATCCGGCCGGGGGTCACCGCAGCGCCGACGGACCAAGTCGGGGACCGGGCGTCCAGCATCTGCGTCAAGACCGGGCTCCGAGTTATCTCACCCAGTAGCCGCCGGGCACCGTCGCCGTCTTGGGGCGCGCGTTCAATCCGGCGTCGGATCTCGTCGACCGCTTCTCGAGCGCCGTCCGGTACGGTGCGCCGAGGAAAACCTTCGGGCGACAGTAACCGCTCGGCTAACGCAAGCGACGATCCGGGCCATTGGCCCGCGGCGCGCAGCGCTTGAAGCAACATCTCCTCGAGCCGCGGACCCCAAAAGGAGGACTCCGCGTACTGACCTGCCCGGACCCGGCGAAGCGCCGCGACGATATCGCCGAGCAACCGTTCACGGTGTGCCGCACCGTCGCTCCGTTGGGAAGCGACCTGGTGCAGGAGGTTCAGCGTCAGACCCGGCACGGCCGGCGAAACCCAGGAAACTTGGGGGCTCCTCGCATCCGGAACGCCCGACAGAAACTCTCTCGCGGTGTCACCCACCGGATCGAACAGGATCATCGACCCCCACTGGGCGGCTTGCCAGGCGAGCCGGACGATGAGCGAGCTCTTTCCCATGCCCGTCTCTCCCAACACTAGCAAATGCCGGCCTTGTTCGGACTCGACCGGTAGGCCGACGAAGGAACCCCCCAGGTCTCGCCCAACCCAAAGCCGGGCTCGATCGGAGCCGTGGGCCGCAGTCGCGGCAATCGGGGTGGGCGGGGGAAACAATCCGACCAGCTCGGCCTCGGTCAGAACGGCATCTCTGCCTAGTCTGGCGAGAGGGGAGCCGGCGGACCGACAGGCGAACCGGTTTCCGCCTTCAAGATGGGATGTGGCCTCGAGCAGGTGGGCTACCTGGGAACCCGCATCGTCAGCCTTGCGCCGGGCATCGATCAAAATCCTTCCGGAGACCCTCCACCGCAACCCGGTGCGGCGGGCTTCCTCACGGTCTTTGAGGATGCGTTCTGGAAGTGTCCGTATGCGCTCGTCCTTCGCGAGCGGCTCGCCCCATTCGGGGAGCCATTTCTCTCGCGAGGGGAAGCCAAGGTCTGGAACCAGTTCCCACTCCACGGCGACACCGGCTCGGCTCATGCGGAGTTGCCCCAGCACCGTCTCGGACCATGGGGGCTCATCCGGCGGGGTAGGAAACGGCTGTTCGGCCGCTCCGCCTTGCGTCACTCTGAACTCGGGTCGCGACTGGGCGAGCCCGTGCCAATCGCCCGCGGCATGCCATTGTCCCATCTCATAGGCGGAGGAGAGTCCGAAATGCAACCATCGTTCCCCCACTGGGGACGAGACCCCCAGTACCACTCCCCCCGAGTCGCCGGAGGACCATCGCATTCGAAGAGGGATTCCGAGCCCATGAGCCGCGCGAAGAGCCCGACGCAGGCGACCGACGAATTGTCGGGTTTGATCGGGAGAGACCAAGGCGGAGACCGGCCGGTACCCGTAGCTCCGCCACCCCCGCTGCAGCACCGTCCCGGATACCCCTCCGAAATGAACCGGTCGAAGGAGTTCCTATTGGCGGCGACGACGAACGGTGAACGCTGATCCAGCCGGGCGCGCCTCCGGGCACTCGAGGGCGAGTTAGTCTCAAGTAGCGTCCCCGGTCCTCGACCCCCGGTCGGTTCGAGATGGCGTCGCTCGAGGAGCAGATCGCGGCCATCGAGGACGAGATCCGGCGGACGCCCTACAACAAGGCCACCTCGGGGCACATCGGCCGACTCCGAGCGCGGATCGCATTCCTCCGGCTCGAGCGAGAGAAGCGGAGTCGCGGGAAAGGCGGCGGGATCGGGTACGCCGTCCGGAAGTCGGGTCACGCCACGGTGGCGCTGGTGGGCTACCCTTCTGTTGGGAAGTCGACGCTGCTCACCCGGCTGACGGGCGCGAACAGCCAAGCGGCGGCCTACGATTTCACGACGGTCTCGATCATTCCAGGCATGATGGACGCCGCCGGCGCCTCTGTGCAGGTTCTCGACATGCCCGGCCTCGTGCCGGGTGCCTCGCGGGGCCGGGGGCGGGGCCGGGAAGTTCTCTCCGTCGTCCGATCCGCAGACCTGGTTCTATTCATGATCGACAAGGATCACCCGGATTTTCGAGGACTTCGGGAGGAGCTGGAAGACGCAGGGGTCCGGGTCAATGCCCGCCGCCCGCGAGTCATTGTTACGCCCGCGGCCCGAGGCGGGCTCACGATCACGAGCACGGTCAAGCTCACCCGACTGGATCCGGAATCCGCGACTGGCATCGCCCGGGAGTTCGGCCTCCACAACGGCTCGATCGTCTTCCGGGAGGACGCCACCGCCGAGCAACTGATCGATGTGCTGGCGGGAAACCGGGTCTACCTACCGGCCATCCTTGCCGTAAACAAGTCGGACCTCCTCGCGCCGGCGGACCGGGCGAAGATTCGGGAGCAGGTCAAGCCTTTCGAACCGATCTTCATCGCCGCCGAATCCGGACAGAACCTGGACGAGCTGGTCCTCGCCCTCGTGCGGGCGCTCGCATTCATCCGTGTCTATCTGCGCCCGCCGGGCGGCGAGGCGGACCGGGTCGAACCGCTGATCCTCCGGGGGGGCAGCCGCATCCAGGACCTCCTGGCCCGATTGCCCCCGGACCTCGGGAAGAACTTCAAGGCCGCGCTCGTCTGGGGTCGCAGCGCACGGTTCCCGGGCCAGACCGTCGGTCGGGATCATGCGCTCGCGGACGAGGACGTCGTTACGGTGCTCGTGCAGCGCGGTCGCGCCGTTCCGGCGTAGCGACCCGGACCCGCTTAGAGACGGCCGGCGGCATCCGGGCCGCCAAGAAGCGATGCTGACGATGGAATGGCTCCAGCACGACCGGGGCCGAGAGGGCCCTCAGGGGGCGAAGCTCCGCGAGCGATCGGTCGACGAGGACCTCCGGGGATAGGTCCCTACCCAAGCTGGACAGCTTGAGCACCAACAGGAGCGGCCGACCATCACGTAGGAAAAGGTCCGCGTTGCGACGAGCGATGCCCACCTGGTCTGGCTGAGCGACGTCGGAGTAGACTCCGTCGACCGGCGGGACCCACCCCGCGTAGTCGTCGGGCCGTCGCGCGTCGCCCAGAATAGGGAACAGGTTCGGGTACCGCTCCGCCAACCGAAGCAGGCGGGCGAACGGCCGCAAGCTGATCTCCACGGCGTAGACCGCCCCCGTCGGTCCCACGAGGTCCGCGAGGTGGGACGCGGTGGTCCCCGTAGCAGCGCCTAGGTAGAGCCATCGCTCTCCCGGCTGGGGTACCGGCCCGCCGAATCCCTTGAGCAGGGCCGATGACAGCTTGCTCCGGTACGGATCCCACCGGCGCCACCACGCGGATCGCACCGGCACGAGGCGCTCTCCGTACACGTCCGGCGGCGTACCCAGGGCCTCGGTGGCCGGGACCCGTCGGTCGCCCTCTCGAAGCTCATGAAGGCGCGGAGACCATCGTGTCCACGCCGTTGACCCGGACCCGCTCACGACCGTCGCTTCCTGAGTTGGGCGATTCGTCGTTCTCGCCGGCTAACGAGTTCCGCCGATATCGATCGACCCGACGTGGCATCCGCACGGGCGGCGATGGCCGCTAGAGCCGCCACCGACCGGGCCAGCGCACCGGACCGGGCGGGCGGAACCTGCGACATCCCCTCCGCGTGGTAAAGGAACCCGAAACGAGGAGAACGCCCGGGACCGAAGCGTCGGCGAGCCCCGAGCAGTTGAACCCTGGATGCATCCATCCTCGACAGCGGCCCCAGACCCCCGGCAGCGGCGATGAGATGGGCCGCCACGGCTGGGCCAACGACCGTCGAGAGGTTGGGCGCAACCTTCCGGGCTTGGGCTTCGAGCGCCTCCGTCAGCTCCCTCAAGTGTCGAACCAGCTGATCTCGGGTGGACGAAGAGAGACGGGCATAGTCCGATAGAACGGGGGCGCCTTCTGAGACCCAGCTGTCCGCCGCGTTCGTCTCCCGCCGGAGCACCCGTCGCACGCGCTCCTCTTCCCGGGCCAAGGCCGAAAGGGTGGCTTCCGGGGCTTGCATCGCTCGCTGGAGACGAAGACGGGCGAATGCGATCAGGAGCGTTCTTTCCTCTCGGTCCGGCCGGAAAGCCACGGCGCGCATCGCCCGACGTTCCGGAAGAGGAGGCACTCGCGACACCAGGTCGTGGTGCTCGAGCCACTCCTGCAAGGGTCGGTCGCTTGCGAGAATGACGGAGCCGACGGATCGTTTCCGAATCCAATCCAATAGGGCCGGCGGAATGCCGTCCAGGCCTCCGGCCAAAAGCTCTGCCGCCCGTTGCGGATTTGGGTCGACGGTGCGCTCTTCGAGGATCGTGCCCGCGGCGTCGAGCCAGCGCAGCCACCGGCCCGAGCGAACCAGGGCCTCGGGCACGCCCTAGAACTCCTCGAGCACCTTCTGGAAGCGGCGGCGCTCTTCGGGTACCTCGACCGGATATCGGCCCGTCAGGCAGCCGAGACAGAGGTTCTCCTCCGACATCCCGATCGCCTCGACGAGGCCCGGCATCGAGAGGTAGTGGACGCTGTCCGCCCCGATCTGTTTCGCGATGCTCTCCTCGGTCCGGCCGGAGGCCACGAGCTCTCGCCGGTCCTTCATATCGATGCCGAAGTAGCAGGGAGCGGTGATCGGGGGACACCCGATTCGGACGTCCACGCGCGTGGCGCCGGCATGTCGGACCATGGCGACGATTTCCTTGAGTGTCGTTCCGCGCACGATCGAGTCGTCCAGCAGCACGACGCGCTTTCCCTGGATGAGCCCGGGAACCGGGTGGAGCTTGACCCGGACCTCTTCCTCCCGGCGCTTCTGGTCCGGCAGGATGAACGTCCGCTCGACGAACCGGTTCTTGATCAACGCTTCCACGTACGGGATGCCCGCGATGGCCGAGAAGCCCAGAGCCTGGGGTCGGGAGGAGTCTGGGACGGGGACGACCACGTCCGCTTCGGTCGGCCGCTCCCGGGCGAGGATCTCTCCGACCCGGCGGCGGACGTCGTAGACCAGCCGCCCCTCGACGACGGAATCCGGTCGGGAGAAGTATACCCACTCGAACATGCAGTGGGCGCGCTCGTTGGCCCCCGCATAGCGGGAGCTCCTGAGCGACGCTCCCTTCTCGATCACAAGCACTTCGCCGGGGGCGAGGTCGCGAACGAGCGCGCCGCCCATCAGCTCCAGCGCGACCGATTCGCTCGCCACGGCGTACCCGCCGTCCAACGTTCCCAGTACCAGCGGCCGGATGCCCAGCGGGTCCCGGAAGGCGACCAGCTGACTGCCGACCAGCATGACGACCGCGTAGCCGCCCACGAGCTCGCTCATCGATTTTCGGACCGCGGATTCGAGGTCCCGGGTCCGGCCGTACTCCAGCGCGATCAGCTGCGCCATGGCCTCGCTGTCGGCGCTGCCCAGGAATTCGACCCCCTGGGCGAGGAGTCGTCGGCGGAGGTTTTCGTGATTCACGATGTCGCCGTTGTGCGCGAGCGCGGCGTCCTCGTCGCGCAGGCGGAGGCTCAGCGGCTGGGCGTTCTCGATGTCGGACGTGCCCGTCGTGGAGTACCGAACATGGCCGATCCCGACCGGCCCGCGCAGCGACTCGAGGAGTTCCCGATTGAAGACGTCGTGGACCAGGCCCATCCCTTTTCGATGGTGCAAGGTGCCGTGCGAGGCGGTGGCGATGCCGGCGGACTCCTGTCCGCGGTGCTGAAGCGCGCGGAGCCCTCGGTAGAGGTAGGGTGCCGCTCCTTTACCGGAGAGCGATACCCCCACCACTCCACAGTGCTCATGCAGCGCCATGGGCGAGGAAACAGGTGGCTCCGCCGGGGAGGACCCGGCGGAGGGTCTTAAGGCGAACGGCGGCCGGAGGTAACCTGACGGCTTCCTCAGCCGAAGAGAGCGGAGAGACCCTCGGCGGCTTCCTCTTCGGTGACGCCCTTCTCTTCCTTCTTCTCTTCTTTCTTCTCGCCCTTGCCCTCTTTCTTTTCCGCGGGGGCGGCGGCCGGCGCGGCGACGGCCACGGTCTCGGCCTTCTTCAGGACCTCGGCGATGTTCACGCCCTCGAGCGAGGCCAGGAGCGCCTTCACGCGGGCGGCGTCCGCGGAGATCCCAGCGGCCTTGAGGACCCCGTCGATTCCCTTCTCGTCGATCGGCTTGCCCGCGGCGTTGAGCAGCAGGGCGCTGTACACGTACTCCATCGTTCTTCCTCCTCTGGTTCCTCTATGATGCAGGGGTTCCTGTCAGGTCGTGAAGGGCCTTCGCCTCTCGGAAGGCCCGGGCAAGGATCTCGGGAAGGGTCGTGGCCGTGGGATACGCCGATTCGACCGCCAGCGCGATGGCCCCCCGGTAGGCCTTCGAGAGGAGAATTGGGATAGATTCCGGTGTAAAGTAGCCGACCTCGACCGCGAGGGCCAGGGCACGGAGGTGGGCCCGCGCGAGTTCCGCCCGTTGCTGGGCCAGGTCGACGGCGAGTACGTTCGGGGCGTAGAAGGTCTCTCGCTCGACGGCAGCCCGAAGGTCGAGTCCGACCTCCAGCGGGAAGATGTTGAGCCGGGTCAGCAGGTTCGCTTTCTCGGCGGAGAGGACCTCCCCGGCCTTCGCAACGACGGAGTCCTTCTTGAGCACGACCTTGCCTTTTTCGATGGCGGCGGGGAACCCCGCGTGCTGCAGCTCCGCCACGATCGGGCCCGGTCGGAACGGCGTCTCCCCGCCGGGAACGAGGATGTCGTTCGGGGCGATGGACCCGCCGCGCGCGGGCGTCGGGGAGCGCGTCTGGACCAGTTCCTGGTAGAGGGAGAACGGGTTTCCATCCGCCGCGATGATTCCCGTTTGGTCCGTGACGTAGTCGAGGAGCGGCTGGAGGGACGGACGCTCCTTGGCCGCCTGCTCGAGCGCGTGGCGAATGGCACTGTTCGGAGCGACAACCAGTGGGTGGCCCCGTTCGAGCAGGTCCTTCCGCATTTTTTGCAACGCGGCGGCGGGAACACCCCGGATCCCCACGAGCGCAGTCACGGGATGGTCGAGGACCATCTTTTGGAGGCTCGCCACTCGAGCGATCTTCTCGGGCGGCACGGAAGCGCGGCCGGGCATCGGTTCTCCTTCCTCACCAGAGCCGGATCGCGGGTCCCATCGTCGTCTTGACGTAGACCGACTCGATATTGTTGCGGCCCCGTTCCAACTTGCCGACGATGCGCTGGAGCAGAGCATCGATGTTCTGGGCCGTATCGGCCGGCGGCATGCTACGAGTGCCCACCGCGGCGTGGAGCGTCCGGTTGCCCTTGGACCGTACTCGAATCGATCGCTTGAGCGCTTGGATGGCGTTCGAGGGGTCGCTGCCCGGTGGGAGGGGTCGAGGCATTTTGCCGCGCGGGCCCAGGACCACCCCGAGCCGCTTTCCGATCGTGGGCATCAAGGGAGCCTCGGCCAGAAAGAAGTCGATGTCTTCCACGAGCTTCTTGGCGGCTTTTTTGTTGGAGAACAGGTCGTCCATCTCGGCCGGAGAGATCGCCCGGTCCGCGACTCCGCGGACCCGCTGGAGCATTTCGGGACTGCCAAAGACCGCGACGCGGGTCGTCTTCCCTCGTCCCTTCGGGAGGGCGAGCTCCTCTTCAATCCGGTTCTTGGGAACTGAGAGGTCGAGGTCCTTGAGATTGATCGACAGATCGATGGTCTCCGGAAACTTCCGTTCCGGCGCCTTGGAGATAGCCTCGGTGACCACTTCCACCGCCGGACGATCCGCCATAATCTCCTCGTGGGATGCGGGGCCGCCGAGCAGGCCCCCCTAGATAAAGACTTAGGTCGGCGCCCCCGAGAAACGAGGTCGAAGTCCTCGTCGCTACGGCTCGCCGCTCCGGACCGAGTCCTGGAACGCCCGCACACCGAACGGTCGACCGGTGACCTCCCGCACGCGCGGGATCCAGTCGTACCGGGCCCCCGGGGCCAACCAGTTCTCTACGAGCCACGGCCCCATAGCGGGATTGGGCCAGAGAGGACGGCCAACCTGCTCCGTGAAGGCGCGAACCAGCTGCTTGCGGAACAGGAGAGACAGCAGGTAACTTTGGCCGTACACCGGATGGGTGATGTAGGGCGTCTGGATGAAGGACCTCGGCGCGTATCGCCCGAAACCGAACAGCGTGCGAAGGTACGAGGTCGCGCTCCGAGTGGGGTCCCCGTCCGGGTCGCGATAGAGGTCCAGTTCAGTCCGGACCCAGCTGGCCATCATTGCGGCGCGCACTAAGTGCTCGAGCGAGCGACCCTTGCGGAATCTTCGAACGGAACGGGAGTCCACTCCGCGTCGGCCCTGCAGCCATCGAGGGGCCATCGAGACCTCTTCGAAGAGGTCCCCAATCCCTTCCACAAATCCCGAGAAGCCCACATCCGGGGACCGGAGGAGGTACCCCGGCTGATGGACGGAGGCGAAGTGGACCGCATGACCAAATTCATGGAAGGCGACCAGGTACCGTTCCCATCCGCCTTTCGGCGGAATAACGATTCGGACGTCCGTTGGGATCCGAATCGCGAAGGTCAGTCCTCCGAACGGAATGTCGTGCATCGTAACGGCGATCGGTAGCCGCGAGATCGGCAAGCCCCATCGTCGGAGGGCCGACCGAATGGCAGGCACCATTGCGGAGCCCGGAAACGACCGGTACGGGAGGGCCGCTCGTCGCTCCTGCGCGAAGCGCAGGTCCCAGGGGAACCAGGTCGCTTCACCGGAGTGTACGAGGAAGTCGTCCCGAATCTTCCGAATCTCCCGCGCGATTGGGCGGAGCGCTTCGTCGCACAGATTCCGAAGGGCCGCGACAGTCAGGCCCTCGAAGTTGAGCCGCAGCTCGGGATAACTGGGAAAGCCAAGCGCACGAGCCCGCGCGTTCCGGGCCTGCGTGAGCCTCCGAAGGTCGGGGCCAAGACGATTCCACAATTCGTCCTCTGCGCGGTACGCTTCTTCGCGGGCGGCACGTCGGGGATTCGTGCGCAGCTCGTCCCGGATCCGTGCGCGGTCCACGCGCCGACCCTGGAACCTCGGGCGGAACCCGACAACGCGTCGTTCTAGGCGGAGTCGAAGTTGCACCACACTGGGATGCTGTTCGGAGGCTGCGTCGAGATAGAGCCGGTCCAGCAACACCAAGCGCCGGGCGAGCGCGCCATCGGTATCGGCCAGCCGCTGGGCCCTCCGGACCCACCGGTGGATCGCCGGGTCTCCGAGAAATCGGGCCCGTGCGCTGATCCAACGTTCCGATTCGGCATGCGCTCGACCCGCGTACAGTCTCCACGTCGCCAGGGAGATTGTGTGGTCGAACGTCGCGATTCGCCGTTCGAGCCGGCGCAGAGTGGCTTCGACGGAATGGGCCGAGTCCGGAGCCTCCAGCGTCGGCGGGATGAGCGCCGGATGCGCGGGGAGCCTAAGGATTTCGCGGCGAAGAAATCCGCTTTGGTTAGCCTAATCCTATATAGGCACCCTACTTCCCCGCGCCCCGATGCACTACCCTAAGGTCATCTCGACCTACTGTCCTCGGTGCCACAAGCACACCCCGCACGACGTCGAGAAAGGAAAGAAGAAGCCGGCGTCCGAGCTCAAGTGGGGCCAACGGCGGTTCCGACGCGCCACCGGCGGTTACGGCGGGTTTCCCCGGCCGAAGCCCGAGGGGCGCGCCAAGGCCGTCCGGCGGGTCCTTCTGAGGTTCCGTTGCAAGCAGTGCAAGTACATCGTCCAGCCCGTCGGCTGGCGGGCTAGCACGTTCGAGCTGACCGAGGCGGAGTGAGTGCTCGTTCCATGACTGCCGCTCCGTTCTGGGTCGTCAAGTGTCCAGACTGCTCGGGAGAGCAGACGATCTTCAGCCGCCCCGCCACGACGGTCAACTGCGTGGTCTGCGGCGCCACGTTGGCCACTCCGACCGGCGGCAAGGCGCAACTTCGCGGAACGTTCGTTCGACCGGCATCGGCCTAGGTGGGGAGGCGCTTCGCTGTGCCACTCCGGGGAGAATTCCCCGAAGACGGGGAACTGGTCGTCGCCACCGTGACGCAGATCCGAGACTTCGGCGCGTTCGTCACGCTGGATGAGTACGCGAACCGGGAGGCCTTCATCCACCTCTCCGAGGTCGCCACGGGGTGGGTCAAATACATCCGAGACCACATCCGAGAGCGCCAGAAGATCGTGGGTCGAGTCCTCCATATCGACACGGCCAAGGGGCAGATCGACCTCTCCCTCAAGCGGATCAACGAGCACCAGCGCCGCGAGAAGATTCAGAGTTGGAAGAATGAGCAGCGCGCGCAGCGATTGCTCGCCATAGTCGCGAAAGCGCTCAGGATCGAGGTCGACGCCACCTATGCCTCGTTCGCGGAGAAGCTGGTCGAGGACCAAGGAAGTCTGTTTCACGCTTTCGAGGTGGCCTCGGCCGAGCCAAAGAAATTCGCCGCGCAGTACGGAAAGGCGGCCTGGGTGTCGGCCTTCCTGAAGGTGGCCGAGGAGAATCTGACTCCGCCCCACGTGACGATCCGTGGAACCCTCGAGATCTCCTCCGCCGCGCCGGAGGGCGTGAAGGACGTCCGGACCGCGCTGCGCGCCGCCGAGGAGGTGGACCCGGAGTCGGTCACGGTCCAATACGTCGGCGCCCCGCGATACCGGCTACAGGTCACCGGGACCCAGTACAAGCAAGTGGAGGAGGTCCTCAAGAAGGCCACCGAAGCCGCCCTCGCGAAGATCGCCAAGACCGGCGGGCATGGGAGCTTCGTCCGGGCATGACCGATTCCCTTCTCCGGGTATGTCGGACCTGCGGGCGATACACCCTGTCGATGACATGCCCGGTCGACCACGCCGAGACCCGCACCCCGCACCCCGCCCGCTTTTCTCCTCAGGACCGTTGGGGGAAATACCGCCGCGCCTTGCAGACCGGGCCGGCATCGTAGGACGCGGCGCGCCAAAGGAAGCAGAAGAGGATCATGATGGCCACTGGGATGCATCGAATCAAGGTCGTGAACGAGATCAGCGACCTCGTACCGGTCCTGCGCGCCGTCGACACGCCGCTCAAGCTCAAACTGCTCCAACGCCTGTCCGAAACGTGGCTCACCCCCGAGGATGTGCAGCGCGAGTTCGGGAAGGAGGGGCTGAAGGTCCTCACCCTCTTCGAGAAGCTCAAGCTGGTCGACACCCGGTGGGTGGCCCGCGAGGGGCGCAAGACGCCGGACAAGAGCTACCACACCTACTACGGGACCATCAACATCAACACCACGGCGCCGCTGACGGAGGTCTCCGAGATCCTCGCGATCGCCAGCATGGACGACAAGGAGTACGCCAAGCTGGAGCAGAAGATCTACGACGCGGTCGGCGAGGGGGGCATGTTCTTCTCGGACATCGCCGAACAGCTCGGCATGTCGCCGACGCGGCTCAAGGGACTCGTGAAGCGATCGGACAAGCTCGAGTACCGGGGGCATCGGATCGAGCGGTTCCATGCCCGCGCCACGCCGTAAACGACGTCGACCGGACGTCGCGGTGCTCCGGGTCGGCCATCGTCCGGGACGCGACCCCCGGCTCACCACCCACCTGGCCCTGGCGGCCCGGGCGCTCGGGGCGTCCCGGCTCTTCTTGCATCCTCCGGACCCCGAGCTCGCGGACCGTATCGCAGCGGTCGCTCGACGCTGGGGCGGCACGTTTGGCGTGCTCGGCGTATCGTCCTGGAAGCCGGTGCTCTCCGAATATCGAGGGGGCGTGGTGCACCTGACGATGTACGGCGAAGCCCTGACGAGCGTGCTCCCTCGGATACGGCGCGCGCCCCGGCTGCTCGTTGTGGTTGGGGGCGCGAAGGTGCCCGCCGCGCTCTTCGAGGACGCGGACTACAACCTGGCGATCGGATCCCAGCCCCACAGCGAGGTGGCGGCACTGGCGGTGTTCCTTCATCGGCTGCTCGGAGACACCCCCCCGTCTCGCTTCCGAGGTGGCGAGCAGCGCATCATCCCTCAACGCCGAGGCAAGCGCGTGCTGGCGGTCCGGGGGAGGAACCCCGGATGACCGAACCCTCCATCCCGCCGCAGGTTCTCCCCGTCGTCGCGCGCGCGCCCGGGAAGTGCATATTGTTCGGCGAGCACGCGGTGGTCCGGGGCCAGCCGGAAGTGCTCTTGGCCATCGACGTCTACTGCCAGGTGGGGATCCGACCCGCTCCCGAGTGGCGGCTCAACGGGCACGCGGACCCCGTCGCCGGGCATCCGTACCTTCAGGCCGCGATCCGCGAGCTGTGGTCGAACGGGACCCCGCTCGATGTATCCGTTGTCTCCCGGATACCGAAAGCGTCGGGGATGGGGTCCTCCGCGGCGTTCGTTGCCGGCCTCGTCGCCGCGATGAGCGCGGCCCAAGGAGGCGTCGACCGGGCCAAACTCGCGCAGCAGGTCTTCGCGGTCGAGCGGAACGCCCAGGGAGTGGGGAGTCCCGGGGACACGTCGGCCGCGGTCGCAGGAGGGTACTTGACGCTGAACACTGAGGTCGAAGCGGTCGGAGACCCGCTGTGGACGGTGACGGCGGAGCACGAACGCTGGACCATCCGGCGGGTCGCGGACCCCGGTTGGGTCTGGGTGGTGGCGTATTCCGGCCTCCCGAAAGCCACCGGCCCCAAGGTCCGGGCCGTGGCAGAGCGTTTCGCATCGGCCGAAGGACCGGAGCTCTTGCAACGGTTCTCGGAGGTGGCAACCGCGGGTCTGCGCGCCATGGCCAGCGAGGATGGACCCGAGACCGGCCGTCTCCTCGACGAGAATCAAGAGTTGCTTCGCGCCGTCGGGGTCTCGCATCCGCGTCTCGAGGCGCTGCTGGACGCCGCCCGCCCGGCCGCCCTCGGGGCGAAGGTCACCGGCGCCGGGGGCGGCGGATCGATCGTAGCGCTTCCCAGGCCAGGGCAGGAGACCGACCTCGTCCGGCGCCTCGCCCGGGCCGGGGCGGTCCCGTTCGCGACGGGACCCGCCGCGCGCGGCGTGGAACTGGTCTGACGGCGGCCCTCGACCCGAACGGGCTCGTGGCGGAGTCCGGGTTTATGTCGACCTGAGGCTCACGAGCCGCGATGAACGCGGTCAAAGTGGAATTCGTGTACGCCGGTTTGCGGGTCCGCCATCTGGCCCGGTCGCTCCGGTTCTACCGGAAACTCGGCTTCCGAGTGGCCCGTCGTGGAACGATGAAACACGGAGGAACATGGGTTCAGCTCTCGTTCCCAGGGGCCAGCCAAAGGGTCGAGCTGAACTACTATCCAAGGTCGAACCAGTTTTACGAACCGTTCCGCAGGGGTACCGAGTTCGACCATCTCGGCTTTCGGGTCTCGGACGTGGAGGCTTGGGAGATCGAGCTTCGCCGGCGCAGATTTCCGATCGTGGGGAGAATCCGGGAGGGTAACGAAAACCTTGTGTTCACGCGGGACCCCGACGGGAACTGGGTCGAATTCTTTGGACCGCCCCCGGCCTAGGTTCCGCGTGTCATCGGCGCGCCACGATACGGATCACTGCGCCCGCGTCGACCGGATGGTCGGCCGCGAGCGCTCGGTGCGTCCGCCCATCGATCGCCCGAATGAAATGTTCCCCGAGCTCACTATGGACCCGGAATGCCACGGCCCGCACGGGGGTTCCCGCCGGCACGAGGAACGCGTCCGGAAGGACACGCCCCTTCGAGTCGGTCCAGTGCGTCTCGTCTTCGACCGGAAACACCACGACCTGATGGAGGCGCTCGAACACCATCGATTCGAGGAGCGGCTGCACGCCGGTCGTACCCCACCGTTTCAGCACCTGCCGAATCCCCTCGAGCCCCTTCGCCTGCGCGGGAGATAGCCTCGAAGGGTCCGGTACTTGGAAGTCCGCGTCCCCGGGTGAGTACGCGACGAGTCCGGCTTTCACAGCCCGGCGGAGTGTTAGCTCGGCCTCGGCGCTGGTCGGCTTCGCAGGGATCGGCCGGAGCGCTTGCTCGAGTTCCGAGGCCCGGTCCGGCGCGATGCGGTCACATTTATTGAGGGCCGCCGCGCGGGGCTTGGCCGCATCGAGCAGAACGCGAGCCAGACGCAACAAGTCTTCGGCGGACCACTTGGACGGATGGGCCCGGTCGATGGGGGCCTCGCGCAGCGCCGTTTGGATCGCGGCCGGCGCGATCTTGAGCCCCGTCAACCGGTGTTCGAGGTACTCCTCGATTTTCACACCCTCGAGCTCGGCCTTTCGGACCTGCCGGTCGAACTCTCGCTCGAGGAGTCCCGCCACCCAGTACGCGAGCTCATCGCCGAGCCAGCCCACCTCCTCGGCCGGCTCCTGAGAGCCGGGCGGAACCGGGTTCCCTTCCGGGTCCGTCGCCCCGGTCGCGTCGACGACTTGGATGAAGCCGTCCGCCACGCTCAGGTCGTTCAGAAACTGATTGCCCAGGCCGCGGCCTTCGTGAGCCCCGGGGACCAGTCCCGCCACGTCGACCAGGGAGACCGGCACCCATCGCACCCCATTCCGACAGGCCGCGTTGCCGGGAGTGCATGGCGTGCCACGTTCGGTGTGAGGACAGGGGAATCGAACCGCGGCCACGCCCCGATTGGGTTTCACGGTGGTGAACGGATACGGCGCCATCGTCGCGTCCAGTAGCGTGAGCGCGTTGAACAACGTCGATTTTCCGACGTTCGGTTTCCCGACGATGCCAACTTCCATTGCGGCCCCCTATCGCTCGGCGGTCCAGTTTAGACCGTGTAGTCCGGTGGAATCTCGGCGAAGCCTTCGGCCCGGTTGACGGCGAGCGCCAGGGCGAACAGCAGGGAGCTCAGCCGATTCGCCCATTGGAGCAGCGTCTCCCGCTGGGGTTCCTCCGCGTGGAGCGCCCACAGATCTCGCTCGGCTCGCCGTGCGACCGCGCGGGCGTATTGAAGGTGCGCGCCGCCCGGTCCCCCCCGTGGGAGAACGAACGAATGCATCGGGTCGAGGGAACCGGAGAGCCGGTCGGTCTCCGTCTCAAGACGATGCACGTGACGCGGCTCGATCCGATGGGCGTCTTTCGCCACCGGCCCGGGAGAAGCGATCTCGCTGTTCGCGATGAAGACCTCGTGCGATAATCGCCGGAGGAGCGCGCGCTCCTCCGGCCGGTTCGGGAGGAAGGATTCGGCCACTCCGAGCGCGGCCGCCAGCTCGTCGTAGCTGCCCAAGGCGCGGATACGCGCCGAGGCCTTGTTTACGCGCGCACCACCAGTGAGGCCGGTGTCCCCGCGGTCACCGGTGCGGGAATAGAGCCGCGTGGAATTCGAGCCTCCGGTCGCCAGGGCAGCGCATCGAGCGGTGACCCCAACCCATGGATGGGGCAGTACGAAATATTGAGCACCTCATTATGCTTGGCATCTTGTCGGCACGACCGACAGATGAAACCGCTGCGTTTGGCCCAGGCTATCCCCAGCTCTTCGGTTGCTTGCATTCCCACACCCGCGCGTTAGCGATCAAGGAGCTCGCGCCCCTCCCGGTCGGCCCGGCGTCGTCGTTCGGATCGGCCGGCCGTCTCCCGCGCCGCCCGGCGGAGGGCCGGGAGTCGCTCACCGTGGAGACGGCTCAGCTCCTGGACTCCGAGCGTCGCGACGAGGGTCACCGCCTCGTCGAGCGTTCGGGCCCAGCCATCCTCTACGACATCTTCCAGCTCCGCCCGCAGACTCACGGGGAATTCGGAGGCCTTGGGCGGCGCTTCGATCGATTGCCGTACGAGTAACCGCACGGCATCCGACCGGGTCGCCACCCCCCGCGATTTCTGGAACTGGTCGAGTCGCTCGACCTCTTCGGGCGTGAGTCGCACGCCCAGAAAGTACGAGGCCGACTTCGTCGGGGTCGCTGACCGCACGCCGTTTAACAGAATTTACCAAATATTTAGATATATCTCAGATTTCGTTAAACAACCGGGGGCAGTCCCGCCGACCACTGACCCGAGCTTTCAAGCGCTGGCGCGCCGCCGCCGCGTTTGGATTCATGGTGACGTACGAGTGAGACTCGTCCTACGCATATTGGACGGACCGACGGGGATCTGGCCATCGACCAATACTCGATGGTCTGACCCGGACCCGTGGGGCACCTGGGAGAGCTCTTTTCTTGTTACGCGTCTTTAAACCCTCCCTATATTTCCACCTCGCGAGGCGGGCGGACATCCCGTCTCTCCGGGGGTCGTAGTGTGGTGTAAAGGCACCGCCGCTGAACCCTCACCCACAAACCGGAAGGCAGGTGCCCGGTGCGGACGCGGGGCGCCATCAACACGAAGGGCAAACACCATTCCTGTCGTCGCGCTCACCCTCCTCGCGGTCGTCGCGGTTGCCGTCGTGCCTCCGCTCCAAACGGTCGCGGCAGCGAGCGGGGCGAGCGGTCATCGGACGCCCCCGTCGCAGCCCACGCCACCCCCGAGTTTCAACTGCGGGAGCTATGGCCAATCCCTCGACGTCTTTTCCCCGAACCCCGCCGCGGGCATCGCCGGAACACGGTTCACACTCCAAGGTTCGGGCTACTACAACGCCCCGTCCCCGGGAAATTTCACCATCTGGATGGCCAGTTACACCGGCGGCGATCTTCTCTACTTCACGAAGGTAACGGCCGCCGAATACGAACGGGAGTGGCTGAAGGATCAACCCTTCTGGGTGAACGTCACCGTACCCGGAGAGGAATCCGGGAGCTCGCTTCCCCCGGGAGCCTACGAGTTCTGGTCGGTTAACGACTCCACGACGGATACGGGCTGTGCCAACTACCCGTTCACGTTGACTGCTACCCCCCCGGCGGCGCTAGGTTGTGTGTCCTGGAACGCGACACTCACCCTCCTCTCTCCGATTCCGGCCACCGGAGGACCGGAAACTCCCGTCGTCCTGAACGGATCGGGCTTCTCCGAGACGGGGGCTACCGGGATTTACTGGGCCAACACGACCGGGTCAGCCTATCAGCTGGTCGGGTCTGCCGGCGCGGAGCCCCCAGGCGACTTTTTCGAGCTCACCGTCGACGCCCCTTCCGGTTACGCAGCGGGAACCTATGTCTTCTGGGGGGTCGATGAGGATTCCGATTGCGCGGGCGTGGTGTTCGTACTCACCGCCGCACCGGCCCTCACCTTGTCCGCCACGTCGGGTCCCCCCGGCAGTGTCGTAACCGGAATGGGGACCGGCTTTGCATCCGATTCGACGGTGACCTTCACCTTCGACGGCGCCCCGGCCCCCTCGGACTGTGCGACGAACAGCACCGGCGACTTCCCGGGCACCACAGGCCTGCCGTGTACCTTCACCGTGCCACCGGTTGCGTATGGAGACGACGGGGGAGACAACGTGGCCGCCACCGACGCGTCCTCGCATTCGGCCTCGGCTTCGTTCACGGTGTTGCCTGAGATCACTCTGACCCCCAACATGGGGCCGATGGGGGGTGAATTCACCGTCACGGGCATCGGGTTCAGCCCGTCGCCGGATACCGCCACTATCACCTTCGATGGTAATCTGATAGACCCGATCACCGACCTTCCCGCGTGCGATAACGAGACATCCCTGATCGATCTCAACGCGACCGGGGGATTCACTTGCACGTTCACTGTACCGCCGTTTGCCACGTTCGGAGCCAACGAAGTTCAGGGAATGGATACGTCATCGGGCGCGCTGACGGCCGCGGTGACGTTCACAGTCCCGCCTGAGCTCTCGATCACGAGCTCGCCCACGGTGGGCCCCATCGGGACTCCGGTAACGGCGACGGGCGCGGGATGGACCCCCGGGGACTCGATCGCGCTCTGGGTCGCTCCGGTCAGCGACGAGTCTCAGATCACCGTGCTGAATTGTGTGGGCGCGCCCTCCGGCGAACCGACCGTCGCCTCGACGGGCGGGTTCACCTGCGATTTCGACTTCCCGTCGGTAGCCCCCGGGGCGTACACCGTCGCCGCGTCGGATGCGTCCCATGTTACCTACCCGCCCACCGTCATCTATTCGGGGAACACGTTCTACCTTGTCGGCCCCCTAATCACCGTGAATCCGAGCGCGGGTCCGATCGGATCCACTTTCACGGTGACTGGTACCGGTTTCGAGCCCTTCCCCTCTACTGCGATCGTCAGCTTTGATGGCCAACAGATCACACCGACGGGCGGTTCGGACTGCTCGTTCAACGATGTGCTGATTACGCTGAACACGACCGGAGGATTCGTGTGCACCTTCTCGGTGCCAGAATCCGCGGCGCTCGGGGCCCACGAGGTGCGGGGCGACGACACCGGCACGGGCCTTCTCACCCCGGAGCAAACATTCATGGTCACGCTGAGTTTCGCGACGTTGTCACTTTCGCCGGATCAGGGTCCCGTCGGGACCGTGGTGTACCTGGCGGGGAGCGGGTACGCTTCATTGGCATTGTTCGATTATTGTTTCGAGGGAAGCGGGGCGCCGGCGGCCTGCGGCAGCTCCCGGGAGTTTCTGACCACCCCTGGGGGGGACATTCCATCGGGGACGGCCATTCAGGTGCCCTCAGGTGAAAACGCTCAGGTGGTGGTGTCCGCCCTCACGACCGGTACGCTGGAGGCCTCCGCGGCCTTCGCGTTGACCATCCCGTATGTCGAGACGGTGAGCTCGACCACGGGCACTTCGGGGTCCGCGACCTTCACCGTCAGCGGGCTGGCGGACAGCACGGCGTACTATGTCTATCTCGATACGGTACAAGGGGTGGCCTCAGTCACCTCCTACAACCCCCTGGGTACATGCACTTCCTCCGCGACCGGTGTGCTGACCGCCTGTACGGTCCCCATTCCGCACGGGCTCAGCGCGGGAACGTACTACGTAGATCTGTTCCAGGACCCTTCGCCGCCGCCTTTCATCTTCTCGGTGTTCAATTTCACAATCGCCCCCGCATCCTCGGCCGGGAACCATTTCTTCCTGTTTGGACTCACGACCCTCGAGCTCCTGATCATCGGGCTCGCCGTGATTCTGATCGCGGTACTGGCGGTAGGGATAACGATCGCACGACGACGAAGGCCGGCCCCCAGACCCCCAGCGCGTACGACGGGAACCGCTCCGAAGAGTCCTCCCAAATCGTCCTCTTAACGTCGCCGGGAAAGCGCCGGGCGAGCCAGAAAACTTTCCGAGGCGCTCGGGAGCCCCGACTTCCCGGCGAAGCGGTCCCCAACGAATACGGGTCGGTGGCCTATGCCCCCACTTCGAATTCGGTCGTTTAACATAGGGGGCAGTGCCGCCGACCACCGACCCGAGCTTTCAACCGCTGGTGCGCCGCCGGGCTTAGGGGTCTAGAGCGCCGCAACGCAGGATCCCCCAAGAACCTGGGGGGTGCCCCGGCCGCGCGGGGCGGGCGAGGATGAGTGGCGGACTGGGGAGGGGGGTCAAGGGAGGGGGCGAAGGCTGCTTAAGACGAAATCTCCTCTCTCGCTCGTGTCAGACGTAGCCTCCTACATCGCCATCGGCCTCGTGTGGCCCCCCGACTCGATGACCGCGTTCTCCCGCGGCCGGAATATGAGGTACTTGGTTGCGATGTTGCGCGACGCGTCGTGAGCCGGTTTCGAGGGAATCTCCGCCATGCGACGAACCCGAGATCGGCCGGCTCACTTGTAGCCCGCTGAGGGGTCGTGAAACAGAGCGGGGGAACTCCATCGCCTTCGTAGCGAGAGGGACGTGTGGGCTCGATTCTTGAGCCGCTATGTCCACGTTGGCTTTTTCGGAAGAGATGTTAATGGCCGTCCCGGCTGCAGTCCGGAACGGTGCACTATCTTCGGATGCGGGAGCGGTGCGGCGTTCCGGAAGACGGGCTCAGCGCGAGCCCCATGCGACGCGCTAGTCGCCGGTGCTCGGCAGGACTGATCCATTGGACCTTGAGGTAGTCGACCAGCTCCTGGTCCGACATGCCGATCCGCTTACCTTCCTTCACAGTAAACCGGTACGCCTCGATCTCCGAGGGGGCATCCACGTAGCTGAGCTTGGGGTAGAACAGCGGCTTGTGATGCCGGAACTGATTCACGTGGCATAGCTCGTGAATGATGTCGAGGTACACGTCGCGGATGCTTCCCTCCTTGAGGTATCGATTGCTGATGATCAAGTGGCCGTCGACGTCGCTCGTACCCATGTAC
The DNA here is from genome assembly GCA_030037875.1 of Thermoplasmata archaeon. Classification (GTDB taxonomy): domain Archaea; phylum Thermoplasmatota; class Thermoplasmata; order Lutacidiplasmatales; family UBA184; genus JAKIWV01. The sequence continues at coordinate 31,836 of JASHPV010000183.1, forward strand.
CCGAACCGGGCAGAGAAGAATTCCACCTTCTGGCGACGCAGGACTTTCACCGTCTGCTTTCCAAAAAGGCCCCGGATAGCGGCCACGTCGCCGAAGCCCCGAAAGAACCGCTCAAAAGGGTACAGCTTGGTCGGCGCGTCACGCTGGATCCGCACGTGATACTTCGAATCGATCGTCATGACTTTTGACGGCTCGAAAGTTGACAGACCGACGTGCGGAAAGAGCCTTCGACCCTTTCGGCAAGGGTCGGGCGGATCGTCTGGACCCCGGAGGAGACGTAAGGTCCCTGGAGCCCGGGCGACTCTCAGCCCGGGTCCAAGGCCCGACGCGGAGGAAGGAGTGTCACCCGAATTCCGTCAGTAACGAATGCGAGCATAACGACCAGAGGTAACAGAGGGAGTCCTCCGAGGACACCCGACAACGCACCGGTCGCGAGGCTTGCCCCCGTTGCCGCTGCGGCCGCGAGCGCGACCAACGCGCCGGCAACGCGCCACATCGGGCGACTGTCGTGCGAACGCGACCGTATCGAGACGCCCAATGCAGCGACCAGCAGAACCGCAAGAACCAGTCCTGCAACTTCGTGGAGTACGAATCCATTTCCCACGCGAGCCACGATCGCCGCGATGAAACTGATCCCGGTGGCCAGCGCAATCGTGAGCAGAATCAACAATGTCCGGCGCTTACTGGATTTCAGAAAGTCGACCAACCCCTGGGGGTGCGATTAACCTTGGCCCGGTCGGATCCGACATTCGTTCGGCCACCGTCGTCCCAGTTCGGTTGAGCGGCGGCGTGCGCCGGCATTATGTTCCGCAGAGGCAGTCCTCTTGTTATCCGATGGAATCATCGAGGGCTTGTCTCTTATCCTCCGATGGCGCCCTCTCCGTTGTATCGGAGCTACACCCGATGCGGCCGGGCCGCTCTGGCCGATTCAAGACACTGCCCCTACTGTGCGGACGCTTTAACCTGACCTTCCCTGTTTCCTTCAGTATCGTCAGATCCGAGTGTAGACAGGTTTCGAGGGTTCTGTGAAGGCGTACAAGGTCCGGCCCGGCCAGCCCGCGCAAATTGACCGGGCGGATCCGGCGGACACCTCCGGATTTGACGGGGACAAGGACGCAGGTCTCCGCCGACTGGAAAAATTGACGGTCCGATTGGAGGAGCTTCAGGAACTCCTCTATGCGGACCACCAGCAGGCGCTCTTGATCGTTCTTCAGGGGATGGACTCGGCAGGAAAGGACGGTACCATCCGCCGCGTCTTCTCCGGTGTCAACCCCGAGGGGGTACGCGTCGCGTCGTTCAAGCTCCCATCGACGCTCGAAAGCGAGCACGATTTTCTGTGGAGGATCCACCAACAGGTCCCGGCCCAGGGGGAGATCGTACTGTTCAACCGTAGCCATTACGAGGATGTGCTGATCACCCGGGTCCACGGGCTCATTCCAAAAAGCACGTGGGAGCGCCGGTACCGCGAGATCAACGAGTTCGAGCGCACGTTGACCGAAGAGGGCACGACATTTCTGAAGTTCTTCCTCCATATCAGCCGGGGCGAACAGAAACGTCGGTTGAAGGAGCGGCTCGACGACCCGACTAAGCACTGGAAGTTTCGCGAGTCCGACGTTCAGGAACGCCGGTTGTGGCCCGCCTACATGGAAGCGTACGAGGAAGCGCTCACGAAGACGAGCACGACGTGGGCGCCTTGGTACATCATTCCCTCGGACCGAAAGTGGCTCCGAGACCTGCTGGTCTCCGAGGAGATCGTTCGGACGCTCGAGGGATTCCGGATGCACTACCCGCCGCTTCCTCCCGAACTACGGGCCGCGCGAGTTCGATAAGGAATGGTCTCGCAATTCGACCGACCCCCATCCGGGTTGTCCGTGTGGATGATCCGCGGTCCGCGCGGAGCCTTTCGCTGGACAGCCTACGTTCTGGCCGTCACCTCGTTCGCGGCGGCCGTCCCGTCGCCCCTCTACCCCGTGTACGAACACCAGTTCGAGTTTACCGCGGGCGTGCTGGGGCTGGTGTTCGCCGCCTACACGCCGGGGGTGCTGCTGATGCTTTTCTTGGTGGCTCCCCAGGCCGAACGGCGGGGCCGAAGGAGGATGCTGGCCATCGGGATGATGCTGACGGCGCTCGGGGCACTCGTCTTCGCCCTGGCGCCGGGCGTCACGTGGCTCGCAATGGCGAGATTCATTTCCGGGCTAGCCGTGGGCGCCACAACGAGCGTCGCCACGGCGGCCATGAGCGACCTCGAACCTAATCGGGACGCGCATCACGTTGCCCGAGTGGCCGTTGCGGCGAACTTCGGAGGTTTTGCGATTGGAGTGGCGCTCAGTGGGCTGACGGTACAGTTCGGCCCCTGGCCGACTCACCTCGTGTACTTCCTGCCCGTCGCGGCGAGTGTCCTCGGACTCCTCGCGGTCTCTGTGACGCCGGAAACAGCTCCGGACATCGGTGTGAAACTGCCGTACCGCATCCAAGGCGTCTCGGTGCCGCCGCAGATTCTGCGTCCGTTCTGGGTCGCGACCGGGGGCATCGCGGCCTGCTACTCGATCTACGGCTTCTTCGCCGCTCTTGTACCCTCGTACGTGCGAACCGTGCTGATGGATCCACACGCTTCGGCGGTCGGGCTGGTCGTGGCGTCGATGTTCGGCATGGCCGCCATCACGCAGCTGGCCACGGCTCAAATCCGGGACCGACGCGCGCTCTTGGTCGGATTTCCCCTCATGATCTTCACCCTGGTCGGCCTAGTCCTGATCCTTCCGTACGCCTCGTGGACCTTCATCTTCCCCGTTTCCGCCGGGCTGGGGATCGCCGTGGGCCTGACCTTCATGGGCAGCGTTACGCTCGTCGACCGGGTGGCACCGGATGCGGCGCGCGGGGAAACCCTCGCCGGATTTTACTCTGCCGGATACATGGCGCTCGCGGTACCCACGATTGGTATTGCCGAGGTATCGGAGCGTGTCGGGCTCGCGGATGCGGGGATTCTGTTCGGGTCCGTTTTGGCCTTGGTCGTCTGCCTGATGTACGTGGCGATACTTCGCACCCCCACCCCGCCCGGCGGCGGCGGTCGGCGGCGGAACGACCCAACCGGCCCCGCGTGAACTTCAGCCGGCGTCGCGGTTCCTCAGGCGGTCTTAAGCTCGGCTTTTTAGGGTCCCGTTGCCCCTTCGCGGCGGTATGGCGAGAAAGCGAGTCGTTGTCATGGGCGCAGCGGGCCGAGATTTTCACAATTTCAACGTCCTCTACCGGGGCCATCCGGAGTATGAGGTGGTCGCCTTCACCGCAACGCAGATTCCGAACATCGCCGGGCGAATCTATCCGGCGGTGCTCGCGGGTCCCGAGTACCCGAACGGGATCCCTATTCTCCCGGAAGAGGAACTTCCGGACCTCGTCCGGAAGCAGAGCGTAGACCTGGTGCTCCTGGCCTACTCGGACCTGCCCGAAGTCGAGGTCATGCACAAGGGCTCGATCGCTCTCGCCGCCGGCGCCAGCTTCCTTCTCGCGGGCCCTAAGGAAACAATGCTGAGGTCGACCAAGCCGGTACTGAGCGTCTGCGCGGTCCGCACAGGGGCTGGCAAGAGCCCGCTGACTCGTTTCGTCTCCCGGTACCTGCGCTCGCGCGGATTCCGGGTGGCGATCGTACGTCACCCGATGCCGTACGGCGATCTAGCCGCGCAAGCCGTCCAACGCTTCGCGAAGCTCGAGGATCTCGACACCGCTCACTGTACCATCGAGGAACGAGAGGAGTACGAACCCCACCTCCGAGATGGGGCGGTCGTGTTCGCCGGTGTCGATTATGAGGCAATCCTGCGACGCGCTGAGCCGGAAGCCGACGTCATCCTCTGGGACGGCGGTAACAACGATTTTTCGTTTTACCGGCCCGATCTCCAGATCGTTGTAGCGGACCCCCACCGGCCCGGTCACGAGCTTTCGTACTACCCCGGGGAGGTAAATTTCAGAATGGCGGATGTGATTGTCGTCAGCAAGACCGACTCGGCGCTCCCTCAGAACGTGGCTTCCATTGAGGCCAACGCCGCCCGGGTCAATCCCCAGGCCGAGGTCGTTCGCGGTGCCCTGGAGTTGACCGCCGATCAACCGGAACGGCTTCGAGGCCGACGCGTACTGGTGATCGAGGACGGGCCCACCATCACCCACGGCGGCATGGCCTACGGCGCCGGCACCTTACTGGCGCGGGCCCAGGGTGCTGTCATCGTCGATGCCCAGCCGTTCGCGGTCGGGAGCATTGCCCGCGTGTACGAGCAGTACCCACACCTCAAGAGCATCCTTCCTGCGATGGGGTACAGTGCGGAACAGGTCCGGGAACTGGAGGAAACGATTCGACGGTCCGATGCGGAGTTCGTTGTGGACGGGAGTCCCGTCAACTTGAGCCACCTGGTCCACGTCGACGTCCCACTGGTGAATGTGACATACCTGTACGAGGACCTGGACGGCCGGATGGCTAGGGTGCTGGAGCGGTTCGCCCTGCAGTACCTCACGTCCGCCCGTCCAGGGTCGGCCCGGACCGCCGGGTAGAACGACGGCAAGGTTGGACGGCCCAATCTGCGCCCTGTGTTCGAGCCTCGGTCTCGGTAAGGAACCGCGGATGCAATGCGAGGCCCGATACGAACGTTAGAATAGGGGACCGCAAGTCCCCCTCGGGATGAGATTCTCCCACTTGATCCCCATACTCATCGGAGTGGCAATCCTCCTCTTCGGAATCTATCTGGTCTCGACCAACGGGTATCTCGACGGAAAGTACCTTCCGAGCTTCATCGGGATTCAGCCGTGCAGCTCCGGTTCGCCGAGCTCGCCGCTCAACGGCACTGGGTGCACGGGGTTCGGGGCCTTCGAAGGCTTCGGCGTCGGCACGATCGTGTGCATCTCTGGACTCGGGATCATAGGGGGTTCTCTCCGTCGAGGATTCTCGTCATCGGCCGCTGGCTCGACCGCTCTGACCCCTGAAGCCCTCTCCGCGCTCGTCCAGGGCCAAAGTCGGTTGCAGGCGGCTCCGGGGGCAATTGCTCCGGGTCCGCGATTGGGGACGGTTTACTGTTCCACTTGTGGTGCGGCCAATCCTTCGGAGGCCAAGTTTTGCCACCAATGCGCGACCGCGATGCCGGGCGCTGCCCCACTGGCCCAGCCTGCCGCACCGCCCTCCGTTCCTCCCGGGGCGGGGGGCTAACCGGCCGCTCGACCCTTGGCGCTAAATTTCCGCGCGTATCCGAAGGGGACGATTCCATGGGACTTTCTCTATCGGAGATCACGTTCATCCTCAGTGCCATCAGCTCGACGGCGGTCATCGCGGGCGCGTTTTTCATCGTCTTTCAGTTGCGCCAGAACGCGAAGCTGATCGAGGCCACTCTGGCCCAGAATCGGAACGATGCGGCGTTCAACATCCTGGACCGGCTGACGCAAGAGGGGACCGGGCGTCGCCGGAAACAGCTCCGCGACGTCTCCACGCGACATGTCAAGGAGGGCTGGGACGGATTCATCGGGAGCCTCGAGGCGTACGAGGTGAGCGGTTTCGCGTACCAGTACGAATTGATCGGCCAGTTCGTCCGCGAGGGTATCGTCGACCTCGACCTCGTCACTCACATGCTGAGCTACCTGATCGTCTCGGACTGGCTTCAGTTCCGGCCGATCGCGGACTATCTCAACATCCAGTTCGGAACGAAGGTCAGCCCGTGGATCCATTTCCAGTGGCTCGCGGAAAAGTGCCGGCAGCATTTGGACTCCCCTGCCCACGACGCCGAGGCGCCCATCATCGGCACCTGAGCGCCCGGAGGCGCGGCGTTCGGTCCGGCTCAAGTGGGAGCGACGGGGAAGGCGACCTTCAACATCTCAACCTCTCCCGGGGTCAAAAGTCGAGGGTTGACCGGCACCCACACCGCGGTCCCGGAGGCCTGGGCTCGCACGTGCAGCTCCCGGAGCAGTTTCAACACGGGCGCCAGCGTGTTGACCGTGACGAGGTACTCGAAGCCTTCGAGCAGCACCGCACTGACGTGGCCCTCTCCCAGCGCACTAACGAAGAGCGTCTCGAGCGCCGCGACGTCGCTTGGCCGCACCGAGTTCTGACGCCCGACATTGGAGAGCCAGATCACGGTGATGTCCCGAGTTCCGATGCGCCGGCGGAGCCGGTCCGGAAACTCTCGCGTGACGCAAAGACCCCGGCGGCCGACCGACACGGCATCGAGGAATCGGCTCCAGGCCGCGTCCGTGGTGTCCTCGACGAGGAGTTCGATGCCTTGATGGAGCAAGGACGTCGGCGCAGGTGCCGCTTCGGCCACGTCCGCGGACACGGGCGGTTTCCACGGGGGAAGCGGAACGGCTTCGGGTCGGGGAGCCGGCGGAGCCACTGCGCGGATCACGGGAGGGGTCGCTGCGGGACCCGCGCGCGGGAGGGCGGGAGTGGAGACACTCGGCAGAGTCGGGACCGAGGCACTGGGAGACGCCGAGGAGATCGGTTCGGGCACCGTCGGTTCTGGGAGAGACTCCGGGGGCGCAGCCTCCGGTTCGGGAGCGGGCTCCGGCTCGGGAGGCTCAACGCGCGGGGGAGGCCAGACCCAGATACGGTCCGGGACCGCTCCTCCGAAGTGGCGGACCACCTCCCGGGCGAGATACGGTCCGAATCCGGGCACGGTGACCAGCTTCTCGTACGGCGCGTGGGAAAGGGACTCGAAATCTGTGAATCCCGCGTCCCAGGCGGCGGCGAGCTTGGTGACACCCAAGTAGGGTGCGCCGACGGCCTGGTCGAGTTGCTCCAGCGTACCGTGGAGGGTCGTCTCCCGGTTCCGTACCTCCTCACTCAAGAAATCCGGACCCTCGGACTCCACCGGTTCGAAGCGTACGGCCTGGCGCCCCCGTCGGCCAAGATGCCGGGAAACGCGGGCCTTGCGCCGTCCCACCGGTCGTGGGAGGCCCGGTACCCAGATCCGCCATCGCGTGCCGACCGCGGTCCGGCCATTCGTGGTCTCTCCAGGGATGAACCGCGTCCCGCTCGACACCGCCTCAAAGCGAGGTACGCGAAGAGACTGTGCAATCGCCACGGCATGGCTTCGGAGCTCCTCCTCGAGCGCCGGAGGCGCCTCGACCCAAACCTCCGTGATGTTCGAACCCGCCGGCGCGGAGGTCAGTCGTCGACGCGCCGAACGCACTACGCGGTACGCGTCGGGACCTAGCCCTAACATTAGGTCGAGCGCGGCGGAGCTGGTTCCTTGGGGGAGCTTGAGATACAGCTCTCCCTGGGGCGCCGGCAGCACCATCATCCCGGGAGGGAGCGCGTCGATCAGTTCGACCATCGACGGGAGCAGCTGTACGGGGCTCGCGCCGAGCACAACGCTGAGCGTCTGATTCCGCAGCGCCTCCTTGACCCTCTTCCCGGGCATCTGAGAGACCAACGTGGCGATCCGCCCGGCGCTCGCCCGATAGACGCGCTGGAGCTCGGCCAGGTTCGGTTCGACGCGGATCTGGCGGCCTTCCCACGGGCGGGCCGGTGAGGCGATCTCGATGCTCTCGGTTGGAAGCACGCGCGTGAGAACGGGCAGCAGGGCCTGGAGTTCCGCGGCGACCGCCTCGTCGCGCGCATTGACCACGACGCTGGCCCACCGAATCGAACGCGGCAACGACAGCCGGTGACGGGCCCGCTCGACGGCCAGGGCGATCGGAACGAGTCGGTCCAGCAGCTTCTCGGAGGCCGGATCGACGAGACTCTGTCGGACCGGGGCAAGCGGCGCCTCGAACAGGCTCCGGGCGTCGTCCCGAAGGGAACGGTCGATGGCCTCCATGGTGAAGGGAGCGAAGGGGGCCCACAGCTGTGCGAGCCCAGACACCACGTAGACCAGCACTCGTTCAGCGGCCGTTTTGCCGGGGCTTTGAGCGGCCTCATCGAGGCGGCTTCGAGCGATCAGCAGGTACTGCTCCCGGAGGTCGTGGTCGGCGAACCGGGTGATGCGGTCGAGCGTTTGGGGGAACCGCCCCGCGGCCAATCCCGCCAGCGCGTCGGCCCGAAACCGTTCGAAGCGGGACACGAAGGCCCGGTCCTCTTCGGGCAACGAATCTCGGACCCGGGCGAGGGACTGGTCCCCGAGCGGAAGGCCGTCCCGAGCGAGGCTTCCGGAGAGCTGGTACGCCACTCGCCAAAATCTCCGTAGGTGCCGCACATCCTCGGCCACTACGGACGCGAGGGGGGAGGCAGCCCGGCGTCGGGTGGCCATCCGAACGAGAGCGCAGCGGACCGCGTCGACGGGAGCGGCCGGGTCCACGCGAGCCGAGGCCTCGTCCACGGAACCGGTCGGCACGAGGATGAGGCGAGTGTCGGCCGGACGCGCGGACGCCGCGAACTGGCCGACGAGGTGGGTCAACAGCAGTGGCCCCCTCCGCTGTTCGGGCAATAGCAGTCCGACCCCATTGTCCGTGGGAAATGGGTTCATGCGGGCCCATCGGTAGAGCGCCTCATTGAACACCGGAAGCAGACGCCGCCGTACTTCGACTCGAACGCCTCCACAGGAGCATTTGGGACCCGTCCCCGCCGGTGCGAGCCGTGAGCAGCTTCCACACTCTTGGAGGGCCGGGTACGCGGGGTCCTCGGTGGTCCGTGCGTCGGTCGCCGGCCAAGGCACCACCTCCGACGCCAAGGGTAGCGCCTCCCCGGGCAGAAGCTGCTTGAAAAGGTACAACGTTTCGGCGTCGATCCGGTCCGGTTCCAGCCTCCACGCCCGGCCGGGCCTCCAGAAGAGACCGGTCCCGCAGTCCCCGCACCGCGGAACTCCGTGCCGGACGCGCAACTGAGCGAAGATGAGGGCACCGTCGTTCAGATCCCGCAGGATGAACGCCTCGGCGGTATCCACGGGGAGGCCCTGGTACTTGTGTGCCGATTGTCCTTCCAATCTCCCGTTAGCCGAGAGGACCGGCCATCCCGGGATCTCGAGTTTTTCGGCGATGCGCGCGTCCGACGCCCCGTGTGCCGGGGTCAAGGTGACGATGCCGGTACCGCTGTCTCCCACCTCGACCGACGTCTGGAGGAGCCCTCCCGGGCTGAGCAACGAGTAGAGTGGAGGGTACTCCGAGCCCAAGGGATGGACGTACGCCCGACCCTGCCAGGAGGCGCCGGGGTGCTCCTCGAGCACCTCGATCTCGGAATCGGGGAGCCACGCCCGGAGACGGTCCAAGCTGGATTTGCTGGTGAGAACCCTCTCTTCCGACCCCCGCCGGGTGAATTTTGCGATAACGTACGGCAGGGTCGGATTCAGGAGCACCGCCGTCGTGCCGAGAAGTTTCCAGGCCGAGTCCGTCCACACCAACGCGTCGACCCGGGGCTCGGTGTCGCGCAGGGCGAACCGGACGAGGTAAGCGGGACCCTCCTCGTCCACGTAAACGAGGTTCGCAGGTCCCTTCGGCTCGCGGCAACGAGGACACCAACGGAGCGGGCCTTCCTTGGCGACCAGGACATTGGTCTCGGCCAACCGGCCAAGCATCCCATCCACGATCGTGGTGAGCTCCGGACGGACCGTCGGTTCCAGCGCACCATGGCCGTACCAGAGTCCCAACCCCTCCCACTGGGCCGCGGCCGTGGGGGGCACGCCCTCGCCGGGTCGGGTCCCGAACAGGACCGGTCCCGTGGCGGTTCGCTCGAGGAGAAGCTGCGCCCGCGCGGCCACGTCGGCGAGCAGCCCTCGCTGGAGCAACGGGAGAGGAACCTCCCCCCGAGACGGAATCCCGCCGATGGAGAGGTGCGTCGGAGGCCCCCCGCGATCCGGCCGGTCGTCCGGCCCCGGCGGCAGCCCCCGCCCCGACCAGAGCTCCCGGGCCTCGCTCTCGACCGCGTGGGGATCCAATACTGGGGCCAACGCGCGCAAGGTACTGCCCGGACGCTCCGAGATGCTCCGGCGAGAATGATGCGCGGTCGCGAACCTTAAGGATTGCTGGCAACGGTCGAGTGCCCGGGCTGCGCGTCACCGACAACTCTTATCATTCGGCTCGCGTCCGCGGCGTCGGGGCAACGAAATGGCGTGGACGACGGCCGAGGTCCGGGAACTCAAGGAGGGCCGGTACCTCCTCCTGGATGACGAACCGTGCCGGATCCTCTCGATCCAAACCTCCAAACCGGGGAAGCACGGGGAAGCGAAGGCGCGCATCGATGCGGTGGGGATATTCGATGGCGCCAAGCGCAGCGTAGTGTTCCCGGTCAAGCACAAGGTCCAGGTGCCGATGATCGGCAAGCACCAGGCCCAGGTGCTCTCGCTCACGGGCTCGGAGGTCCAGCTAATGGACCTCGAGACGTACGAGACATTCTCCCTGACGTTGGAACCCGACCAGAAGGGCGAACTCACCCCGGGCACCGAGGTCCAATACCTCGACGCGATGGGAAAGCGTCGCATCACCCGGAACTGAAGCGCCGGCCCTCTCCACTATCGTTCGGCCGGGGTCGCACTTTATAAAGCGGACCGTCCATCATTTTCGATGCGGGGTGCCTAGCCGTCCGGCAAGGGTCCGCGTCGCTTGGGGGATCGAGGGTTCGGCATGGCAGGACTCGGCTCGCTTTCCTCCTCCCGGCTCACCAAGTTGCTCCAAGAAAAAGCGGAGCAGCTCAAGAAACGGCGCGAAACGGCCGAAGCCGTCTTCAACGAGATCGAGGCTCGAGCGGAGCTCCTCTCCGCGGTCGGAGTGACCCTCCCCGACCTCGCCAGCAAGATTCCACCCCTGCGCGAGCTGCAACGAAAGGCCGACTGGGAGGCCCTCGAGACCCAGGCGAAGAGCGTCCTGGCCGAGATGGAACAGGCGGCGCGGGAGCCCGTCGAAGAACGGCAAGCCGCCTTGGTGAAGCGCGCAGACCGTGTCGCTCTCGTGGGGAATCCCCTCCCCGCCGAGGCCCGGGCCTTGCTGGACGAGGTGGGACCCAAGATCCGCGAAGGGCAGTGGCGAGAGGCGTTCGAGCGGTTGGCCGCGATCGAGGAGGCTCTCGCCGGCCTCGAAAAGGCATACGAGACCAGCCTGTCGGACCGGGTTCGTTCCTTCGTTCGATGGGCGACGGGTGACGACGCCGTTCCACCCGCGCTGGAGACCGAGGTCCAACCGGTTCTCGCGGACTTGAAGGGCGCGAACCCGGAACCGGCTCAGAAGCAACTCGCCGAGATTCTGGAGCGGGAATTCCCTCAAGCCGTCGAGCGGCGCACCGGGGTACGCGAGAGCGCGGAAAGAGCTGTCCCTGCGGCCCGTGAGCTGGGCGCTTCCACGGGGGGTATCGAAGCCGCGCTCGAGGCGGACAAGCGCTCGTTCATCCTGGATTGGCCCCAGAGCGTCACGTTGGTCGAGCAGGCGATCGAGGGCCTCCAAACCATCCTGAGGGACCGCGTGGCCTCGACGATCGGCTCCCTCCGAGACACCCTGGAGTCGCTTCGAACGCAGGGCGTCGACCCCAACGAAGCGCTCGCATCTCTGGAACAGATATCCGCCCAACTGAGCACCGCGAAGAGCTACGACCTGCCGGGACTGGTGGCCACCGCCCGGGAAGCCGCCGAGGGACCCGTCGTTGCTGTCGTGGCTGGGGTGCTCGACGAAGTGCGGCCCCGGTTGGTCGAGGCCAGGCGCCTGGGCCGTGATCCGAGTGACGTCTTCGCCGCGATGAATCGCGCCCGGGAGGCATTGCGCCTCCGGATCTACGGGGAGGCCATCGCGGCCAGTCAGGAGGCGCTCGAACGGGTCAGTACCCTCATCCAGGACATCGAGGGGGTTCGTTCGGAGGCGGAGTCGGTACGCGACATGCTGTCCCGGCTAGCGAAAAATGGCTTCGCGACGGCTCCGTTCGATGCGCAGATCACCCGCTCGCTCCAGGCGCTCGACCTCGGCGACCTCTCCGGGGCTCGTCGGCTGCTCCAGGAATCGATTTCCTCGCTGGGCCGAGATGCGGTGGCGCATTTCCAGGGCCGATTGACCAATCTCTCCCAATCTGTCGCCATCGCCAAGGAACGGGGGTTCCTGCCCCCGGAGGTCGAGGCCGCGGAGCAACAGGCACGCGTGGCGCTCGACGGGGGACGGCTCGCGGACGCCGGAGCGCTGCTCGGACAGATCGATGCGGACCTGCGGGCCGCCGCCGCACCGTACATGTCTCGCCGACTCGAGGAGATGGAGAAAGGGCTCGCCGAGATCCCCGAGGAACAAGCGGTGACCCCCGTCCGCTCCTCGATGGCGGACGCCGACGTGAACCTCCGAGTCAAGGAGGACCTGTCCGCCTCCCTAGACTGCCTTCGGCGGGCCGAGCGGGAATTCTCTGCGGTCTTCGCGGCGCGTGCCTCGTCGCTCGTCGAGGCCCTAGCGCAGGAACGCCGGGTTCTGGAGGAGATGGGAGGGACGGGCGATGCGATCCAGCGGGAGATCGACGAAGTCGAGCAGATCTTCAACATGGGCGACTTCGTCAAGGCCTCGAGGGCCGCCCAGGAGATCCGGACGCGGACCCTTCAGCAGCAGCTCGTTCGTAGCGAAGAGGCCGTTTCTCACGCGAAGCTGGCGCTAATCGAACTGGAGACAATGGGGCTCGATGTCTCTGCTCTTCGGACGGATCTCGAACTGGCCCAAGAGGCGGCCCGGAGTTCGAAGCATGCCGAAGCTTTCAAGGTCTCCGAGGCCACCGCCTCCACGGCCCGGAAACTCAAGACCGAAGCCCAGGAAGTCCTGGACCTGTTGGCCGAGACGGGGGAGCAGCACGCGGCCCTCGCCAAGCTGGGCCAGTCCGTCGAGGAGTACCGCGCGTCCGTTCAGGAAGCCAAGCAGGCGTACCAGTCGCTCGACTTTCCCCATGCCCGGGCCGTTCTCGCGCAACTCCGCGAGGAGCTGCAGAGCACGAGTCTGCGGACGGAGGCGGTCCGGCTACTCGCGGAGGCCAAGCTGGTCGTGGAGGACGGTCGCCGTCTCTCGGTTCCGATGGATGCCGCCATGGAACGGGTGGGTCACGTATCCAAGCTGTTGGAGGAAGGCCATCTCCGCGAGGCCGCGGCCGAGATTCGGTCCGTGCACGCCGAGCTCATCTCGCTGGTACGGCCGGTGCTGGAAGAGAACCTGCGAGCGGTGGAGAGCGACGCCGATACGGCCCGCGGCATCGGCCTCGACGTGGCAGCGGTGGCCGCGACGCTCGGGGAGGCGCGGCGTCGACTCAGCCAGCCCGTGCCGACCGGCGTGGCGCCGCTGATCGAGAGTGCCCGTTCCCAGTTCTTCGAGAGCCGGGGATTCCTGGAGCATTCCGACCGTGTGCTGCGGCGAGCCTCGGACGCACTCAATCAGGCGGAACTGGTCCGCGTCGACGTGGCCCAGCCGCGCGAGCGACTCCGGAAGGTCCAAGAACTGATTGGCCAACGGGAGTACCCGAGGGCGATCGAGCAAGCGTCGTCCCTCGAACGGGAGCTCACCCAGGCCACGACCCAGCAGGTGTCCCGGTCGCTGGCCGGATTCCAGGGCCTGGTCGCTCGGGCCCGACAGCAAGGGGTCGACACAACCCTGGCAGAGAATTTCCTCCAGCAGGCGCGCGCGGCGCTCGACAATTCGCAACCGATCGAGGCCCTCCAGCTCGCGGCCCGGGCCGAGAGCGAAATCGAACGGGTCGAACTCCAGCACTCCATCGCCCAGGGCTCCCTCGAGACGATGGAACGAAAGCTGAGCGCGGCGGAGAAGGACGGCGTCGTCGCTCCCGCCGCCTCGGAGGAACTCGGCCGGGCCCGCACCGCGTTCGCGCGGCACGACTACGTCGAGGTTCTCGAGATGACACTGGCCACGTCCGACTCGCTCGCCATCGCCCGGGAGTACCACCGACGAGCCATGGAAGCGATCGAGGTGGCCGACCGGCACGTCAAGGAGGCCGGACATCTCTCGGCGGAGGTCTCCGAAGCCGCCGCCACATTGGCCTCGGCACGCGAGCTGGCGACCGCGGGCCAGTACGTGGACGCGATCCGGCGCGCTCGGGAGGGGTCCGAGAAAGCGCGTTGGGCCACCGAACGTCTCTACTCCGGCGGACTCGAAGAGGCCCGCCGGCTGCTTGAACTCGCCCAACGATGGGTACCCGATGCGGCACCCCAGATCGCTACTAATGTGGACGACGCCGAAGCCGCGCTTAAGGCTCGTGAGTGGAACCGGGTCACCGACCGACTTCGCCGCGCGCGCGAGCTCGCCGACCTCTCGCTCGGAGGCGCGCTGGACGCCCGTCAGGACACCCTGCGTGGGCAGTACGATCGCATCCTCGGCGTCGATGCCGCCGAGAAGGATCGCCGCGCCGAGGTACTGCGCCGGCTTTCGGAGCTACGGGGCCGGCATGCCTATACCGACGCCTTCGAAACCGCTCGAGAGGAGGAGACGCGCCTCGCCGATACCCGCGTGACGGAACTGCGCCGCCGGACGAAGGACCTCGAGGATAGCCTCCTCGTCGGCGAGAAGCTCGGCCTCGACACCACGCCGGTCATGCAGCTGTTCAGCGAGGCGAAGATCGCCCTGCAGGCCGGGAAGGTCGATCCGGTGGGAGCCCTGCTCGACAAGGCGATGGCGCTCCTGGGCACCATCGTGAAGCCCCGCGTGTCGGACAAGCTGCGGGACGTCCGCGCCGAGTACGTGTTCGCCCGGGACGGTCTCAACGTGAACCTCGGAACCGTCGGGGAGATCCTGGATGGAATCCCCCGCCTCGTCGAACGTGGGGAGCTCGTGGATGCGGCCCGGATGCTGCTGAGCTGCGAGGAGCAGGTCAACCAGCGGAAGGCGCAGCAGCGCGAATTGACGAACCTGCACTATCTCGTCGACGCCGCCCTGTCCCAGGCCCGGGAAAAGGGCTTGGACACCACGAAGGCCCAGGAGTTGCTGTCGGCCTCGATACAGGCGCGGAGCACGGATTATGGCGTGGCGCTCGAAAAGGCCCGACAGGCCCATGAGACGCTCAAGGCCCTGCTGAAGCCCCCGGAGGCGCCCAGCACGTTCTGGCCGTTCCGTCGCGCTCCCGGGAGCGGGACCTAGGGCTCTCAGAAGGGTTTCATTCGGGCGGGAGCAAGCCGCTCCCCGGCGGAAGTCCCCGGACCGCACCGAGCTGCAACCGGTCATACTCGACCGAGTGCTTGATGGAACGTCGCCTCAGCAAGGCGGAGACTTGCTCCGTAATCTGGACGACCTCCTGCGCTCGGAAAGCCTTGTAAAAGTAGAACTCCGGTCGACCGTCGGCCGGGATGGGAAAGATGAGTCGAATACCGGCCGCATCTTGCCGGTTGTACCCCGCCGGTTTTCGGTCTCGCTTGAGGTCTCGCAAGTTCTCGTCGAGCAGCACCTCGGGAAGAAGCGGCTCGGCCTCCTTCATGAATGGTCGATTGGCCTCGACGACCCGTTTGTGGATCTCCGGGTAGATCCGGACGAGGTCCTTGTAGCTCCGGCGACCTTCGAGGATAATGTGCCCGCTACGCGCTTTGACGGGGGGAGTCACGGCCGTTGACAGCTGTGCGCGGTATATGGCGGTCGCGGCGGTGTCCGGAACGGTGCACGCGGGATGTTGTTCGCTCTGCCGGCGAAAGCCTCAAAGAGGCTCCATCCTAACCGCCGCCGGGCGCGCTCCCGTAGTCTAGTGGTCAAGGATAGAGGCCTCTCGAGCCTCTGACGCGGGTTCAAATCTGCGCCGGACCGGTCCGGCCGGTGAAACTCCCGCCGGGAGCATGCCCATGCCAACTAAAGGGTCGTCCCGCACGGCGACAAGGACATCCCATTGGACTCAAGGGTCCCACCAGTTAGGTGGTAGGAGGCTTAGGTGGCTTACTCCTCTGCCGGCGAATCGCGAAGGCGAGGCCTGCGCCAACCCCGACAACCGGCACGGCGAGGAGCAGGAACACCGACAGAACGGAGGGCGCCACGAGAACCGCGGGGCAGCCTGCGCAGACAGCCGGATTTTCTTGAAAGAACGGACCTGTGACGTTCCCAGTGGAGGAGTTAGCCGCCCAGTACTCCTGCTCCGAACATTCACCGAATGCATGGGCCCACGTAGTGTTCCGACATGTTGCAATCCAGACGAAACCCCAGTCGTAAAACGTCCCATTCGGCCCACCGGAGCTACCCCAGGTGAAGTTCATAATCCCCCAGGCACGAAGAGCAGCACCGAACTGAGCCTCGCTGCAGATTTCTAGGAACTGGGAGGAGTTCACCTCAGGATCTGCGTTCAGGATCGTTGTGCAGGCGGAGGCGAGTGCCGTCTGCCCGTGGAACCCCTCCATGTCCGGACTCGCAACCGCAAGTCCTACGCCTTGCCCGCAGAGGGCAAGGATTGCAAGGAGAACCAGCAGCTTCGGGAAGGCAAGGAAAGAGGACCGAGGCATCGCGCCCTCGGCCCATAGATGGGGTTACTTGACTTGAAGTCCTCGTCCGAGACAGGCGGGGCCGATATGTCGACCCGATATCTCGTCGTGGTCAGCGAGGCGGATTCCACGGCATCGTTCATCGCCGAGCGATGGGGGACCCCGCCGAGTATCGGTGAATTCGTCGAGGGGTCCGCGCTGCGGCAACTCGCTCCGGAAGTGGAGCTGCTTCGGCGCCCGGGTCTTCATGTCCTCGATGCGTCGCTCAGCCATGCCCTGCCCGAACGGCTTCGGTCAGTTCCGATCGTATTCCCGGCCCGGCACCGGAGCGAGAGCGGCATCGCTTGTCTGACGGTTCACCCGCTTGGTAACCTCGGACCGACGGCGGAAGTGGGGGGCGAGCCCGGCCGGCTCGTCCCCACTGCTGCCCGTCTGATGGCCGACGCGTTACGGCAGCTGGAGGAGCCGGCTCGGGCCATCGCGGTACCCGTTACCTATGAGGCCACGCATCACGGTCCTTTGCTGCACCAACCGGCCTTCTTCGTGGAAATCGCTGACGCGTTACCGGAGGCCGAAAGGCGCGCCGTGGCGATTCCTCTTGCCGACTCGCTATTGGACCTGGATGAGGATCCGGCCGACCGGGTGGTCGTCGGCGTCGGGGGAGGGCACTACGCCCCGCACTTCACCGAACTAGCTCTGACACGCCGCTGGGCTTTTGGTCACATGGTTCCCCGACACGCCTTGGAAGGTCTCACCGCGGACGTGCAACGGCAACTTCGGGGCGGATCCCCTTCGGCGGAAGGCGTGCTCTTCCAGCGGGCGGCGGATGCGGACCGGCCCGAATGGAAGGGCTGGGGCGCGCGACTTCGTGACCCCGACGCTCCCCCGCGACCAACGGGCGAGGCGTAGGATCCGTTTCAGTCGGAGTCGGCGCGGCGCTTGCCGGGCCGCTGGTACATGACCGCGCCGCTCCGGTAGACCGCCTTACCGATCCGTAGGGTCTGGGCCGACGCGAAGCGGGGCGCCTTTTCGGCCAGCATGAGGCTCTCGACGACTTGACGGAAGAGGGCGCTCTGGTTGATCTCCGGGTGCCGCTCCAGGAATTCGTTCTCTTCCGACGTGATTGTGATGTTCTTTCGCAGCATCCCGACAATATCCGCGTGCAGCCGTGGCTTCCCGGGCATGGACGCTCGAACAGAGTATTCAGTATATATACGTATTCGAGTATTGGCAGCTTCTCTTACGGCGCCGGCGGACCCGCCGTAACGACCACCGCATGGCCGGTGGTGAACCCCGTCTCGGCCGCCGCCCGAAGCTCCCGAGGACTGACCCGTCGAAGACGCGCGGGCCACGTCCGATAGAAGTCGCCCGGAAGACGATGATAGGCGACGTCGACGGCCAGCTCGTGGGCGGAGGCCGTGGTATCGAGTTCGAGAGGTAATGACCCGAGAGCGCTCTCCCGAATCCGTTCGAGCTCCGCCTGAGGAATGAGGTCGCTCGACAGGTTCTCGATCTCGTGGAGCATGAAACCGACGACTCGATCTCTCGTCGCGGGGTCGGTCCCGGCCACCGCTTCCCAGTATCCACTCCAGCGCATCGCCTCGAGCTCACTGGAGGCGTGGTAGACAAGCCCGTGCTGCTCCCGAATCCGCTGGAAAAGCCGGGATAGGAGCGGGCGCCCTCCGAGCACTTCGTTCAACAGAAACAGTTCGGGATACGAGGGATCGGATCGGGCGATCGTTGACGCGCCGACGCGTACCGCGACCTGGCTCTGGCCCTTGATTGTCACGTTCAACCTCCGGCCTCGTGGCGACGCGGCCGGGAGTGAAGGAACCGGTGGATCAGAACAGAACTCGGCAGCCGGGAAGTGACGCTCCAGAGAAAGCCTCAGGTCCCGCGGCGGCGCTCGGCTGGTGACCGCCAGGACACTTCCTCGAGCCGGGTAATGACTCCGGTGGAACCGCCGGAGGCCTTCGAGGGAAATCCGGGCGGCCGAACGCGCATTTCCGATCCCGGTGGAGCGATAGGGGTGTCCTTCTGGGAACACACGGGCCAGAAGTTCCCTCTCGGCTCGAAGGTCCGGCTGAACCATCTGACGGAGTTGACGTTCCTCCAGCTGTCGACGAGCACGCCCCAGTTCATCGGAGGCGAAGTAGGGCCGGAAGACCGCGTCGGCGAATATCTCCAGCAATGGGGCCCACGAATCCTGGGGGCCCCACAGCGTGATTTCTGCGGTCTCGGCCGCGATGCTGGCCGTCAACGACGCCCCCAGTCGGTCCAGCGTTCGGGCGAGATCTTCCCGGGAGCGTTTCCCCGGCCTTCCGACGACGAGCTTCGCGGCCACCGTCGCTAACCCCTCCGTGTCGGCAGGCTCGAATCCCCAACCCGCGGGCGCGACGTATGAAATGGAGAAGCTCCGGGCCGAAGCCGGCGGTGATTGGAGAATGACCTCGAGCCCGCTCTGGAGCGTCGTTCGTTCCATGAGCAGCGGGTCGCGCCGTTCGCTCATTCGGCCGGTCCCCCTGTAGGTTCGTACCGGACCGTGACGCTCGACTCCTCTGAGAAGAGGCGTTCGGCCTCGAGCCGAGCCTCCGATCGCGAGACGCGGAGGACCTGCCGGAGCAGTTCGCGCTCGCGGCTCAGCGGCCCATTGATTCCGAAGAAACCGAGTCGGAATCCGGATCGAGTGCTCCCTTCGTAGGCCAGCTGAGCTCCGCGGGCGATGATCGTGCGGGCATCGGCCCATTCCGCTGGGCTGGGGCCTTCCCGTCGAAGCCGCCGAACCTCCGCTCGCAGCGCGTCCTCGACGGTCTCAATGGCGACTCGAGAGGCCGCCTGAGCCTCCAGCGTGAAAAGTCCTGGGTAGAGACGGGGTCGATAATCGCTCGAGGCACGTACCGCTAGGCCGGCTCGAACTAGCTTCCGGTACAAGAGGGAGTTCGGGTGCTCGGTCGAACGGGACCAGAACGGTTGCGGTGAGAACAGACTGGTTTCGCCTCCGAGCAACTGGTCGAGCAACATGGTCGCCGCAGCCCGGCGATCGCCGAACGCTGGCGCTCGCCAGCCCACCTCGACAAGTGGGGTAGACCCGGGTCCACGGAGGTGGCCGCGACGGGATCCCCGGATTGCCGGTTCGGTGTCCGAGACCCCGGTCGGGTCCCCGCGGCTCTCGATGCGTCCGAACCGCGAGCGGATTTGACGCAACGCGGCCGAGGCGTCGAAGCCGCCGGTCAGAACGAGGAGCCCATTTCGCGGTCCGTAGAACCGGTGGTAATAGTCGGCCACCGCCGAGGTCGGCATGTGAGCCATGTCCCCGGCGAATCCGAGCGGATCCCAGCGATATGGGTGATGTCGAAAAGCGAGGGCGTGCAGTTCCTCTTCGACGCGGAATTCCGGACGATTTTCGTTCCCTTCTCGCTCCGACAGGATGACGACGCGTTCCCGATTCGAGTCCTTGGGCTCCATCCGGGCGTCGACCATCCGGTCGGATTCAATACGGAGCGGAACGGCCCAGTGTTCCTTCGGGACCGTGGCAAAGTAGGCCGTAAAATCGTTGTCCGTAAACGCGTTCGACGTGCCTCCGATGGCAAATATCGCTCGATCGATCTCTCCCTTCCGGTAGTGCGGGGAACCTTGGAACATCATGTGCTCGACCCAATGGCTTACCCCCGTGATTCCAGGATGTTCATTGACCGAACCAACGTGGTACCACACCCAACTGCTGACGGTCGGGCTCTGGTGATCGGGGGCAAGGATCACGTCGAGCCCGTTGGCCAGCCGCTGCCGGTACACCCGCCCCGGAAAGCCGAGGGACGACTTCACGCGGGGCGGGAGTTGGCCCGGCTTATAACAGGCAAGTGACGGCCTGTTCCGTTAAGGCATGACAATGGTTAAGTCCGGGCGCCCCCCACCGACCGCCGTGCCCGCGGCCTTCCAACTCGTTCGCTTGGGCAACACCATCGTATCGTTTGTCGGCACGATCGTCGGAGGGGTCGCGGCCCGCGGAGCGGGAGTGGAGCTGCCCGCGTCCCTGTGGATCGCCTTGGTGCTCGCCGCGTTCTCCACGGCGTTCGTGACCGCGGGGGGCAACGTCGTGAACGATATTCTGGACCGCGAGTCCGATCGAATCAACCATCCGGATCGTCCCCTCGTCACGGGCGCCATCTCGGCGGCCGCGGCTCGATGGACCGCGGCCGCGCTCCTCGTCGCGTCGGTCGTTGTGGCCATCCCCGTCATACTCGGCCGTCCGCTTGTAGGCGTCTTTCTAGCGGCGGCGCTGGTCGCGCTGCTCTCCTACGAGTTTCGGTTCAAGTCCGCCGGGTTCGGCGGTAATCTCTTGGTGGCCTTCTTGACGGGTCTGGTCTTCCTCTACGGCGGAGCGGCGGCCGGGATGCCGGTGGCCGTCCTACCGTTTGGGTTCATGGCGTTCTTCGCCACCCTGAGTCGGGAAGTCATCAAAGACATGGAGGACCTGGCCGGGGATGTGAACCGCCGGACACTGCCGCGAATCCGTGGGATGGGGTTCGCGAGCGGCGTCGCGCGGGGGTCTGTCGTCACCGCCCTTGCGCTCAGCGCAGTACCTCTCTTCATTCTCTTGCCGCTCGACTCCGTCGCGGGAATTATGTACGCGGCGCTGGTCCTCGTGGCGGATGCGTTGTTCGTCGTGTCGGTAGTATGGCTCCCGGCCCGACTGCATACCGAACAGACGGTGAGCAAAGGGGCCATGGCCGTGGCCCTACTGGCGTTCCTGGCGGTGGCGTTCCGGTAGGGGAAACGATGGGTCGCGTGCTCCAGTATCTGACCGATAAACTGCGACGGGGCCCGCTCCATATGACGCTAATCGACCCGGAGAAGAAGGTTGGTCGCTCGGCGGCCAACGTCGCCGCCGCGGCGGTCGCTCTCGGCTCGGACGCGATCATGCTGGGCGGCTCGACGGGAATCTCCCCCGAGATCATGGCCGAAACGGTCCGTGCGGTGAAAGCGGCGGTCCCCGTGCCGACCATCATCTTCCCCGAGAGCCCCGCCTCCATCACCGCGGCGGCGGATGCGATTTACTTCATGAGTTTGCTTAACTCCCGAAGCGTCGACCACGTGATCCGGATGCAGGCGCATTCGGCGCTCGAGATCCTACGAATCGGACTGGAGCCGCTCTCGCTCGGGTACATCATCGTCGCTCCGGGGATGCGCGTAGGGGAGGTGGGCCAGGCCGACCCCGTCCCCCGCGAGAACGTAGAGCTGGCCCAATCGTACGCCTTGGCCGCCGAATTTCTCGGAATGCATCTGGTCTACCTGGAAGCCGGATCCGGGGCCCCCGCTCCGGTGCCCCCGGAAATGGTTCGGGCCGTCCGAAAGGTGCTGCACATCCCCGTGATCGTCGGGGGAGGGATCCGGACGGCACAGGAAGCCGGGAATCTTCTTGCCGCCGGCGCTCAAATCCTCGTCACGGGGACCGTGACGGAACAGGAGGGCATTGGCCCCGCGTTCGAAGGGATCCTATCGGAGGTACGTCGGGCGCGTGGCGAATGATCCCACCCTCCCCACGCACTCCGTTGCCGAGGACCGCCAGAACCGGCTCTACTCCCGCTTCTTCTTCCGGGCTCCGTCGATCGCCTGGGCCGCGGTCCTTCTCGCGCTCGGCTCACTTCTTGACGCCGGTCTGACCTGGTTGCCCGGCGGCTTCCCTGTCCAATTCGCCTACGGCTGGGGGCTGGTCTTTCTCGTGCCCGGATTTGTCGGCCTGCTTCTGACAACTCCGCTGGCCCGCGCGCTAGGGGGTCATTTTCCCTGGCACCGGAACGCGCTGCTCGCACTCACCTCGAGCCTCGTTCCGATTCCGGTCCTCCTCGTATGGCGCGGCGTCGGACTGGCCGCGGGTCACCTTCCCGCGAGCATCCCGCTGATCCTGTTGTTCGTACAGGGACCGGTCCTGTGGTTTCGTCACATGACCCTGTTCGGCGTTTCCAAGCCGCAGCACGGGGCCTCTCTCCCCGCTTCGTTGTGTCAACCGTTGCTCGCGATCCTCGGCGTATTTCTACTGTACCCGCCCCCCGTACTCTGGGTCTTGGCGGCTGCCCTGTTCCTGCTTCTCGGTTTCTTGTGCGCGGCTCTGCTGCTCCGCGCGGCTGACCGACCCATCCGGCGAGAGTTCGGCGCTTCGGGCGTCTCGTTGATCCGGCCCTTGATCGAACACGTGGGAAGTCGAGACCCCACGGCGACGGAGACGTTGGAGAA
>JASHPV010000022.1 GCA_030037875.1 Thermoplasmata archaeon
CTCGAGGCGAGCGGAACCATTCATGGATTGACCCGAGCCCGGGAATTCGTCCAGGATGACGCGCACTTGTTCTTGACGGAAGACCAGATCTTGGCCGAGATCCAGACCTTGTTTCAATGGATCCGTCAAGCCATGAGCACGTTCCGGCTGGACTGGACGGTCGAGCTCTCGACGCGACCCGCGAAGTTCTTGGGCACGGCGGAGACGTGGGACCGCGCCGAAGCGACGCTGAAAACCGTGCTCGACGCCTCGGGCGCCCCCTACAAGATTTCCGAGGGCGAGGGGGCCTTCTATGGGCCCAAGATCGACATCCACATCCAGGACTCCCTCGGTCGGTCCTGGCAATGCGGGACGATTCAGTTGGACTACCTCATACCGCAGCGCTTCGGCCTTCAATACCAGGGGGCGGATGGAGCCCTCCACACTCCGGTCGTTGTCCACCGGGTCATCCTAGGCACGTGGGAACGGTTCTTCGGCGTCTTCCTCGAACATTGTGCCGGGTGGCTCCCGCCCTGGCTCGCACCGGTTCAAGTTCGCGTTCTGCCGGTCACCGATCGGCAGGCGGTTCGCGTGTCCGAACTGGCCACCCAGTGGCGAAAAGCCGGGCTCCGGGTGGAAACCACCGAGAGCCAGGACACCTTGTCCAAGCGGATCCGCGAGGCCGAGCTGGCGCATGTACCGTATATGGCCGTGATCGGCGAGCAAGAGGTGAACGCGGGTTCGGTTGCGCTGCGAGTTCATGGCCAGAAGGGGCAGCGGAGCCTGACGCCAGCCCAGGTCAGCGAGTACATTCTGGCCAAGATCGCCGGCCGAGAGTACGACCCGTAATCCCCTCTCATCCGAGGATTCTATACAGCCCACGCCGTTCGCTTCCTGTGCCGGCCGGCCGGAAACTGGCGCTGTTCGGGGCTCCGCTCCGAAGCTCCCTCGCGACCGAGGGCACCGAGGGGGCGTCAGCCCCTTTGAGATCCTTCGCCGTGACCGGCGCGAAGATCGCCGGCATTGACGTGACCGACGAAGGCGACATCCCCCTGCCACTTCCTGGGACCTCCGATTTCGTCGTCGCGGGCTCCGTACCCAAGAACGAGGGCCGGGTGCGAGAGTCGTTACTGACCGTCTCTTCCCGGATAGCGGACAGCGTGCGCGCGGGGGCGACCCCGACGGTGTTCGGCGGAGATGCGACGGTCCTGCTCGGACTCATCGCGGGACTTCATGACGCGGGCTTCCCGTCCTCCCGGACAGGCCTCCTCGCCCTGGACGGCCTTGCTCGTTTTCAAACAGCCACCGGTTCATCGGGTGAGCTCAGTGAAATGGTGCTCGCTTTGGCGACCGGACGCGGGGACGTCACCCTGGCTCATCTAGCCCGCGACCGATTCCCATTGGTCCAGGAGACCGATGTGCTCCTCGCGGGGGTCCGGGACGCCTCGGCGGAGGAAGCGGCTTCGCTGGTCGCCAGCCGAGTAGCCCTCTTCACCCCTGAGCGTCTGCTCGGCGCGGGCGGCGAGGCGCTCTTTATGGAGGCCTTGGGACGTCTTGCCTCGCGCACCCGAGACTTCGTACTGCACCTTGACGTGAGCGTGCTCGACCCATCACAGTTTCCTGTGGCGGTAGGAACACCGTCTCCCGGTGGCCTCTCGCTCGTGCGCCTGAAGACGCTAGTGGGGGAACTCTCCACGTGGATTTCGGACGGGACGGTCCGAATTTCGGGCGTTTCGGTCACGGGACTGGATGCCCGAAAGGACCCCGGGGCTGTCCGGATACACGAGCTCGCCGGCTTCGTGATCCGGTTGTTCGGAGGACGTGGCGGCGGCCGAACCTAGGCGTGGGACCGCGTGGGGCCCCGGATGGCGTCGCGCCGGGCGACGAGCAGCACGGCATCGAGCTCGGCACTGTCCAACTGGTGAGCGTCTCGAAGGTGCTCCCGCATCCCCCGGAGCTCCATGGTGCGGTCACACCGGGGGCAGGTCGTTCTCAGGCTACGTCGACTGGGCCGGGGCGCACTTGATTGCATCGGCCACTAAAACAGGTACGATGCAGTATGAAAGGCCTCTCCCCCGTGGGAAAGCGTCGCCGAGCGGGGGCCGCTCGTCCTCGGAAACGGTTTAATAATTGTCGGGCAGCCCGACCGTCAGTTCGGGAACGCTTCCGTGATGTTCACTCCCTTCCAGCTCGAGATCTCCGTACTCGCGGCCTCGCTTGTGGCGCTCGCCTACGCGGCCATTCAGTCGATCCTCGTCCTACGCGAGCCCGAGGGGGACGAGAAGATGAAGTCGATTTCCCTTGCGATTCGCGAAGGCGCCAACGCGTTCCTTCGTCGCGAGTACACGACGGTTTTCGCGGTCGCAGCGATCCTAGCGGTGATCATTTTCGCGGGATTTGCCAGCGCGGAGGGAGTCACCTTTGCGGGGGAGCTGGCCGCGGGGTTCGTCCTCGGCGCCGGCGGGAGCGCTCTCGCGGGAGCGGTCGGAATGTTCGTATCGGTACGGGCGAATGTCCGCACCGCCGGGCACGCCCGGGGCGGGAATCTGCCCGCTACCATGCGATATGCGTTCCGGGGCGGCTCGGTGACCGGCCTGTCGGTCGCGGGTTTTGCCCTCCTGGAGCTGGTCGGCTTTTACATGGTTCTAGGAGGCGACGTGCTGGCAATGGTCGGACTCCTGTTCGGAGCATCGCTCATGAGCCTCTTCGCCCGGGTCGGCGGAGGCATCTACACGAAGGGAGCCGACGTGGGAGCCGATCTGGTGGGCAAGGTCGAGGCGGGCATTCCTGAAGACGACCCCCGGAACCCGGCGGTCATCGCCGACAACGTCGGGGACAACGTGGGGGACTGCGCAGGAATGGCCGCGGACCTGTTCGAGACGTATGTCGTGACCGCGATGAGCGCGATGCTCATCGCCGCTCTGGTCAAGGTGACCACCCCGCTCGGGACTACCTTCCCGATCCTGGCCCTCTTCCCGAACGCGGTGCTCTACCCGCTCGTCGTCTGCGCCTGGGCCATCGTCGCGACGATCGTCGGCACGGTCTTCGTCCGCATGCGCCCCGGCGGCTCGATTATGGGCGGCCTGTACCAGGGCTTGGCCGTGACGACCGCGCTCGGGGTGATTGGACTGTACATCCTCGACTCTCTCTTGATGAACGGGAGCCCCGGGGTCTTCGTCGCAACCGTCCTCGGGCTGTTGGTGATGATCGCGATCGTCTTCATGACCGATTACTACACGAGCTCGGAGTACAAGCCGGTCCAACGGATTGCCGAGGCGGCCCAATCCGGGGGCGGTCCGGTCGTCATTGCCGGCCTCTCGGTCGGGTTGGAATCGACCTGGGTCTCCGGCCTGGTCATCGTGAGCGCCATTCTCGGTTCGTTTTTCGCCTTGGGCTGGTCCGCGACCGGAGCCTTCCTCTCGACGGCTCGCTTCGGGTACTTTGGCCTCTATGGGATCGGGCTCGCCGCGTCAAGCATGCTCGCGGTCACGGGGATGATCATCTCCATCGACGCTTTCGGACCCATTACGGACAACGCCGGTGGGATCGCCGAGATGGCGAACCTGCCCCCCGAGGCGCGGGCAGTTACCGACCCGCTGGACGCGGTGGGCAATACGACCAAGGCCGTCACCAAGGGGTATGCGATCGGTTCCGCTGCTCTCGCCGCGCTGGCCCTCTTCGCGGCGTACGGATTCGCGGCCGCCAACGCGGCCGGGGTGAGCTATGCCGCCTGGGTGATGGCCCACCTGACCATCACCAATCCGCTGGTGGTCTCGGGCCTGATCATCGGCGCTCTTCTCCCCTTCTTCTTCACGTCGTTCCTCATGAACGCCGTCGGAGTGGCGGCCCAGGCGATCGTCTTCGAGGTTCGGCGGCAGTTCCGC
>JASHPV010000184.1 GCA_030037875.1 Thermoplasmata archaeon
CGGCGCGTCATCGTTTCCCACGCCGAGTCAAGGTAATCCACATCATCTGAGGGGGTTCTTTGTTCTGCTGCCAGTAAATTCCGATGATCTCACCGAGATGGTGGGCTTGCTCGAACGTAGTTTGGAGAACCGCGTCCCCTACAGTGTACTCGCCCGGAAACCAAGGCGCCTTTACGCGGCGCGCGAGCGTTCGCGGCGTTAGGGCCGCAAAATAACGATCGATTCCTTTCCACACCGCTCGAGAATACGCGTCGAACCCTCTCCACTCCGTGGGATGACGGTACTTCTGTTGAAACAATTGCCTTAACTCCCGCGTCCGCCCTTGGACGATGTACTCGAACCACACCTCATGCACGTTCAGAATGTGGACCAATGTCCCGAAGATCGACAGATGTCCCGTGCCTCGGTTGCGTGACGCCGCTCTCCATGGAAGGCGGCGTGCGCCCCGCGCGAATTCTTGGAACGCCTTTGCGTTGTAGGCCGCGAGCCGTCGCGCCGTTTCGACAGTAACCGGGGAAGCGGTCGACGGCATGCTCGCCTCTAGGCCTCCGAAGCCATAGTTCATTCGGCCATTGCCGCCGCGCGGCGGGAGGGAGAGGCCCAACCACCGAATGAACGCTAGTGATGCGCGTGAACTCGGGCGAGGCGGACCGATTTCGGGCTCCAGGCTTCGGGGCCCTCGGCGACACAGAACACATGCGCGAAACCCATTCGCTCAAGGAGGCTCGCGGCGATCCCTGCCCGGTACCCGCTCTGACAATGCACGAACAGCGGAAGTTCGCGTGGCAAACTCGAAGCGGCCTCTCGCTCGAGCCGCGGGAGAGGAATGTTGATCGCCCCGGGAACATGGACGCGCGCCGCTTCATCGGGGTTACGCACGTCGAGCAGGGTGAAGGGCTGACCCTTTTCCATGATTTTTCGAACCGACGTCATGGTCGCGCGACGCGTCGATGCCGTAGGGAATCCCGCCGCGGCATACGCCGCGATCCCTCCCGCGAGGTATCCGCGCAGCCCGTCATACCCGATTCGCAACAAGCCAATCTGGGCGACCCTTCGAATCGTCGGGTCGTCGTCCACAAGTACAAACGTCTCAGTGTCCGGCCGTATCCAACCGACCCACGCCGACAGTGGCCCTTCCGCGGAGATTGAAACGCTGCCCGGAATATGAGAGGTCTCGAACAGCTCAGGCGACCGGATGTCCAGAACAGTGAGCCCGGGACTGGACCGCAAGCGCTCCACCTCCGCCGCGTCGAGGCTCGGGAGCTCGGGGATATTCCGGCCCAGCGGGCGGCCGCCTTCCAGGTTGGTCGCCCGAGACAGGCCGTAGTACTTGGGGAACGGCTGGTCGCTCAGGTAAGCCGAGAAGAACGAGGCGATATCTGTCGCTCGAAGGAGAGGATTCGTGCTCCGCTCGCGCGCCAGGCTCGTACACTGCGAGGCGCGAGCACCCACTCCGCAGAAGCTACCCCCGGCGTGCGTGGGTAGGACAGCTACCGATCCTGTCAGCGGGCGATATCGATCGTGCAAGGTCGTGTACTCCTCGCGTACCAGTACGTTGGTGAATTGAGGGCCGAGCAGGTCAGGACGGGCGGCGGTGCCGGCCATCAAACTTCCCCCCGAGAAGAGGACGCGCGCACGGCCACGGGAGTCGTGGAGGAGGAAGCTCACGTGTTCGGGAGTGTGTCCGGGGCTCCGTATCAGGGTCAAGTGATTCGATCCGACGTTCACGGTGTCATGCTCATCCAGGGCGTCGTGCGAGAACTTCGCATCGATCTGGTCGCTCAGTCCGAAACGAGCTCCTCCCAGCTCTGCTAGTTCTTTGCCTCCCGATACGAAGTCCGCGTGCAGGTGGGTGTCCAATACCCATTGTAGCGATAGGCTGAACCGGTCCAAGGCGTCTAGATACCGAACCACGTCGCGGGTAGGGTCGATGACGACGGCCGCCTTCTGAGATCGATCCGAAATGAGGAACGAAGAATTCCCGAGATCGCACGAGGGAAGTATGTCCACGACCAGGTCCTTGTCGCGCCAGGCGCGGACCGGGGCCTCCCCCGGTAGATGCTTCATTGGCATGGACACGGCTCTCAAGTTCGCAGGTCAATCAGGCGCGTCGACCGTTAGACGATTACGGGGTCGCGGCAACATGGCGCCGGAACTCGCTCCGGCTCAGAGGTGCCAAGTGGGCCCGCCGTATCCTTCCGGCAGCTGGGCCCGGATGGGTCGCGCGAACGGATCTGGCCGGGGCGCGGGCGAACGGCCGGTCTTCTTCGCGACGTAGGCATCGATGGCTTCCGCCGTCCGAGTCCCCGCGGCCATGGCGTAGACCACCGATTGGCCGCCGGAGGCAAATACCCCCTCCACGTCCGTCATCCAGTCCGGCTTCTTCCCTTCCGGCCACGGTTGGGGCCCCAGCTTGAAGTCCAATTCCTTCGGAAGGTCCGCCACATTCCCTATCTCTCCCGCCGCGACGATCACGGTGTCGCACGGAATCGTCTCCTCGGTCCCGGGAAGGAGCACAACGGTCGGTCTTCCTCGGGCGTCGGGAGGTCCCGCCCCCGTGCTCTGGACCACGATGCCTTCGACCTGTCCGGTGCCGAGAATTCGAACGGGAGAACGGTGGAATATGAACCGGAGACCCTCGCCCTCACTCTCGGTCGTTTCGTCCTCGCCCGCGGGCATATCCTCTCGGCCTTTCCGATAGATAACCGTCACTTGTCCGCCCTTGGCAATCCGCAGACTGGACCGAGCCGCGTCGAATGCGACATCCCCAGCCCCCACCACGACCACCTGACGCTCTTTGCGTCCGAAGAGACCTTCAGGACCCTTGTTCATGGCGAGCAGGAACGGGAGCGCGGCAAACACCCCGGGCAAATGTTCCCCCGGAATTCCCAGGATGCGGGGCGCGGACGCGCCGATGGCGACATAGACCGCCAAGTAGCCTTCTTGCAGAAGGCTCTCGGGAGTGAAGTCGACGCCGGCTCTCTTGCCTGTCACAAACGTCAAGTCGAGGTTCCGGAGACGCCCGAGATCCCAGTCGAGTTCGTCTCCCGTCAGGTGGTATTTCGGGATCGTTTCGACCTGCCCGCCCATAAAGGGCTGGGCTTCGTAGATTGTTACGGAGTAGCCCCGAAGACAGAGCTCCCAGGCGGCCATGATTCCGGCCGGTCCGCCGCCGATAACCGCGATCCGCTGGTTCTTGGGAGCGCTCGGAACGTACATCACCTGTCCGTTGCCGAACTCGAGGGCAGCGCGCTTCAAATGCCGGATGGCGATGGGTGTGCCCTTACCTCCCATCACGCAATCCTCCTCACAGTAGTGATAGCACGTCTTGCACAGCACCGTTGCCAAGGGGTTGTCTTGTACCGTAAGCAGAGCGGCCTCGTTGAACTTCTCCTGGGCGATGAGCGAGATGTAACCCCGACAATCCTGGGTGATCGGACACGCCTGCACGCAGAACGGCATCGCGCATTGGAGGCACCTCTGGGCCTCGAGAATTGCCTCTTCCTTAGAGTAGGCGTGGAGAATTTCCTCGAAATCCGCGGCGCGCACGCCTCCTTCGTCTTCCGGAATCGGTATTCGCTGGTACCGCATCGCGCACATGGCAACAGAGTC
Source organism: Thermoplasmata archaeon (assembly GCA_030037875.1). Lineage (GTDB taxonomy): Archaea > Thermoplasmatota > Thermoplasmata > Lutacidiplasmatales > UBA184 > JAKIWV01. Next base: position 3,613 of record JASHPV010000184.1, read on the forward strand.
CGGGCGAGCGCGGTGGCACGGAAAATGCCTGCGACCGGCCGCCAAGGGCGTCGCGCTGGCGGTTCTGGACACGTACGGGACCCCACTCTCCGCCCGGGAGGACGGAGATTATCTCCCAGGGTTTGCACACTTACTCCGGGGGTTCGGAGGCGAATTTAGCCTGCGATGACAACGATCAGAACCTTGGCGGCCCACGAAGTCATCCAGCTGGCCTACCCGCGTCCTCCGACGGAGCGACAGGAGTTCGGAATGGCCGTGGGCAAGAGCATCGATTCGACACTCTCGCGGTATAGCCACGAGTTCGACCAAGGTCGGCGCCCCACTGTGGGCGCCATGAACCAGTTCGCGGCGGCCGCGTTGGAAAACGAGCTCAAGGACATCGATTTGTCGGCGAGCGCATCGGAAAGGGCCCGCGCCAAGGAGCAGATCGCGGCGGTCCTGCAAGCTTTCCGGAAAACCGAGGTGTTCGGCCTTCCCCGGCCACGGACGCGCATGATACTCATCAACGAGCGTGTAGGCGTGTACACGCAACCGGATTACTGGGATCGAAAGGGCCGGATCTACGAGATGAAGAGCTACCGGGCCCTCCCGCCTCCTGCGGACGTCGTCCTCCAACTCCGCCTCTTCCAACTTGGATTCGCTGGCTTCGAGACCTACCTGGTGTGCGTCAACCGTCACGCCTCGCCCCCGGATGTCACGATCACGCCGATTCCACCGATAACGCCGGGCGAGTCCGTCGAGACGCTGAGCCAAGCCCTGAGGTTGGGGATTGAAAACGGGCGGGAGAAGATTCTCGAGTATGTCGATAACCTCGTGGTCCGTTACTCGGTTTAGTTGCGTCGATCCGGCGCTCCAACGGGGCTACTTTATTCCCCCTGGGAACTCGCCCCCGGGGGAGGCTCTCTTCGACTTCCGGTCGAGGTATTTGCTTCATTAGACAGTTCTCGCCACATTTCGGAGCAACATGGGCCAGCTCCGGGACGCGCTGGGGTCCGTTTGTCCCGAAATCGAGGGGCGGGCGAAGGCGCGATTGTCCGCCGACCCGGCGGACGGGTTGCATAGCTGGCTCCCCCAAGATTGGGGTTTTGAGACCGAGATCGAGACTGCGACCTTGCATATCGATGCCAGTGGGTCAGCGACCGCGAGCGATGGCATCAACGGCCCGGTAGATGTGAGCGTGATCTGGAACCAGGCCGATCTCATGGAGGTTCTAACGGCGGAGACGCGTTCTGCCTCGTTCAAGGGGAAGAATCCGAAGCTCCGGTTCCGCACGCCGAACGGTCAGCGCGCCTTCAGTCTGCTGCGAGGGTCAATCGGACTGTAGCGAACCGTCTTGAACCTAGAAAACTCGAGGGGGAAGGAAAGTCGTGCCGATAGATTCTGGGGACGTCGCCTGGGTGATTGCCGCGACGGCGCTGGTGATGTTAATGACCCCGGCGCTGGGGTTCTTTTATGGGGGCCTCGTCGGGCGCAAAAATCTCGTCACGTTACTTGCCCAATGCGTGGCGATCTTCTCGATCGTTAGCTTGATCTGGACGTTCTGGGGCTACTCGATCACCTTCGGTCCATCTTGGCACGGGCTCATCGGCTCCCTTTCCAAGGTCGGGCTCAATGGAGTCGGCGCCACACCGAACCCCTTGTATTCGTCGACGATTCCGGAGCTTCTGTACTTCGCTTTTCAATTGAAGTTCGCTGCCATCACGCCGGCGCTCATCATCGGAGCGATGGCGGGCCGGGCTCGGCTGAAACCGCTCTTGGTCTTCGTCGTCGCCTGGGTCACGTTGATCTACGCCCCCATTGCCTCGTGGATCTGGAATCCCGGGGGGTGGCTCCATGCGCTGGGCCTCGTCGACTTCGCGGGCGGTCTCGTGGTGCACACCTCCGCGGGGGTATCAGCCGTGGCGGCCGCCCTGGTGATCGGCCCTCGCACCGCCGCTGAGCTCAAACAGACCCGGCCTAACAACGTGCCGTATGTCATCCTCGGCACCGCCCTCCTTTGGTTCGGCTGGTTCGGTTTCAACGCGGGAAGCGCCTTGGCAGCGAACGCGGTAGCGGTCAACGCGCTGGTCGTAACCAACCTCGCGGCCGCAGCCGCCGGGACAACTTGGATGATCGTCGAGTGGTGGCAGAAGGGCCAGCCCTCCGCGACGGGAATGTGCGTGGGGGCCGTGTGTGGTCTTGCCGCCGTTACGCCCGCATCGGGATACGTGGGACCCCTGGGTTCCATTGTGATCGGTGTGGTGGCCGGCGCCGGGTGCTACTTCGTAGCGAGTTGGAGAGCCCGCACCCGGCTCGATGACACGTTGGATGTCTTCGCGGCCCACGGCGTCGGTGGGATGTGGGGTACGCTTGCGACCGGACTCTTCGCTTCGTCCCTGGTGAACCCGAACGGTCCCAACGGGCTGTTCTTCGGAAACCCGCACCAGGCGGTCGTCCAGCTCTTTGGAATCGTAGTGGTCGCCTCATTCGCTTTCGTGGGCTCGTACGTGATTCTGAGGGTGATCAATTTCTTCATGCCGCTCCGAGCCGGCCCGAAGGAGGAGAAGGAAGGCCTTGACTTGGCGGAGTTCGGAGAAGCGGCCTACGACCCCGGGGGCTTTGGCCCGTCCGGCTCCCCGCCGGGTTCAGGTCCGGGCTAGAACGTCCGACCCCGTCCGCGGGCCCACGCCCTGGGCTTCCGCCGAAGTCGTCCGCAATCGGGAACCGGTTTGGGGCGGTTCGTGCAGGAGGAATTCTCGGCGGGCATACACGCTATCTACCCCGACTTCACATGAGAGTTCCACGAAATGCAGAGCCCCGGAGGGCCGTACCCAGGACCGTACGGGGGGCCGTATTCGGGCGGGTATCCCCGAGCACCTCCCCGCCACCGGTACCGGTGGATCCTGATCGGCCTTCTGGCCGGAATGATTGCGATTCTCGTCGTGTTCCTGCTCGTCATTCTCAGTCCCGCGACGTTCGGGTACCATCCGGCTTCGGGTATTGGTTTCGGGCCGTTCGGCGTATTCGGCGGCCTGTTCGTGATTTTCATCTTCCTCCTCCTCATTTCCCTGATCGTCCGCGTGGTGATGTGGAGCTCCCGCGGGAGGGGGTACGGCTATCGCCAGGGATACGGCGGGGGCCGCCGGTACGGTGCCTTCGCGATCGCGCGGGAACGGTATGCGCGCGGGGAGATCACACGGGAACAGTACGACCAGATCATGCAGGACCTCCAGCGCCGTCCCGGGTACCCTCCGTCGCCCTAATCGGCCGTTTCGCCACCTTCCCGACACCGATTGACCCCCCACCGCCTCGTCGACCCTCATGGGTCAGTTCACTGCCTACGTGTTCCAAGAGGAGCGTCGGTACCGGATCGTCGTTGACGGGCTGGGGACCGATTCAGCATCGTCTCTATTCGAGGCCGAGGACGCCGCACGGCGGTTGATCGAACGACACGTCCGGGCGTCCTACCCGGAACGCGGGCCGGCACCGCCGGCGGACGCGCTCGGCGCGATGAACTTTCAGCTGGAAATCGTCCGCTCGGATGGCTCCCGGGAGCGTCGCGAGCTCTGGCTCCGCACCGAGAGGAGCCTCCGGGGACCCCGGCGCTGAACACGCTCCCGGCCCGAGCGGAAAACAGATGCGGGCGGCTCGTCTCACCTGCGCGTGGCGAACGAAACACATGTCATCCTGAAGGATGGTCGCGCGGCCGTCATTCGACCGGCCGTACCTGACGACGCATCTTCCATCACGGATTACGTCGACCGTATTGGCGCGGAAAAGCGGTTCGTTCTGCGAGAACGCGCCACCTGGACCCTCGACCAGGAACGGGCGACGCTGGCCGCAGCGGACGGCCGGCAGGCCGTGTTTCTTGTCGCAGAAATCTCGGGCCATCTCAGCGGGATGATCCACATTGCGCGAGGACAGTGGACGAAGGACGCGCACCTGGCGGAGCTGGGGATGTCCTGTCTTCCCGACTGCCGACGGGTTGGGTTGGGGACGGCTTTGCTGTCCCGAGGAATCGAGTGGGCCCGGACCGTCGGGGTCACGAAGCTGACCCTAGAGGTCTTCCTAAGCAACGAGGGCGCCATCGCGCTGTATCGCAGGGCGGGCTTCATCGAAGAGGCCCGCCTCAAGGGGCAGTACGTAATCGACGGCCAGCCCGTGGACAGCCTCCTCATGGCGCAGTGGCTTTGATTCCTAGTTTCAGGCGGTCGCCCGGCGGCGTCTCGAACGTCCAACCACGGGCCGAGGAGCAACCGCCCGTGCAGGGTGTGGTGGGATCGAACCGACCTTCCTCGTGGAACACGCGGGTCTTGCGCTCGCACCCACTGTTCCAGCAGGGGGTGCTTGCGATGTCTCGGGAGGGGTCGAAAATCGTTTACACCCTCGAAGCCCGGTCGACCGCCCTATGGACTCTGATTCCGCGCGCGACGCGAAGATTCGTTTGGCGGTCTTCGAGACTTGTCGCCGGGACGGCTCGCCGCCGACCGTCGAACGGTTGATGGCCGACCTGCGCCTTTCTCGCGAGGCGGTAGAGTCGAGCCTAGATCGGCTCGACCTCGCCCACCACTTGAAGCTCGTCCCGGGGACCCATCGAATCCTTATGGCGTTCCCTTTTTCGGCGATCGCGACGCCGTTCCGCGTGGTCTTGAAGGATGGTCGGAGCTACTTCGCGAACTGCGCGTGGGACGCTATCGCGTTCCATCCCATGCTCGACGAGCCGATCCGGGTGGAGTCATATTGTTTCGAATGCGGCGGACCGATCGCGTTCGAGATCGGGGACGGGCGCGTCACGACGAGAGCGGAGAATCCGCCGGTCGTGTATCTGGGTCTTCCGGCCGCCGAATGGTGGCAGGATATCATCTCCACATGCGCGAATACGATGCTTTTTTTCAGCGACGCGGCCCACTTTCGGTCGTGGCGCCGATCGCATCCCGAAGCTCAGGGCGCCGACCTGAGCGTCGAGACCGTGCTCAAGTTGAGCGAGCCGCTGTATCGCGAGAAGATGGAGCTCGGCTTCGCGCGACCCTCCCGAGATCAGTTGATACAGCTCTTTCAGGATCTCGGTCTGCGCGGGGAGTTCTGGCGGATCTGAAGCGTTCTCGGAGTCGCCGGCCCTCTGCTCCTGCTCGGAGCCTGGGAACGCGGCAGGCCAAGGGACGCTACGCTTCGGGGACCGCAGAGATCCTCGACAACGGTGCTCCGGCCGGGTTCGAAACTCTCAGCGATGTGCGCGGGGTCGCGCAGAAACGATTATCGCCTGAGGTCTGGGCGTACGTAGAGGGCGGAGCCGGAGAGGAGCGTACTCTCGAGGAGAATCGTGCGGCGTTCCATCGCTGGTGCCTGCGACCCCGGCAGCTCGCCGGGATCCGGACGGTAGATCTTCGTACGACGCTGCTAGGTACGGCGGTTTCGAGCCCGGTCTACGTCTCCCCAACCGCGTACCAAGGTCTGGTTCATCCGACGGCCGAGGCAGGAACGGCTCGGGGGGCCGGCGCCGCGGGTGTTCTCGCGATGTTCAGCACGCTCTCTTCGCTGTCGCTCGAGGCCATCGCCGCCGCGGCCCCTTCGGGGCCGAAATGGTTCCAGCTCTACCTCCAGCCCGAGTTTCAAACGACCCAAGAGCTCATCGAGCGCGCCGAAAAGGCGGGCTACACGGCCTTGGTCCTTACCGTGGACGCGCCCGTGTTGGGACCCCGGGACCGTCAGACCCGCGACGGCGTGGCCATCCGATCTCCCGTGCCGATTGGCAATGGGCCCCGCATCTTACCTCCGGCCCGCGCACCCGAGCTCAGGAACGGGGCCTATGAGTTTCCCGAGGACGCGACGGTCACATGGGAGATTCTCGGCCAGCTTCGAGAGGTGACGAGCCTCCCCCTCGTAGTGAAGGGGATCTTGACCGCCGAGGATGCACGTCGGGCCGTCGACGCGGGGGCTCGCGCGGTCATCGTCTCCAACCATGGCGGTCGCCAGCTCGACGGCGCCATGACGGGCCTCGAAGCCGTGCCGGAGGTGGTGGAAGCGGTTGGAGCTGAAGCCGAAGTTTACATGGATGGAGGGGTCCGGCGGGGAAGCGACGTGCTCACGGCCTTGGCGCTCGGAGCGAAGGCTGTCGGCATCGGACGGCCTGTCTTGTGGGCCCTTGCCGCCGGGGGAGGGGCCGGGGTAGAACGACTGCTGTCCCTCCTCAATCTCGAGCTGGCGGTCTCCATGATGCTTGCCGGCCGTCGCAGCCTCACCGAAATCGATCGGGGCCTGGTCGCGTCACGTGACGACTGAGTACGGCTTCGTCACCGCCGGAACCACTATTACGGGCCGCATCGCTGTGAATCATGTGGCAAGGACGCTCGGGAACCGCGAGATCGCCATCGGAGCGATTCTCGTCGCGCTCGTTCTCCTCTACGTCGTCTTCGACCTGGAATGTGCCCTCCTCCTTGGCTGCTACTTCTCACTGCCGGCGGTGCTCGTCGGATTCGACGGGATCTTCCTATCGCTGCTCTTTCTGCTGATCGGGATCATGCTGATCGCCGCCGGAGCCGTTCGACGCGCACGAGCCCTTCTTCCTGCGCGTATCGTGTAAGTGCGCAAGGTTACTCCTAGCTCGCGGCGGGCCAGAGGGCGGTCCTGCTCTGGCACCGTCCGGCGGTGGGTTTATGGCGCCGGGCCGTCGTAACATGGGGACGGATGCCTAGCGGGGGGCCGCCCAGAACGACCGACCTGGACGTGCTGGGTAGCGGTACATACGGAGCCTTCCTGTACGGACCTAGTCGAACGGTCCTTCTCCGGGTCGCGTACGCCTTCGCCCGGTCTAACGATTCTCACCCCTTTTGGGTGGACGTAAGGGACCCCAACGATTTCCTCGACCCGCCGGGCCCGGTGGAACTCGGCTGGATACCCGACGACCACCTCTTCGTGGTTTCTCGCTCGGAATCGAAGCCGCAGGACGCGGTGAGTAACCTCGCCTTGTGGACCGTCGTCCGAACGGACGAACCTCGCTCCGTCATCGGGGGGCTCACCGACTTTCTCCGCTTACCCCCGCCGATCCAGGATGTGTTGAGCCGTTACGGACGAGAAGCCTACCGGCCCGTGTTCGTGGTCGCGAACACCGACCGGGTCCGGGACTATTACCCGCGTAACGTAACCGGAGTTCGGGGGGTTGTCGAGGCCATGCTCCGGGGAGGCGTTATCCCGATCTTCGCCGCCGTGAGCCCCCCGGGACCGGGTCGCCTGGCTTTCGACCTCGTCCTGGAGGTCGATGCCCCGGATCTGACTCACTGGCGGTCCGGTAGCCTCCGCTGCGAGCGGGCTTTCGAGGGGGCGCCGTTCCAACCCGGGCAACGGATCCCGTTGGATTCCATGCCGTCGGTCGTTGCGGCGCTGGAAGGGCAAAGAGACGTCACGACCACTCCCCAATAGACGCTCGAGTGGTCCCCCACACTTTCCCTCTCCCTCGATGGGCCCCTTCTAATGTGTCGGAGCGCGCTCGGGATCGAGGAATCCGATGTCCCCTCTCCAAGCGGTCGACCTCACGGCGGAGCGTCGGGAACTCGCCGTGCCGGTGCTCATCGATTCGTTCGTCGGAATCTACCGATGGCACGCGAAGCGCACGCTTCGCCGCATCTCCACCGTTCGAGGCGCTGTGGACGGCGACAGATTGGTCGGCGTATCGATGTTGGAAAATCTGGCCCCCGGCGTGGGGTACGTGTACTACATTGCGGTCAGCCAGCGCTACCGGCGCCGTCGGGTCGGCACCTTTCTCCTCGACGACGCTCTGGAGCATTTCCGGGCCCACCGGACGGAGATCGTTTATGCCGCGGCCGAGGAGGACAACTCCGCCTCCCTGGCGCTGTTCAAGTCCCGGGGGTTCCGCCCCATCGAGCGAGATGAGTTGGGTTACCGAGAGGGAGGGCTGGGTGCCTGGGGTCTCCGCAGCAAAATGATGGTTGTCCACGGAGAGGTTCTGCTGGGTGTCCGGCTGAATCCTCCTGGGACCTCGGTCGAGTTGTCCCCGCTTCGACCGACGACTTAACTCCGGTTGTTCTTCGCGAAGTACGCCTTCAGTGGCTCCCAGTACGATTCCTTCCAGCCCGAAGAGAGGTGTCCCGCATGGTCCGGAAGTACTCCGGAGTGAACGAAAGAGAGACGGGTGCCCCCCTTCGCTGGGGCGAGAGTGAACGACACCGTCGAGTAGTAATCCTGCGGCCAGGTCTCCTCCGAAGGCCGCCAGCTCTGCACGATTAGCTTTCCTGGGACGAGTTCCAGGTTCTTTCCGTGAATGTACCCGCCCCACACGGTAAACGTGGCTCCGACCTTCGGTGAAATCCTCGCCGGGGCGCCCGAGAATCCTGAATGACCCTTGGAGGTCATCAGCGCCTCATAGACCGCTTTCGGGGGCGCCGGCAGCAGCACGGTTTGTCGGATCGTCCGTGTCTTCATCGCGAACCGAGAACGACCTCGCTCGCTTGTAGATTGTGGCAGGCAGAGGTCGCCGCGGCAACGGAAGAGTCCCAGGAAGCGAGTGGAGCCGTGGTGGGGAGGAGGCCAGCTAAAGAGGGCTCGTCGGCTTCGTTCGACTGGTGACCTGTGTCTAACACGTGCCCCGACTGCGGTGCTCCTATGGAGTTTGCCAGCCAACCGGCCCACGTGCTGACGGGTTCGTGCGCGGGATGCGGACACAGCTTTACCCTGCTCGAGGGCGTCGTAGAGCCGGGCCGGACTGTCGGAAGAAATGCCCGAAGGGCCGGGGAAGTTCAGGATGCCTCGGCTGGGACCGAGTCTCCTACCGGTCCTCCGTGCAGTCTGTGCGGCGCGCCCCTAGACATTACTGCGAGGCCGGGAGGCCTTTCGGCGGTCTGTTCGGGCTGCAGCTCCCAGTTTCAGTTCGTTTTGAGGTCCGATTCCGAGCCCCCCTATCGGCGCGAGTCCGGTCGAGGCGGTTACCGTCGAGAGAACCGGGGCGAGTCGGAAGCTCCTAGGGCGCGGCCGTGCCGCAATTGCGGCGGTCCCCTTCAGTTTTCGACTAGTCCGGAAGGGCTCGTTACGGGCACCTGCGCGTCCTGCGGGAATCGGTTCACCCTTCCACCGCGTCGTGACGAAGGCGGCCGGGGACGTCCGGGACGTGGGGGCCCCCGGGGAGGCTATCCGTCACGGCCGCGCGGTCCCGGCGGTTGGGGCCGGGCCGGGGACCGGGGAGCCCCGCCTCCTCGTTTTCGATCGCGAGGTCCGCCGTTCCGACGCCGTGAAGATCGGGGCGACGACGGGGAAGAGCCTTCGAAATCATCGCGGCGCCGCCGCAACGATGAGTAGGACCTGCTCGTTTCGGTTGCCCAATGGCCGAGACCGAGGTCCAGCGGAATCCGCGTTGGGGGCCCGAATTCCTGCCGATTGGCTCCTGGCCCTATCGCATCGAGTACGCCGCCGGAACGGTAGCCATCCTGGCCGTGGTCTTCGGATGGCGCGCCGTCATTCTTCACGAATTCCCCGTTTCTTCGGTGCTGCTGTTCGTCTTCTTCCTAGCACTACCGGACCTCGTGGCGTTCGTGCCGATGGGACTCTCGCGTGTCCCGAGAGGCAGCTGGCCGTCCTGGGGACCGGCCGTGTACAACGTGACGCATAGCTTACTGACCTGGTCCGGCGTCTTCCTCCTTGGGTGGCTAGTCACCGGGAGCATTGTGTGGCCCCTGTTCGGCTGGGCCGCCCATATCACGGTTGACCGAGCGGTCGGGTATCATCTACGAGCCGGTTCCGAAACGCCCGGCGCGCGGCCCAGAGAATTCATGGGGCCGTCCTAGCGCACGACTTCTTCGACCTCTCTGGAAGCTTCAGGTTCAGGCCGCTTCAGGAAACCCACTACCCGGGGTCTCCTGGGCACCTCCTTTCATCCGGCCTGGCAGAGGTCAAGCTTGGGACAGGGGAACCGATGAGCCATAAGGAGATTTCGTTGTGACCCCAATGCCCCTGAAACTTCAAGCGCCGCGCTCCCCTCCGCGTATCGGATAATCATGGCGGACTCACAAAAGACTGCACCAACTGGAGGAGCCCGGGAAACCGCGACGCTGGCCGGGGGTTGCTTCTGGTGCACCGAGGCGATCTTTTCGGAGCTGCGGGGCGTTGAAAGCGTCCTCCCCGGGTACTCGGGCGGGTCGGTAACTGACCCGACGTACGAGCAGGTGTGCACGGGCCGGACGGGTCACGCGGAGGCGATCCAGGTCGTCTTCGACCCGACGGTGATCTCATTCCACGACCTGTTGCTCATTTTCTTTTCGACCCACGACCCGACGACGCTGAACCGTCAGGGCCACGACGTCGGTACGCAGTACCGTTCGGTCGTGTTCTATCATTCCCCCCAGCAGCTTCAAGTGGCCCAAGCCGTCGTGAAGGAGATCACCGAGAACCGGCTTTGGAAATCTCCGATCGTCACGGAACTGGTTCCGTTTCGGGCGTTCTACCCGGCGGAAGAGTACCACCGGAACTATTTCCGACGGAACCCGTCGAAGGCCTACTGCCAAATGGTCATCGAGCCCAAGGTGACCAAGTTCCGGAAGCAGTTCGTGGAACGCCTCTCGGCGTGAGCCGACCGCCTTCCTAGTGCAGCTTGAACCAACGCTTCAACGTCCGGGCGACCTCGTCGATCACGGCCCAGCCCTCTGGAACGATCCCGCGGTAGTCCTGAAACCCGTGGACCATCCCGTTGTACCGGGTCATCTGGGTGGGCACCCCTGCCTCTTGGAGTCGCGCGGCGTACAACTCCCCTTCGTCGCGCAGCAGGTCGTACTCGGCCGTTATCACGAGAGCGGGCGCGACATGCGAAAGGTTCGGGGCGAGAAGCGGAGCGACGCGAGGATCGTGCCCCTGCTTCGGCGTAGCAAGATATTGGGTCCACATCCACGCGATGAACGAGGCGTCGAGGCCAAAGCCGGTGCCGTTCGCGGCGTAGGAGGGAGTGTTCGGGTAGTATCCCGTCACGGGGCAGATCAAGACCTGTCCGGCGAGGGAGGGCCCATGGTCATCGCGGGTCATGGCGGAGAGAACCGCGGCCATGTTCCCGCCGGCGCTGTCACCCCCGATGGCGATCTCGCCGGGCAGGAAGTTGAACCGTCTTGCCGTTTCGGGATTGGCGAGCCATTGCATCGCGGCGTAGCCATCCTCTAGCGCGGCCGGAAACTTATCCTCGGGCGAGCGACGGTAATCGACGCTCGCCAGGGCGACGCCGGAGCGAGCGGAGATTTCCCGGCAAAGGCTGTCGTGGGTATCGAGGTCGCCGAACACCCAGCCTCCGCCATGTAGATACACGAGTACAGGACGCGGAGATGCCGTCCCTCTCGGAAAGTAGAGCCGGGCCTTGAGTTTGTGCGAAAGCAGCGGAACCAGATGATCTTCTACTCCTTCAAGAGGAGGAGGCGGGCCCGCGAGCCGGTCGGTCTCTCTTTCCATGTCTCGGACAACGGCCCGCCCTTCGTTCACCGGGAGCTGAGTCAGATCTGGGAACGCCCCGGTCTCGTGGTCGATCCGTTCCCGGAGCTTAGGGTGGAGAGACATGGTCGCCCCATCCCGAGTGGTCGGATATTTCTGATGGCCGAGCTCGTACAGGGAGTTGCGGACGGGGTTTGCGGCATTATAATGCGGCCGATGGCCTCTTCGCTCCCCACCATGCAGGATCATGCGACGTCCGAACGCGATACTGGAAATGGAGGAATCCCGTGAACCTCGCTGTTCGACCGCCGCTGGATCGGCGCGGTCCCGCTTCGTTCCCTCCGCCCATCAAGGGAAGCGCGGGACATGTTTCCTTCGAGAGCGCGATCCTCAAGGGGAACCCGTGGGACGACCCGCACGTCCGGGAAGTCTCCTACTACCTTCCTCCGTCCGGACGGACCGAGGGGCTTCCCCTCCTCGTGGATCTTCCCGGATTCACTGGCGCGGGCTGGATGGAGTTCCAACGGCCACGACCCTTCCAAGAAACGACCATCCAACTGCTGGACCGCCTGATCCGATCCGGAGACTGCCCCGAGGCCGTGCTGATCTCACCGGACTGCCTCACAGCACTCGGGGGAAGCCAGTACGTGAACTCGACGGCGACGGGTCGATACGCCGACTATGTTGCCCGGGAGCTAGTTCCGTGGGCTCGAGAGAAGTTTCATACTGGCCCTACGGGGGTGTTGGGCCAGTCGAGCGGAGGTTTCGGTGCGCTCCATCTCGGCGTCGAGTTCCCGGATGTGTTCCAGGCCATCGGGTCGAGCGCCGGCGACGCCGCTTTCGAGTACTCCTATCTGCTAGAATTTCCCAAGGCGTTTCGCGAATTCCAGAGGGCCGGGGGCCCGGTTCAATGGATGGAGCGCCTCTTCACCGACCCGTCGTTCATGAAGAGTTACACCGATCCACCGGCGGCTGCTCTCGACACCCTCGCCATGGCTTCGTGCTACTCTCCGAGCCGGAAGGACCCGGGAAGTTTCGAACTTCCCATCGACCTCGAGTCCGGGGCCGTGATCCCTGAGGTGTGGGCTCGGTGGCTCGCCTTCGACCCGGTCGTGCGGCTGTCCGATGAGCGCGTCCGGAACGCGCTCCGGCGCATGCGCTCGGTCCATGTGACCGGTTCGGACGCCGACGAGTGGTATCTCGACGTGGGCGCGCGCATGTTCGCCTCCGAAGCGCGGCGGCGCGGCCTCACAGTCTTTCACGACGAGTTTCCGGGGAACCACTCCGCGCGGAATCCCCGGTTCGCGGCCATGTATCTCCGGATGACTCGCGCGCTCGGGCAAGACGCCGCGTGAGTGGGCGTCTCAGATCCGTCAGCGCGACCGGAACGCGCGGGGGAGTGGAAAGTCCGGGGGACTCCAGATCCGGTAATCGGTCACCGGCCGGAAACCCATCCGCTCGTACATCGGTCGCCCCATCGGGGTCGCCCAGAGGGCGCTGGCCGGGAGGCCCAGCGCCCGGCCCGCCGCGATGGCCGCCCA
>JASHPV010000185.1 GCA_030037875.1 Thermoplasmata archaeon
TTATACTCTCGTCGGCGCTCTCCAACCGGAGTGCGTCCGGACGAGGCCGGAGACCACAGAATGCCACCAGCTCCGGGCGGAAGAGACCGACCTCAGGACGCGGCGGACCGGGAACCTTCTCGCTTTCCCCCCCCGCCTCGCGAGACCACTCCCCGGGGGAACTTTGCCGTCTACCGAATTGCTCTGTCGCTGCCCAAGGACCGTCCAGGGTACGTTGCCACCCATGGTCGGCCGGAACTCCGGGTCGAGCTGCACAATCGAATGGAACTCGCGAACGGACACATCCTGATCGAGGGACGCGTCCTGGGGCCGGGCGCCCTCGAGGTGGCCGACCGAGTGAAAGACCTTCCGTCGGTCGTCGAATTCGAGGTTCACCCCGAGTCCGACCGCAGCGTGTTCTTCCAGATCACGATCCGGCCCCCTCGTCTTTTGACGATTATCCAGCAGCACCGGATCCTGACGAGGTACCCTATCGTCCTCGTGGACGGTTGGATGCGATTCGAAACGCTCGCTCCCGCGAATCAAATTCGTCGGCTCGTCAAAGACCTGACCCGGGACGTCGGTCCCAGCCGGGTCGAGGCGGTTCGCCAGGGTTCGGTCACTCCTTCGGTGCTGGGACTTTCCCCCTCCCAGCAAGCGGTCTTTCGCGAGGCCCTGGCCGCCGGCTACTTTGGGTCCCCCCGCCGGATCTCTCTGACCCAGCTCGCGAGGCGCTTGGGAAGAAGCAAGTCGACGGTATCCGAGCAGATGGCCCTGATCCAGCGAAGACTCGCCGAATCGGCGCTCCGGCTGAAATGGGACCCGATAGAGGTTCTCGGCTAGTCTAGGGTGTGGGTAGTATCGCGCCCCGCGCCAACCGCAGGGTAGAGCGACGGGCCGGGGCGGTTTTTCCCCCGACGGCTAGGGAGCCGCTACCGACTCATGGGCTCCTGTGAGCCGGCGATTGGCCGGAACGCCGAGGAGGAGAGGGAGCGTCCCGAGAGCCACGAGCCCGGAGATCCACCACGCCCCGGAGAAGCCGATCAACACTTCGACTCCCCCGAATGCCGCAGCGCCGCCGAAGCGCGCGAATCCTTCCACGCTTTCGATGACGCCGATCGCGACCGACGTGCGCTCCCCGGAAGTCGCGGGGAGGTACGATGGCATCGTCAGGGCGGTGGCGAGGGCTGCCCCGTACAGGAAGCCGAGAAGTCCGAACAAGGCCAGAAGCTCGAGTCTTCCCGCCACAGGGATGAGGAGGAAAAACGCCCCAAAGGCGGCGGCGAATACCAAGAGAATCACTCGGCGGTCCCGCCCTCGTTCAGACCATCGTGCACCAAGAAGAGCCCCGGGTACGGTGAGCACGAAGGCCACCGCGCCCGCGACCCCGGCGTACCCTAGCCCCCACGCCGCGTGGACCGCGAGGACGAACGCGGAGATGAAAGCCGGAGCGAGGTACGCCGCGGTGGCCGTGCCCAAGATCCCAAGCGCTAAACACCAGGTGGTGGGAGACCAAAGGACCTCGAAGAACTGATTCCGCTGGCCGCCGTAATCTCTGGGGCTGGACGAGGGGGCCCGGGGTGGGACCGATACCGCGCACAACGCGGCCGCGCCGAGCGTACCGAGACCGCCGACGGCCAGGACGAACCGCCAGCCGAAGATCAACCCGAGATACGCTCCCCCCAGAAACCCCACGGTGGCGCCGACGGCCACGCTGACGGACGCGAACAGTCCGATCATGAGGGCCCGCCGGGGAACAGCGAATCGCGTCGCGAGCGTCCCGATCGCCGGCCCGTAGAAGAGAGCCGCCCCGGCTCCCGCGGTCGCTCGCAGGAGCGTCAGCTCGACGAAATTCTGCGAGAGGGCGGACAACGTCCCAGCGATCCCGAGGAGCGCCAGGCCGGTCAAGAGGGTCGGGCGAGTGCCCGAACGGAGTGCCAATAGCCCCGCGGGGATGAAAAGCAGGCTAGCGCCGAGAGGAAAGGCGCCGACGGCGATACCTCGGGCGGTTCCTCCGAGATGTAATCCGGAGCCCACCAAGGGCAGGACGATTGCGAGGTTCGTGTACGAGATCTGAAAGAAGATCCCTCCGAGGATGAGCGCGATGATCCCTGCCAACCCGTCCGCGCCGTCGCGCTCTTTCCCAGGGTTCACGTCACCGCCGCCGAAGGAGGTTTCGGGTAAATGCGGTTATTCCTTAGCAAACATACCCCTCGACCGGCGCTGAATCCACATACCGAGCGGTGGGGAGACTGCTTCCAGACAGGATGTCGACTCGGTCATCGACCCGTTCCGGGGATCCGAAACATCTCCTCCCTGAAAGCGCGGCCCTGTCCCTTCTTGCGCGCCGTCCTTTCGTTATGTACTTACGGGCGCTGGCCGTTTGACCGGCGGTCAATGTCTCGCTTGATGGTCCGGCGCTCCAAGGCCCACGGGGGACTCGGGGCGGGCAGCCGGCGGCGCCGAACCAGAGTTTCCGCCGCCGGGACCGCTTCCAAGGGACCGGCCGAGAAGGGCGCGGCCGTTGGGCCTTCGCAGGGCTATTCTGTGTACCGAGTCCAGGTCCCCCT
>JASHPV010000186.1 GCA_030037875.1 Thermoplasmata archaeon
GTCCGTTTGGTCCTTGTCGCCGATCGTAAAGAGCAGCGTAGCGGCTTTGGGGTCCCGGTATGCCTCCTCATCGCCCAGGTGATAGGGCTCCCGCGTCGGTTCCGCGGGCAGCGGTGCTCCTGCTCCCTTGGCTTCCCCTTCCGGCCTGGACGGCGTGCCCCGGAAACCTCGTTTCGCCGCGGCGTAGAAGATGGCCCGGTTCAGCCCCCAGGAATAGGCGGATTCCAGCTTCAACCCGAGGGCCTGCGCGCGGGCCGCCTGGAGCATCGCCATCACGACAAAGCGCGTCACAGCCCCTCGTCCCCGCGGCATAACCTCCTCCCGATTCGCGCCGGCCCGGGTAGGGACGAGCAGGAAATATGAATTGTGTGAAACCGGGAACGCCGCCTGACCGGCTCCGGAAGGACCGGACATCACACCGGGAGAGGGTGCTTGGTCCCCGAGGCTTGATACGCGGATTCCGCGTATCGGGCTGCCGTTGGCCTGAGATGCCAGACGAGTTCGACCGGCTAGTTCAAGGGATCCTAGAGAAGCCAGCCGGATACCCGTCGAAGTGGGACGTACCCCCGGCGAAGTGGGTCGAGCCCTCGTGGGAGTGGGTCGACGGAGATCCCGTTCGCTCGGCTCGGTTTTCCGTCTTCCAAGGGGTCCTGTTCGCCTCGTTGACCCTCACGGTTTTCGGGGCGATTCTCAACTTCCTGGGGTTGCTTACCGGTGACCGGGCCACGGCCTTCTTCGATACCATCGAGGCGCAGGTAATCCTCCTCTCCACGACAGGAGCTTGTTTGCTCCTCTCCCTTGCGGCGTATTCCATGCCGAAACGAGTCCCCGTCGTGAGGCGCCTTGGGATTTCTCGGATGGGACTACGAATGGTGATGGGCCTCAGCCGACGGGGATACAAGGTGTGGTGGGGCGAGGTTAGTCGGGTCGGCCCTGATTTTCTTGAAGTATCGCGAGGCCTGTTCCCGCAGCGATTCAAGTTGACGCCATACCAACAGCAGCGGTTGGTTCGGTTTCTCCAGTCCCGGTAACTTCGGTCGCCGGTCGATCACCGCTGAGCGAACAGCACCCGATCCTCGATGTTCTGCCAGACGACGGCGACCGTGCGGAAACCGCCTCGGCGGAGCGCGCGGATCTGGTCGTTCAGCGGCAATGCCCTTTCCTTCGGATGCTGGGCCCGTCGACGTCGTTGCTCCGCGAAGCTCGAGGCGAGCTCTGGAACCCGGGCGGCGTCCCCCCACCAGCGGCGCCAGGCCCCCCAGTCGACGCGCCGTTCCGCCCGCTTCAGCCGGACCTTCCGGACGCGTTCGGCCAACCGTTGGAGCCGCGGGTCTTCCGGTCCCCACGGTAACCGGTCCCCGTTGAGAACGACCCCGTTGGGCCAGATCAGTTTGCCCAAATCCCGGTACACGCGTCGCAGGCTCGCCGGCGGTAACCAGTGGAGCGCCGTAGTGCTCACCGCCGCGTCGAATTTCCCGGCGGGCAGATGGTCCGTCCAACCGGGACCGCCGATCTTCGTGTCGACCCACGTCAGACGCCCGCCCTGCGAGCCCAGCGCTCCCTGCCCGATGCGAAGCACGACGGGGTCGTAATCGACGGCCACGACGCGGGCCCGCGGGAATCGTTGGAGGACGCGCAAGCTCAGGGAACCGGGCCCGGATCCTAAGTCGAGCACCCGGCCGGAGCCCCCGACGGTCGCCTCGACCACGTCGAGCATGGTCCGGAATCGCCACTCGCGGTAGGGGAGGTACGTTTGCTGTTGCTCATCCCATCGCCGTAGCCACTCCTTCCAGTCCGGGCCGGTTCCGCGCCGTGGCATCGGAGGGTCGAGGGGGCGGGAACGGATGAAGGCTCGGGCGAAACTCGTCGAAAGGTCCGGGGGGAGCGCGGTATCCGGGACTTACGGCCCCGGCCCGACCCGGATCTTCTTCGCGAGGGCGGCAAGGTCGGTCGGCGTCGGAGAGGTTTGTTTGGTGGCCCACCAGTCCGTGAAATGCAGGTCGTCGCCCGCCGTGCGTGGGACGACGTGAACGTGGAGATGCGGCACGCTTTGCTCCGAACCGGGCCCGCTCGCGACGAACAGGTTCTCGCCGGTCGTTCCCAGCCTCCGCCGGAGGATGTTCAGCACCCGAGCGGAGAGCCCTGCCACATCGGCCCAGTCCGCATCGGTGATCCCCGCGAGGTCGACGGCATGAGATTTCGGTATCACGAGGGTATGCCCGGTCCGGATCGGGTGAATATCGAGGAACGCCAAGGCCCGGTCCGACTCCGCGATCCAATACGGCATCAGCGACCGGTCCTGGACCATCCGACAGAAGATACAATCCGCGGCCATGACGCTCGATAGGGGGCGGGGAGTCTAAATCTTGCCGTGAGGCGCCTCACCCGTCCGGCGCCCGACCCGAACCGTTACTCCCCGGGCGATCCGGCCATCCGGCTCAGAACGTAGGGCAGGATCCCCCCCGCCCGGTAGTACCCCATCTCGGGCTCCGAATTGATCCGGCATCGGACCCGGAATCGACGCTCGGCTCCCGCATCGTCCGTGGCCAAGACCTCGACCTCGGCGCGGGGTCCGAACGTGACCCCATCGGGCATCCGGAGGGCGAACCGCTCGCGACCGGTCAGGTGGAGCGACTTCGCGCTCTCTCCGGGAAGGTACTGGAGCGGAAGCACGCCCATGCCGACGAGGTTGCTCCGGTGTATCCGCTCGTAGCTTTGGGCAATGACCGCTTGAACGCCGAGCAACCGTGGCCCTTTCGCGGCCCAGTCCCTTGAGCTTCCCTGACCGTAGCTGGCGCCGGCGAGGACGATCAGCGGGATTTTCTCACGTCGGTACCGCTCGGCCGCGTCGTACACGGTTAGGAGGTCACCCGAAGGGAGGTGCTGGGTCCAGCCGCCCTCCTTGGGTGCGACCAGCGCGTTCTGAATCCGGACGTTGGCGAAGGTCCCTCGAATCATGACCTCGTGATTCCCGCGGCGCGTGCCGAACGTATTGAAATCGGCCGGCGACACGCCGTGCGTTTGGAGATACTGCCCGGCGGGTCCATCCGCAGGAATTTCTCCGGCTGGGGAGATGTGGTCCGTGGAAACTCGGTCGCCCAGCACGAGGAGGGCCCGGGCTCCGTCGAGCAGCTGACTCCCGTGAGCGAGGAGCGGCGGAGGTAGGTCGTAGTAAGGGGGTTCCCGGAGGTAGGTCGACGTCGCGTCCCACGGGTAAACGGTCCCGTGAAGATCCGGCAGCGCTTCCCAGTGCGGGTCGCCGACCGTGATCTTCCGGTACTCGTCCTCGTACAGGCCCGCGCTGAGGCTCTTCTCGACCAGCGCTCGGACCTCTTCCGTCCCGGGCCACAGGTCCTTCAGGAAGACGGGGCGACCGTCCCGGTCCTTCCCGAGCGGCTCGGTGGTCAGGTCGATGTCCATTCGGCCCGCCAAAGAGTACGCGACGACGAGCATCGGCGACATGAGGTAATTCGCCCGCACGAGATTGTGAATTCGCGCCTCAAAGTTCCGGTTCCCACTCAGCACCG
>JASHPV010000187.1 GCA_030037875.1 Thermoplasmata archaeon
CGCGAGATAGACCAGCGAGCTGTACGCCCCGACCAGGTCGCCTGTCGCGAGCAGGCCCCCGGCCGCTTGTACGAGGTCGCGGGTCCAGATGAGGTGGTACCCTCCCCGGTCGTCGTCGCTCCGCGCCTGACCCCACGGGATCGACAGCGAAGCGATCCGAGCGCCCCGGAAGGTTTTGTCCCCGTGTGCGAGGATTAGGCTGTGGCTGGCACGGTAGAGATTGCCACCGTCGCCCGAATGTTTTCCTAGGTTGAGGGCGTGGCCGGTGACCTGTTCCCATCCGTCGAGGAACCGGTCGCGTTGTCGGCGATACGGAATTCCCAGCGACTGCAGCAGCGCGGTGACCGCATTGGAAAGACCGCGACCGAAGGCCAACCCGAGAACGAACTCGTCCCCGCCCTCGAGGTTGAGTTCGCCCGTGAGGGCTACGTTGCCGTTCGTCGCCCGGTCAAACTCGTAATCCATCAGGTAGTTCTCGGCCAGGTCCGTCCAGCCATCGCTCCGGCCCACGAACCCGCAGGAGAGCCGTCGAAACGGCCGGGTTCCGCCGAGCGCGAGCCATGTCCCGTTCCGTTCGGCGACAAGAAGGTCGTGTCCCGGCAGCTGGACCACATAGGCGTTGTTCCCCCATCCCGCCACATCTAGGTGCGGCGCTAACAACGCGTAGAGCGAGATGTCGTGGGGCATCGACGGGCCCCGGACCAACCGAGTGTGTTGGAGTACCACCGGAAGGCGGGGGTCGCAGATGATCTCCTTTTCGATACGATAGCGACCCTCCGGGTCGGTCGACACAATCGCGTAACCGAGTCCGTGATCGCCGAGCCGGCGCGTGACCGAGTCGAGGTGGCGTTTCTCTTCATGAAAGAACGTCCGCCCGTCGCTCACGAGGTACTGGAGGTCCCGAATCTGAGGGTGGTCGACGAGGGGATAGTAGACCTCGGTCAGAACGCCGCGCCAGACCGTGAACCAGACCTTGCTCTCCGCGGACGCGCTGGTGCCCACCCCCTCCTTGTTCCCCTGGGTCCATTTCGGTTCGATCCCCGGGGCCCCGAACGCCTCCCGGTCACCGCGGAACTTCATAGTGGACGCTCGGATGCTAGGGGCCAGGCGAGGTCCGGCAGCGCGTCTTCTCGGCCGAGAAACATCCCAGACTCTGCAGTTCTTGACTCCTAAATGGAAACTTCGGGCGGGACCGTCCGAAGCTCACGAGGCGTTCGCCGTTTCCCGATACCGGCTCACGATGTCCAAGAAGGTGGCATGGGACCAGACGAGCGGCGTGGCGCTCTTGGCCTCCCCCGTGCGAGCGTCCACTTGCTCCGGAAGCAGCCCGGTCGGAGTCGCGTGGGCCACAACCCAGTCGATGAGCTCCCGACAACGGGACCGGTTTCCCAGCTTCAGGTGCGTCGCGGCCAGCCACATCGTGCAAACGACCCACGGATTCTCGTGACCATAGTACTCGTCGCCCTCGTAGCGCGCCAATCCGCCCGCCGCCTTTGACCAGAGACGAGCCTCCGTCAGTTCCACCGTGGCCCGGAATCGGGGGTCGGAGGGTTCCAGGAGACCCAGGTCCAGGGCGAGAAGGATCGACGAGTCGATCCGCTCGTCCCGCGGCCCGATCGAGCGGACGAAACGGGACAGCGATGAGTCCCACATCTCCCGGACCGCCCGGGCTCGGATTTCTTCCGCGGCGGCCTGCCAGCGCGGGTTTTCCTTTCCCAGTACCGAGGCGATGCGGGCGGCGCTCTCGAGCCCGTGCGCTACGGCCGCCGAGGAGTAGGTGTGGATGGCCCGGCGCTCCTCCCAGATATCGAAGCTGGGAGCGGGAAGCCCGGTCGTGGGGTCCCGGAAATCCACCAGGAAGTTCGCGGCCAGTTTCACCATCGGCCACAGTTCCAGCAGGTCGTCCGGGTCGGCCCCCCGATCGAGATGGTGACAGGCCGCCGAGAGCACGGTCGCCGTTTGGTCGATTTGCAGGAACGGGGGCGGATGCCACGTGCTCCCCACCACCCCATCGGGAAAGAACCGGTGAACGAACGAGCCATCCGGGCTCTGACACAGCGAAGCGAACTGGAGAAACCGACTGGAGAGCTCCTGGAGCCGAGACTCGTCCATCGCCTCGCTGATGTACCCCCCGTCGCGGAACCAGCAGTAGTTGTACGTGTCCCCTCCCTCGACCAGGGAGCGCGTGTCCGGACTTGCCACGATCGCGCCGGTCGTCGCGGTGGCCAACTTGAGCATCAATACGCTCTGCCTCCCCAGACGCTCGGCGGCTTCCCCGAGCCCGTCCGGGCGTTCAGGGACATGCCGGGTGGCCCACGCGCCCCAGTAGGCCTTGGACTCGGACTCGAAACGCTTCGGCCCGCGGGCGCGGACATCGTCGCGGAGCTCATGCACCGCGGCCTCGCCGAGACCCACGGCGAGGAAGATACGGACGGTGGCCTCGACGTTCGGATGAAGCTCGAGATTCCATTGCATGACGCTGTCCGCCGCGCCGTGCGCGATCGGGCGTCCCTCGAGCCGGCCGTCCTCCGCGTCGACGTAGGACCCCTCCAATCCTTTCAGAGTGTGCTCCCCGCAGATGGCCGCGTCGAAGGCCGGGTCGCCGAAGAATTCGAAGTAGTACCCGCGCTTGTAATGGACCAGCGAGGAAGCCGACGGGTCGACGTAAGCCGTCTCCTGATAGAGCGACTCGGCGATCTTGAAGGACTGGTAGGAGAAGATGCGGAGCCGGCGCGCGTCGGGAGATTGGAAGCGAAGAATGCGTAGCACGAGGTCGTGGTTGGGGTGGACGATCTCTTCGAGGGAGAGCGTGAGGCCATGACCGGTCCAGACCGAGGTCGGAAAGCTCCCGACGACGGATTTAGGGACCTCGTGCTGGAAGCCACTTCCGGGGCGCAGCCAGCAGAAGCTTCGTTGATCCACGTCGTAGACGCCGAGCCGCATCTGTCGCAGATGCTGGAACTGGCCCGGATACGGGTAGAAGAGGTCGGTCCACTCCCCGAAATCGTTCAGGGTGAGCAGGATGCGACCGTTGCCGGCAAGCTGGGTGATCATTTAGCGCGAATCCGCCCTCCGGTCTCCGAGACGTGTTCCTCCGAAATACGCTCGAGGGACCGGCTGCGAAGGTCCATCAGGGCATTCATGTAGTTCGCGTACGCATCGTAGGGACTCCCGTACGAGCTGAAATACTGATGCACGCCGGCATCGGCCCCGTGCCCACCGACGTACATGTAGTAGAAATGGTCCGAAGTGAGGAGCTTGCGCCATTCCTCCAGAATTTCGGGGTCCGCAGCCCGCCGGGCCAATACGCCGACCTTCTTGGCCGCCTCGAAGGCGGAGCGCTGGAGGTCGTTGCCCAGCCAGGCCCCCAAGTCGCGGTTTTGGTCGGCCCAGCTCACGGTCATGGGGGCGTAGAGGCTTTCCCGGGGCGGAAGCTCGACCGCCTCCTCGACCGTGGCCCACGATAGTCCCGGCGTTGCCCGGACCGTCCGGGGCAGCGCCGACAAGAACTCCAGAATTCCGCTCGACGCGGGATGGTGCTCGCCGAACGTCTCGAAGTCCATGAACAGGTTCACCACCTCGCCCGGAGTGGCGGCGATCCAGCCCACGTACTTCTCCGCGGTGAGAGGGTACTCGCTCCACTCCCTCGACGAGAATCGGAATCCCACGTCGTCGCTGAGCATGTAGTGGCGCGCGAGCAGCATGACCGTCGGGGCGGGCGCCGCGCAGTAGACGTACGTCGGCGGCTGCCCTCGGAGGATCCCCTCCCACCCCTCGACGAGCATGCCGTGAAACCGCTCCGCTTCGGCGAAGCGGGACAGCTCGTCCGAGTAGGCGAGCTCGGTCATCCGGAGCACCTTGGGACGCACCCCGAACTCTCGCTGCAGCGCCGCCCGATGGAGTTCGACCTCCTCGTGCAGCTCCGGAGGGGGGAGCAGGAACGCGAGGGAGTGATAGTACGTCTCCGAGAGGAGAGAAACTTGTCCCGTCCGGACGATGCGTTGCAGAGTGCGGAGAACATCGGGGGCGGCCCTCGTGGCTTGTTCGAGCCATGTGCCCGTGACCGAGAGGCTGAGTCGAAAATCTGGATAGGTCTCGAGCGCCTCAGCGAGTCGCGCCAGCGCGGGACGGTAGCACCGGCCGGCGATTCCGCGAAAGATCTCGAGGTTCCGGCGCTCGTCGATGTAGGGCCGACCCGAGCCGAGGTCGAGATAGCGGAATCGGGCGAGCCGCCAGGGCTGGTGGAGATGGAGGTACAGGACCACCTTCAACGGCGGCCGTCCTTCACGAGCTCGAAGTAGACTCCGACGGTTTGGAGCGCTCGCTCCTCCCAGCCTTCCCGCATCACCGAGCGACGGCCGGCCGCCCCCATCGCTCGACGCAGCGCCGGGTAGTTGAGAAGTTCGGAAATGCGGCTGGCGAACTCGTCGATGTCCCAGAAATCGACGGTGAACACGCTATCGGTAATCTCGGCGATGCCGCTCGTCTTCGAGACGATGGCGGGGATCCCGGCGGCCATGGCCTCGGCCGCGGCAATCCCGAACGGCTCGACGACGGAGGGGAGGACGAAGACGGAGGCAGAGGCCAGCAGTGCCAGCCGCTCCTCCTCGGTGACCTTTCCCAGGAAGAGGACCCGGTCCGATACGCCCAGGTGGGCGGCCATGACGAGAAGGCGTCCATATTCGGGTCCTTCTCCGGCGACGACAAAGAGGGCATCCGGCTGGCTTGAAGCCACTCGGGCGGCGGCCCGCAGGAACGTATCGACGCCTTTCATCGCGGCCAGCCGGCCCAGGTACAGCACGATCTTGCGCCGGCCCGAGAGCGGTACCAACCGTTCGCTGGGTCGGACCGCATTGTAGATCACCCGGATTTTCTCGGGCCGGATCCCGTACCGCTCCACCAGCTGCCGTTTCAAGTGCTCGCTGACAGCGATCACGAGACCCGCGGCCTCAAGGCCTACGTGCTCCCGGTGCAGAATCTCGGCCCACGGGTGCCCGAGACTTCGGTCGTACTCCGTGGAGTGAATGGTCATCACCAGAGGCCGGTGCGTTCGTCGGGCCAGTTCGCTCCCCCCGACGGTTCCGAACCAATCGTGGACGTGAATCACGTCATGATGACCGATGGGGAACCCTGCGATCCACGCGTTGAACCGCTCGATGTCTCCCTCTTTCCAGCCCGCAGGGGAACCGCCTATCGTGTAGGCGCCAGGAAACGGCTCGTCGGGTTCGTCGGCCGGGGACCGGAAGGTAACGCCTTGCACGGGCGTGTACGGCCCGGGGAACGGGCTGAGGAAGGTGATCGTGTGTCCCATCTTCGTAAGCTCCGTCGCGAGCTCGAAAGAATGTACGCCCAGACCTCCGGAATGGCTCGGGGGCCATTCCCACCCGATCATCAAGATACGCAGTCGCCGACCGACGACCCGCGGCCTTCGCGCCCGCTCCGACTCTGGCGCCCGTTGCCAGTCCAGTTCGGCCGCCAGCGCGTCCAACTCGATTTTCTCTAGCAGTTCCCGGTTCGTCAGTTCCGCGGGAGACTTCTTCAAGGCCCGACTGCGGCGTGCGGCCCGTTTCGGTGCCGGCCTCCTGGGGCCGGCCGTCCGCCTGCGAACAGATGGCGTGGAACGACCCCGTCGGCCCGCGTGAGACGGACCCGGTGAACGACGCGGCGTAGTGCCACCTGAGGCCGTGCAGCCCCCTCACGGTCATAGGATTTCGCACGGGCCGCGCCGGAACCGGTCGAGGGAAGCAGGACGTCGTTGCCGGCGAAGGGAGAGAGCGCTTACTTTGGGGACCCGGACGACGGCGCGAGAGCACGTCGAGCCAACGCCTCGACGACCTCGTCCGCGTCGTTCGGCATCGGAACCCGTCGATACTCAATGCCGTGTTTGACGGCGAACTCGCGTATCACCACGTCGAGGTCGTACAGTACCTCGAGGTGGTCGAAGACGAATCCGAACGAGGCGATCAATTGGTTCGCGGTCCCTCGCCGCTGCCAATCGGTCATCACTTCGGTGATGTCCGGCCCGAGCCAGGGCTCCGTGGTGTTGCCCGCGCTCTGGAAGGTAAAGGACCAGCGCTCTAGCGCGGCCTCACGAGCAATGGCGTCCGACGTTTCGTGCAGGATCTCGGGATAGGGGTCGCCACGGTCCCGCATGCGCTGGGGCAGGCTGTGCGCTGAGAGGAAGACGACCGTTTTCGAATCGGGAGTGCGGGCGAGCTCCGCTCGGATGGCGTGGTTCCAGTAGCCGATCCAGTTCGGGTCGAGATGCCACCCCAGCCGCACATCCGCGTCGATCGGCGAGGGGGCGTTTCGGATCCCTTCCGCCACCCCGTCCTGGTACGGCTCGCTGATCCATGTCGAAGCGTACGGGGACAGCGGTACCGCGACCAAGTGACGGAAGCCCGCCCGGGCGGCGTCGGGCACCACATCCCGTAAGGCGGGGTGGCCGTGCTTCACTCCCAGAAAGACGCGGACTCCCGGCCAGTCCCGGCTGAGCCGACGCTCGAGCTTGTTCCGCACCGAGGCGAGAATCCGATTCTGAGGGGAACCGCCGATGAGGTCGTACCGCCGAACGTACTCGGCCACCATATCGGCCGAGGGGCGCCTCCCGTGCAGCACATCCTCGAGGTACGCGGGCAGGTCGTCGGCCCCATTCGGACTGCCGTACCCCATCATCAACACGGCGGTATCGTCCCGGGACGTCCTCTCCGTCAACGTCGTTTCCCCTCCCTGCCAGCCGAATGCACGTACTCGACGAGCTCGTGCACCCGCTCAGGGTCGGTCGCGGGGAGGACACCGTGGCCTAAATTGAAGACGTGCGACCTTCGCTCCGGCACCTCGTCGAGGACGCGGCGTGCCTCGCGCCGCAGGACCTCGGCCGGGGCGAGGAGAGCACCGGGGTCCAAGTTGCCCTGCAGTGCCATTCCTGGCCCAATCCGGCGGCGGACGCGGCCCAGGGGCTCTCGCCAATCCACTCCCAATGCGTCGGAGCCGACGTGTGCCAGCAGCTCGGTCAAATGTGCGGAACCGGTGGAAAAGTAAATCGTGGGTCGCCCCAGCGCTCGGAGTTCTTCGAAGATCTGCTGAACGGGTGCGAGCAGATGGCGCTCGAAGACGGTCGGCGTGACCGCCCCGACCCACGTGTCGAAGAGCTGGAGGGCAGCGGCTCCGCTTTCGGCCTGGAATCGCAGGTAGTCGATCGTCATGTCGGTGAGCCGGGCAATGAGACGGTCGAACGTTCCCGGGTCGCCGAAGATGAGCCGTTTGGTCTCCGCGTACTCTCGCGTGGGTCCCCCGTCCACCAGGTATGCGGCGAGGGTGAAGGGGCCCCCCGCAAACCCCAGAATCGGCCGCTCCGACTCGAGCTCAAGGAAGCGCTCGATGGCTTGACCGACGAACGGGACTGACGCTCGAGCATCGAATTTTGCCAAGGCCTCGACGTCCGAGCGCGTGCGGACTGGTCGCGCGACGACCGGGCCGAGTCCGGGGTCGATTGAGAAGTCGACGCCCAGTCCCAAGAATGGCAGGGAGATATCGGCGAAAACGACGCCCGCGTCGACATCGTACCGGCGCACGGGCTCCAACGTCACCTCCGCCGCCAGCTCGGGGGTCCGCGCCACCTCGAGGATTGGATGCGTTTCGCGAAGCTTCCGGTATCCAGGCAGATGACGCCCGGCCTGACGCATCAGCCATATCGGCGTCGTGTCGGTCTCTTCTCCGCGAAGGGCCCGTATCAGGCGGTCCCGTCTCATCCAATCCCCCGGGCCGCACGAAACCCCGCTCGCAGCGCCGGTTGCGCCCGGGCGAGGTCAGACGGTCGGATCGCCGCGGAGACGAACGTCGTCTCGAGCCGAGACGGAGGCAGGTACAGACCGTTGTCGAGCGCCGCATGAAAGAAACGGGCGTACCGGGCCCGGTTGGACCGCCGGGCTCCCCGGTCGTCCTGGATGGGTCCGGGAGCGAAGAAGAGGCCCACCATCGAGCCCACGCGTTGCACCGTGAAGGGGCGGACTCGCTCCGCCTCCGCGAATTGATTCAATTGTTCCTCGAGCTGGGCGCCCATCCGCTCGAGGTTCCGGTACACCTCAGGGGTCAACAGGTCCAGCATCGCCGCCCCGGCGGCCATCGCTACGGGGTTTCCCGATAGCGTTCCCGCCTGGTA
Organism: Thermoplasmata archaeon; assembly: GCA_030037875.1. Classification (GTDB taxonomy): domain Archaea; phylum Thermoplasmatota; class Thermoplasmata; order Lutacidiplasmatales; family UBA184; genus JAKIWV01. Next base: position 8,162 of record JASHPV010000187.1, read on the forward strand.
GACCGGGCCTACCGGCGCCACCACGTCCATCACGTCCCGTCGCCCGCCGTACGCCCCGACGGGCATGCCACCCCCGACGATCTTGCCGAGCGTCACGAGGTCGGCGGTCAATCCCAGCCGCTCATGGATCGTTCCCCGACGAAGACGGAACCCGGTGATGACCTCGTCGGCGATGACCAGGGCGCCATACCGGCGGGCCAGGCTCGATATCGTCTCCAGGAACCGATCGTGCGGGGGGACGACGCCCATGTTCCCCGCGACCGGTTCGACCACGACAGCCGCGACCGACCGCCCCTCTCGCTCGAACAATTCGGCCAATCCGGCGGGATCGTTGTACCGGCAGACCAGCGTGTCCTGCACGACCCCCCGTGGGACCCCCGCCGAATCGGGGAGACTCTGGTGGGCGACACCGGACCCGGCGCGGGCGAGCAACCCGTCCGAATGCCCGTGGTACCCGCCGGCGAACTTCACGACCTTTGCTCGGTGCGTAAAGCCCCGCGCCGCGCGCACGGCGCTCATGACGGCTTCCGTGCCCGAGCTCACGAACCGGATCCGTTCGAGTCGAGGAACGGCCTGGCGGATTCGCTCAGCGAGTTCGTGCTCGAGAGGCGAGGGCGCCCCGAACGTGAGGCCCCGACCCGCCGCCCGGCGGACGGCCGCCACGACCCCGGGCGGTGCATTTCCGAGGATATTGGCGCCCCACGAACTGACCAGGTCCAAGTATCGGCGGCCATCCACATCGAAGAGGTAGGCGCCCCGTCCCCGGGCAAAAAAGACAGGCGTTCCCCCGACGCCGCGAAACGACCGGACCGGACTGTCGACTCCACCGACGAGGACTTTCAAGGCGCGACGCCACAGGCCACGCGAGCGGCGTCCGGGAGAGGTGGACCTCACGGCGATCCGTCCGCCAGGTCGAGCATGCGACGCGCGGAGGTGAGGACACACGTGAAGATCGGGGTCTCCCGCGCCGTGTATCGACTCGCCTCCGTCGGTCGAAGGTCATTCACGAGGTCGAGAAATTCGGCCGGAGACTCTGCCTCGAAGCTCAAGATGAACTCCATGTCATCGAGCCCGAAGGAGTACCCCGTGTGGATCCGGACCTTGGGGTACTTGTGTCCGATTCGGAAGTGCTCGCCCATGATCCGTCGACGTTCCTCGAACGAGAGTCCGTACCACTCTCGCTTCTTGACAAAGGGATAGACGAAGAGGTACGGAAGGTCGAAGGGTCGACGACGAGCTTCGGATCCCTCCCCCTCGTGCGCGTGGTCTCCCAGGTACTCCGACCGCCGTCCCATCCCCAGATAGGAATACGGCGTGTCGAGGTAGCCTCCGAGCGGGGTGCCGAGAAGTCGCGAATGGAGCTCCTGGATCGGAGCCAGCTCGGGCGCGATGAACCAGACCATCATCTCGATGTCGGCCTTCAGGCCAACGAGCGAGTAGGTTCTCAGGAGCGCGTCGGTCGGGGGGTGTTCCAGAACTCGCACGAAGGCCGCCTTTCCTTCCTCCCGAGTTTCTGGCGGGAGCCTTCTCCACTCCGGCCGGACGTGAAAGAAGCTGTACTTGACGAAGTCTCGAGGCTCTTCGGTTTGGTCCTCTGTCTCCGGGTTCGGGCCGGCTCGAGTGCTGGTCATGGCATCGTGCGCGCCGATCGCGCCACGTCCCGCGCAAAATAGGTAACGATGAGGTCCGCGCCGGCGCGGCGAATAGCCCCGAGCGTTTCCTCGACCGCAGCGCGTTCGTCGACCAGTCCCCGTTCAGCCGCCAGCTTCAGCATCGAGTACTCTCCGCTCACCTGGTAGGCCGCAAGCGGCAGCGGAAAGCGCTCACGAGCTCGCGCGAGAAGGTCCAGACTGGTCACGGCCGGTTTCACCATGAGTATGTCCGCTCCCTCCGCGACGTCGCGGTCCATCTCCCGAAGGGCCTCGCGGCCGTTGCGCGGGTCCATCTGATAGCCGCGCCGGTCACCAAACGCGGGGGCCGATTCCTCCGCTTCCCGAAAGGGGCCGTAGAAGACCGATGCATGCTTCGTGGAGTAGGCCATGATCGCGGTCTCTTCAAACCCGGCCGAGTCGAGCGCGGCACCGATCCAGCCAACCTGACCGTCCATCATCGCGCTGGGAGCGACCACGTCGGCGCCGGCACGAGCGTGAGCCACAGCCACCCGACCGAGGCGTTCGCACGTGGCATCGTTTGCGACCCCCCCTCGACGAACTACCCCGCAGTGCCCGTGAGACGTGTACGCGCAGAGGCAGACGTCGGTCACGACCACGAGGTTCGGCGCCGCACGCTTGATCGCGCGGACTGCTTGAGGGACGAGGCCATCGGCCGCCCACGCGTCGGTCCCCTCGCCATCCTTGGTTCGACCGACTCCGAACACCAGGACGGCACGTAGGCCCTCGTCCTCGAGCTGCCGGGCCAGCGGGTCCAGATCACCCACGGAATAGCGCTCGATCCCGGGCATCGAATGGATCGGCTGGGGGCGTCCACGACCCGGCCGGACGAAGATCGGAAAGACGAGCCGACGGAGCTCGACCTGGCTCTCCGCAATCCAGTTTCTTAATTGGGACGTCCGGCGCAATCGTCGGAGGCGAACCGGGCGAGCTGGAGCGGCGGGGGACCGAGTCGTCGGATTCCTACGACGAGGCATCGCGGAGTTCCCGGAGCAGGTAACGAGTAAAGCGTTGCGCGGTCGTGGAGGGCGCGACGGTAACGCGGCGAAATCCGTGGCCTCGTGCGGCCCGTTGAGACCGCTCGCCGAGAACGACCAGGCGCGTATGTCGAATCAGCTTGAGGAATGAACGACGGTCGATCCTGTGGCGGAGAGCCGACAACACCGAGGGACTGGTTGCGACCAGAACGTGCGCGTCGAGCAGATTACGCCGGGCCCGCGTCCCTAATACCGGGGTGGTAGCAAGCCGGTAGACGACAACGTCGAACACCGTGTGACCGAAGGACCTCAGTTGACGGGCGAGATGGGGGCCCGCCCGGTCCGAGCGAAAGTAGAGAATGGTCCTCGGGGGTCTCCGGCGCAGGGTCGCTTGAATACCGCCCGCGCCGAGCATTGGGGCTCGCTTCACCTGACGCGCTCCGGAGGATCGAAGCGCCTTGGCCGTGCCGGGGCCCGCCGCCCAAAATTCGATGGCCCCCACGCGACCCTTCAGTGTCCGAAGCCACGGCCTCACGCCAGACTCGACAGCGGTCTGGCTGGTCACGATCACCGTGTCCGGCGGACGCGACGTGTTGAGGTGTTCAAGCCATCGCCTCGGCTCCAAGGCCTGCGGCACAACCGTCACGATCCGCGCGAATCGTACCCCGGCCTTCCGCAGCAATGGGTCGATTCCAGCTATAGTTCCAGCCGAGCTGAGTAGAACGATCTCGGGGGCGGAACGCGAGGGCATGAGACGCCTACCGATGTGCCGGAGCCCAAAGGTCGCGGGCCCCCCGGGCGAGCATCACCTTCCCCAGCCTGGAACCGATACTCGCGGCAGCGGTGACCGGGCCCGCACATCGTGCGCGCACACGGGTTCGCCCTTCCGGCGAGAGAACCTCTCCCACCAACGACAGCGTGCCGCCGCGGACCGTAGCAAGGGCTCCCAACGGCACATTGCAATCCCCTCCCATGGCGACGGCGAAGCACCGCTCGGCGTCTACGCACGCGTGGGTGGTCGCCTGGTCGATACGGCGAACAATGGACGAGAGCCACGTATCCCCCGCGCGGGCCACCACGGCGAGCGCGCCCTGGGCGGGGGCCGGCAAGAAACGAGAAGACGGGAGAACCCGGCCGATCTCGGCCCCGCGTCCAAGACGGGAGACGCCCGCTACGGCGAGTATGGCCGCGTCAAGGGCACCTGACCGGACCAGGCCGATCCGCGTGTCCACATTCCCCCGAATCTCGACGACCGCGAGGTCCGGTCTCCAGCGAAGCAATTGAGCGCGGCGGCGCAGACTGCTCGAACCGATGCGGGCACCTCGGGGAATTCGGCCGGGTCTTAGGTGGGTGGCCACCACGAGACAATCTCGGGGGTCGGCTCGACGTGGACAGGCGGCCAGCTCCAGCCGTCGGTCGAGCCCGGCTGGCAGGTCCTTGGCGCTATGGACGGCGAGGTCCACGCCCCCCCGGAGTAGTGACTGGTCGATGAGGTCCGTGAAATCGGGGGAGCCTCCAGGGGATCGATCCCGGTCTCCCGTAGTATCCAGCGGCACAGCGTCAAACCGCCATTCGGGCGCTGCCCTACGGAGCTGGGCGAGGACCATCTCCGTTTGAGCCCGCGCGAGTCGGCTCCGCCGGGTACCGACCCGGATGCGTTCGGTCACGGGTCGCGTGGCGGGGTACGGAAGAGGTCGAGGGCCCACCGACGCTGACGGTCTCCCTCCGGGCCCGGCGGCAAGGCGCGCAGATGCTGGGTGGGCGGGAGCATCAGGCGGGCCACGAGCCGCTCGGTCAACCGTTCGATCGCAAGCTCCTGGTCCGGGGTGATCGAGCCCAGGAAAGGGCGAGCATGGACGACTTCCGAGCGGCGCAGCTCCTCTGCGGCCCGACGCAGCGATGCCACCCAGGGTTCGAGGAGCCAGAATTCGAGCCGCTCCGTGCAGGCATCCGCCAGCTCTCCCACTCGAGCATCCACCTCGTCGGAGGGATGAGCCCGACCCGCCGTCAGGTAAAGCTCCTCCAGATCCACGAGGCGAACGTTCGAGAGTTCCCGAACGTCCGGGTCGATGTTCCGAGGCATTCCCAGGTCGATTAAGAGCAGCGGATGGTCTCGCGGAAGGTCCGTAGCATGGAGGCCCCGGTCACCGAACTTGGCGGCGGTGACCGCCGCGTCGGCCCGGCCGAGCACCTTGCCGAGCCGTTCGAACCGTTCGGCTTGAGCTCCCGTCGCCCGGAGGAACGACACGTCGGGGGGATTCTTGTGAAAGAGAAGGGTCACTCGCGCCCGCTTCGAGAGATTCTCGGCGACCTGACGCCCTACCGTGCCCGAGCCAATGACGACCACACGGGGATGGGGTCGCGCCACCATGTTCAGGAGACGCTCGGTAGCGATGGCCGCGATCGACTGTGAGGAGGGCACCGACGGGCACACCTCGTCCGCCGCTTCGGCCGCTCGGACAAGCAAATCTCGGAGAACGGGGCGGGGATGACGGGAATGGACCCGTCGCCCCGCCGCCCGGACCTGGTGACGGACTTCGCCCTCACCCCGCGCTAGGGACTCCCGGCCGGCCGCGACCCGGAACAGGTGATGCACTGCCGCTCCCTCCTCTCGTACCCGCCAAGAATTGGGCGCGCCCGGAAGCACCTCCCGCCACCGATCGAGTTCCTGAGCGGACCGTAGCAGCAGGAAGAGCTCTACGCGATGGCAGGTGGTGAGGAGTGCCACTTCTTCTGTCCCCCGAAAACGGATGAACCACGTGTGGAGCTGCTCCCGTGTGATCGAGCGGGCGAGACGTTCTAGGGCGTCGAGGGCGGTCGTGTTGAGACTGAATTCGAGGCCGTACAATCGGTACCGCGACGCGCGGGGGTCAGCCTCGGAACCGGGGGCGCTTGAGGGAGGCCCGGCGGGCCCGACGGACGGTAGTGAGGTCGCGGACACGGCAGCCTGAACCGACTCGCTTGGGAACCGCGGTCGGGGTTTATGTGACGGGGTACGAACTCTGCAGCCAAGCCCTGGCGAGGGCCGTATGAGCGTCCGCAGCGCCCTCGGTGAGTCCCGCGATTACCGGGATAACCGACCCCCGACATCGACCTTCACCGCCACGGGTTCGGGCCCGGGCGCCGCGGTGGAGGGAGGGCTCTTGCGACGTGCTCCGACCTTGTCTTCCCCATACACGTACCGATTCCCCCGGAACGCAGACACGACCGCACCGAGCGCGGTCACGACGCCCGCGAACAGGAAGGCCTCGCCCAGGGCGCGGGAGAAGGCCGGCGCGATCGCGGAGGCGAAGAAGTGGGGGGCCAACAGGGTCTGCGCGACGCTCGTCGAGAGCGGGGTCCATCCGGGGACGAGCGCCGCTCCCTGGAGAAGCAATCCCATCGGATTCTCACCCAGGAAGGCGCCGAAGAGGGCCCCTGTGGGGTTGGACGCAACGATCCCGCCGAGAATCGCGGTATCGGCGGAGCCGACGTGTGCCGCGCCCAGCGCTTGGTGGACCGAGGTACCGAGTCCCGAAGCCAATCCGAGGATGACGATCGTGAAGAAGATCGCGAGCGAGACCTGTTGGCCGGTGTTCTGCAAGGTGGCCATCATGCCCGACGCGACCCCGCGATTCTCCGGTGGAACCGAGTTCATGACCGCCGCCGCGTTCGGGGCGGCGAACATGCCCATGCCGCAACCCTGAACGAAGAGCAGTAGACCCATCTCCCAGTAGGCGAAGTTCGTCGGCAGCGTCGCCAAACCGAAGAAGGTCGCTGACGCGATGACCATACCGGTCGTTGCGAGGACCTTCGGCCCACGGGTATCAGAGAGCCAGCCGCTCAAGGGACCCGCCACTAGGAAGCCCCCGATCATCGGCATCATCAGTACACCGGCCCAGAACGGGGTTTCCGCGAACGAGTATCCGTGCAGGGGCAGCCAGATCCCCTGGAACCAGAGCACGAGGAGCAGCATCATGCCGCCGCGGGCTAGGGATCCCATGAAAGACGTGATGTTCCCGGCGGCGAACGACCGAACGCGGAACAGGGCGAGCCGGAACATAGGGTCGGCGACGCGCGTCTCCACGACCAAAAACGCCACGAGAAGCCCGAGCCCGCCGGCGAGTCCACCGATGACCCACGGACTGGACCACCCCATGCTGGAGGATCCGTATGGGAGGAGTCCGTAGGTGGTCGCGATGAGTACGAGGGTCAGACCCACTGCGAACACGCTGTTACCGAGGTAGTCGATCCGCTGGCCGGCGTGTCGGATCGAGGTCTCGCGCAACTTCGCGTAGGCCCAGACCGTCCCCGCGATGCCCACCGGGACGCTTACGAGGAAGATCAGGCGCCACGTGGGGAGCACGAGCGGTCCGATGTGGAGCGTCGGGATGCTGGCCAGAATGCCGCCGAGGACGAGACCCACCATGGACCCGCCGATGAAGGCGATCTGGTTGATCCCGATCGCCTTTCCCCGCTCGGTCGCGGGGAAGGCGTCAGTGATCAGTGCCGCGGAATTGGCGAAGAGGAACGACGCCCCCAACGCTTGGATGAGTCGGAACCCCACGAGGGCCCAGGCACCAGACGCACCGCTCCAGGGATCCAGGAAAAGGAAGATCGAGCCGGTGGAGAATATCGCGAATCCGATGTTGTACATTCGGGCCCGACCGAACATGTCCGATAGCCGGCCGACGGTGACGAGAAGGGTGGCGGTCACCACTCCGTACCCGAGCAGGAGCCAGATCAGGATCGGAAAGCTCGAGGGAAGAAAGGGGTTGACCCCCACCCCGCGCAGAATCACCGGCAGCGCGATGAGAAGGATCGTGCCGTCGAGCGAGGCCAGGAGCCCGCCCAGCGTCGTGTTCGAGAGTACGGTCCACTTGTAGGCTACCAACGAGGATCACCCCGAGTGGGTCGGGTTCGCGTGCCGTCGGGCGAGGATCGCGCCGAGTTCGTTGGAGACAGTTTGCAGAGCCACCAGCCCGGTGGGTGTGAACTCCGTCGCAAAGTCGCCTAGAAATCGGGAGCACCGAGCGCCGGCCCGTCGCCGGAGCCGTCGTCCTTCGGCAGTCAGTGAGAGTACGGTTGCGCGGCGGTCGCCCGCACTGCGCGATCGGCGGAGCAGTCCGCGACGTTCGAGTCGGTCGAGGAGCTGAGTGATGCCCGCGGGGGAGACGGCGAGAAGCCGGCCTAGACCCGTAGGGCTCGACTCACCGCTGTCAATCCACGTGAGCGCCCAAAAGTCCGTGACGGCCAGTCGGTCTTCCTCGAGCTGCTCGGCGACCAGCCGCCGGAGGAGGCGAAAGCTCGCGGTGAGGCTCTCGAACGGAGTACCCGTCGCCGGATGATTGCGATGAAGCCGGACCGCGTTCTTCCGGTCGCCTGCGAGAGCGTGCGCCACGACGCAGATATTGTTCGCATCTGTATATTACAGCGCAGTAGTAGTTATCGCGAATTCCTGTTGTATCGATGTTCCAGGGAGCGGAGCGTGCTCCGCCGATTTATCGGTGATGACGCGCGTCTCCTGCGATCCGGCGGATCGCCCGTAACGAACGGTCCACGTCTTCCTTCGTCGTGGCCCACGAGCTCACACTGATCCGCATGGCGGACCGGCCTTGCCACCGGGTGCCCCCGCACCAGCACGTTCCGTCGGCCTGTACGGCCGAGATCACGCGTGAGTTGGTCTCGTCGTCCCCGAAACTTACCAGGACCTGGTTCAACACCACATCGTTCAGGACGTCAAACCCGGCCCCTCGGAGCTGGTCGCCAAAGTAGGACGCCAATTGGCAGGTGCGTTCGACCAACTCTGCGATACCGGTCCGGCCCAGGGCACGGATCGCCGCCCACATTTCGACGCCGCGAGCGCGACGGGACATCTCGGGGGCAAAATGGGACGGCTCCCGATGGTCGCTGGTCACGAGGTAGGCCGCCGGGTCGGATGACATCGCCGCGCGGAGATCCGCCGGGTTTCGAACAAAGACCAGGCCGTTGTCGTACGGAACATTCAACCACTTGTGCCCGTCCGTCGCCCAGGAATCCGCCAACGCGATTCCCTCCATCAAACGACGCCGGGACGGAGCGACGTTTGCCCAGAGGCCGAACGCCCCGTCAATGTGTACCCATGCGCCATGGGCCTTCGCCTTCGGAGCGATCTCCGAGACCGGATCGAACGCCCCGGTATTCACATTCCCGGCTTGAAGGCAAACGATGGTCGGCCCGGTCGCTTCGGGCAATCCATCGGTCCGCATTCGACCCTGACGGTCGACCGGAACCCGGACGACCCGGCCGCGTCCGAGGCCCAGCATTGAGATTGCTTTCAGCACCGAGACGTGAATCTCGTCGCCGACCACCAGTGTGATGGGGGGAGAGCCGGCGAGACCTTGCTCCTCGACGTTCCACCCAGCCGCCGCAAGCACAGCGTGGCGGGCCGCCGCGAGGCCGGTAAAATTGGCCATGGTAGCCCCGGTGACAAATGCACCCTCGCTGCCCGCGGGAAGACCCAGCAGCTCACGGCTCCACCGGAGAGCAATCTCCTCCAGGCGGGCTGCGACCGGCGACAAGGTGAACAGACCCGCGTTCTGATTCCAGGCCCCGGCCAACCAGTTGGCGCCGAGTGCCGCAGGAAGGGCGCCCCCCACCACGAACCCGAAGTACCGACCTCCGGCGGATGCGACTGTCGCCGGGGACCCTGCTTCGTCGAGAAGCTGGATCACCTGGCTGGCGTCCGCTCCCGACTCCGGAACCGGCCCATCCAGGGCCTGAAGCCTCTGCACCTCCGTCGCGCCCGGAAAGACTCGTCGCCCCGGAAGGCCTCGCAAGTATCGGAGGGCCCGTTGCGTCGCATCCTGCAGGGCGGCCTCCGCCCCTGCGCCCGACGATTTTCGAGGGATAGGACGGGCTCGCGTCGACTTTCCCCGGGATTTCTGCATGGAGGGTCCCTATCCTGTGAGGTGATTCCGCACAGCGGACGCTAGCGAAGAGATACCGCCTGAGGGGGCGACGGGTCCGGTTCGACCTGGACCGCGGTGCCGTAAGCCAAGATCTCGCTCATCACTTCGCTGAGCTCGGAGGACGCGAAGCTTACCCCGACCACGGCGTTGGCGCCGAGGGTCTGTGCGTGCTGCTGGAGTCGTTGGAGGGCTTCGTGACGGGTCTGGTCCAGAAGTTGCGAATACTCGGTGATCTCTCCTCCGGCTAGCGCCCGGAAACCCGCCGTGATG
>JASHPV010000023.1 GCA_030037875.1 Thermoplasmata archaeon
TGGCCACCTCGGTCCTGGTTCTCGGCTTCCCGGTCACCTGGGTGCTGTCCGTGCTCGTCGCGGGAAGTTCCTTCACGCTGGCGCAGGCGGCGGGGGCGGCGGCCGTGGTGGGTGGGGTGGTGATCGTGGTGGGGCTGACCCTGCTCCGTCAGACCTGGACGGTGCTCGCTGACCGGGTCCGCGGGGGATTCGGACGGGCCGCGTAAGATGGATGGCGTCGCGCTTTGCGCTCGCTTTAGCATCGCAACGAACCGGCTCCAGTACTGCGGACCCTCGGACGCGGAGCCTGACCTATATCGTGCGATCACGACGGACGAGGGTCACGTCGAGGCCCGTGCGCACCTGAGCCGGTTCGAGGCGCTCATGCCCTACCTCGAGGCGATCGGCCACAAGCACGGACTCGACCCATTCGATCGCCGGGTCGTGGAAGCCTACTGGGTGGGGAATTCCCTCCTCGACGCGCTCGACTCCAGGGACTTTCGGGGCTTGTTAGAGGCCCTGGTTCGTCGAGGGCTTCCGCGGTCCTTCTCGCGCCGACTGGGGGACCATCTCCCTTCGCGGCCGCTGTTCCACCACGCCTTTCACGTGAGCTTCGTCGGCGTGGGCAACGTCACGGGTCACGTGGAGACGACGCTCGCCAACATGGAAGCCTGCCGTCCTGCGTGGGGAACGGTACGCGCTCGGGAGGGAGCGACGCTCCGGGTCGAGCGGTCTTCGTGGGCGGTCCGCGACGCCCGGCTCGCGGCGGGGCCCCCAAAAATCGTCGAGGTTTCCTTCGACCCGCGCGTGGTACCCGACGTGCGGATCGGGTCGACCGTGGCCCTTCACTGGGGCTGGCCCGCTCTCCAGCTCGACGACGCGCAGCGGGGCGCGCTCGAGGAATACTCCCGACGTGCGATCGAGTCCGCCAACGAGGCGCTTCCCGGACTCCAGGTCCTATCGTAGCCTCGGAGGAAGAGGCCGGTTCCTCCGAACCGGGGAGGAACTAAATATGTCGGTCCCCTCGCTCGCGCCGCAGCGGGGTAGGGTAGTCAGGAAAGCGGCCGACGAACGCCGGCCGTCCTGAAATCCCGACGGGCTCATAACCCGTAGATCCATGGTTCAAATCCATGCCCCGCTATCCCCCTTCCGGGGACAAGCGCCCCGCCTTTCGAGGTTCCTCTGATTCGGGGGACTGAACTTCAAGTCGCAAAAAAAACGGCCCGCTGAAGTACCCGTTCGCCTCGACGGGCCATATCGAACCGGCGCGCGTTCACATTGTGAAATATATATGTAGCCAGTTCACAGACAGTACGGATAAATGCTCACCTTCCGGTCCTCAAATCGGGGCATTCACCGTGCCGGTCGCCGACTCATCTGTAGCCGCATCCGCGCCGCTCCGGCTTCCTTCGGAGAGTGCCGCGCCCCAAGTTTCTCGAAAGTGGTTCCACGCCTGGGGTCCCGCCTGGCTCGTCATGATCGCGGACGTCGATGCCGCGAGCATTCTGACGGGCGTCGAATCCGGGGTGGCGTACCGGTATGACCTCGTCTGGTTCCTCCTGCTGTTGATAATTCCCCTCTTCTTCGTCCAGGAAGCCGCTGGACGCATCGGCGCGGTCACCGGCAAAGGTCTAGGGGAGCTCGTCCGGGAGACCCGGTCCCGTCGAGCGAGCCTGGCCATCGCGCTGCCGGTCGCGGCCGCCGACATCGCAAGCTATGTGGCCGAGTACGCGGCGATCGGGTTGGCCTTCGGGATCTTCGGCGTTCCGCTCTACCTCTCGCTGCCGACCACCTTCGTCCTGCACATCGCGCTCGTCGCGCGGGGGAAGTACATCTGGGTCGAGCGAATCCTGCTCGGCATATCGGCGGTCTTCATCGTTCTCGTCGGGTCGGCGCTGATGGTACGGGGCATACTACCGGACAATCCGGTCTACTTCTCCGCCAACCCGTCCTTCGTCTTTCTCCTGGCCGCCAACGCCGGCGCGGTCGTGATGCCCTTCATGCTGTTCTACCAGTCGTCGGCCACGGCCGAAAAAGTGGGGTCAACGGTATCTGGCGTGCGCAAAGAGACCCTCTTCGGCGCCGTGGTGAGCGAGCTTCTGATGGTCGCTTTCCTGATGCTCGGGGCCGGAATGCACGCCAACGCGAACCTGTTCACCACCAGCGGTGCGGCGGCCGCCTTGGCGTCCGTCGGGGGCTGGTTCCTCCCCTATGCCTTCGCGGTGGGCCTCATCGCGGCGGCGTTCCTCGCCTTGGTGGTGATCTCGCTGGGGAGTGCGTGGGGCGTCGTCGAAGCTCTGGGGCTTCCCCGGGGACGCGCATTCTGGGTCTACGTGGGGGAAAGCGTCCCCGCCGTGATCATTCCGTTCCTCTACCCCCATCCTCTGGCGCTGGTGCTGCTGCTCATGGTGGCGCTCGTGTTCATTCTCATTGGGCCGGGTATTCTCGTTGGAACCCTCGCGTCGGACCAACACATCATGGGCCAGCAGGCCTCTCGGGGATTCTGGAAGGCAGCGTACTGGGTTTGTCTTTCCTCCATCGTATTCTGTGGCGTCATCGCGCTGCTGTAAGCGCCCCCGTTCGCGCCCGCCGGGAACGGTCAGGCGACCGGCCGGAGTTCAGGGCTGTCAGTGAACTCCTCGTAGCAGGGATACGTCGGAGTCCATTGGGTGGCGGCAATCCGCGTCCGCAGCTCCTCCCGGGTGGTGGCAACGGCATGACCGGTCCGCTGCGCCTCGAGACCGACGGCCAGAGCGATGTCTCGCGCGAGGGCCCGCAGCGCCGGGATCGGCGGCAACAAGGGGGCGGTGGGATCCGAACGTGCCGGTGAATGGTCGGCGAGGGAACGAGCCGCGGCCAGGATCATTCCGTCCGTGACGCGGCGGGCGCCGGATGCAACCGCCCCGAGTCCCAGTGCGGGGAAGATGTAGACGTTGTTGCACTGAGCGACCGCGATCGTGCGACCTGCCATCCGAACCGGTGTGAACGGTGACCCGGTCGCGACCACGGCCTTTCCCTCCGTCCACCGGAGCAGGTCCTCCGGGGTTGCCTCGCTCTTCACCGTGGGGTTCGAAAGCGGGAAGATCACGGGTCGCTCGACGGCCGAGGCCATCTCCCGGACCAGGGGCTGATCGAAAGCACACCCGACCGTCGAAAGCCCGATGAGGATCGTGGGATGGACCCCGCGCACGGTTTCGCTGAGGCTCACGCGGTGCGGGTCGGCCTTCGCCCAGGGGGCGACCTCCTCCCACCGCCGCGCGTAAACGCGCTGTGCTTCGCTCAGGTCCGACCGATCGGAGTGGAGAAGACCACCCCGGTTGACGAGCCAGAATCGGCCCCGAGCGTCGGCGTCCTTGAGGCCGTCCTGAACCATCGCCGCGCGGACCGTGTCAGCGACCCCCAAACCGGCGGAACCGGCTCCGAAGATCGCGATCCGCTGCTCCCGGAGCGGCTGACCCGTGACGTACAGCGCCGAAAGAATCGCCCCGAGGGCTACCGCTCCCGTCCCTTGGATATCGTCGTTGAACGTGAGCACCCGCTCCCGGTATTTCTCGAGGATCGGGCGGGCGTGTTCGGCACCGAAATCTTCCCATTGCAGGACGGTGCCCGGCAGCGCGTGCCGCACGGCCCGAACGAACCGGTCAATGAACTCGTCGTATTCAGCGCCGGCGACCCGAGGGTGCCGCCAGCCGAGGTACTCTGGATCCTCCAAACGCTCGACGTTGTTCGTGCCCACGTCCAGCACGATCGGAAGCGTCCGCTCGGGGCGCACGCCGCCGATTAGGGTGTAGAGGGAGAGCTTGCCGATGGGGATCCCGAGGCCGCCAACCCCCTGGTCACCGATTCCCAGTATCCGTTCCCCGTCGGTGACGACAATGACGTCCACCTCGGGGTTCGGTCGGTGCCGGAGCAGGGTGGGGATCGAATCCCGTAGCGGATACGGGATGAAGAGACCTCTCGGACGTCGGTAGATGTGGGAGAACTCCTGGCAGCCGAGCGCGACGACCGGGGTGTAGACCACCGGCATCATCTCTTCCATGTGGTCGAGCAGCAGTCGGTAGAACAGCACCTCGTTCGTGTCCTGAAGAGCTCGCAGGTAGATGTGGCGCTCGAGGTCGTCGGTCTTCCGACGGAATGCTTCGTACGCGCGGACCACCTGGTGGTCCAACGTCTCCACCTGCGGCGGGAGAAGCCCATGCAGGCCGAGCTCGGTACGTTCGTTGTGGGTAAACGCGGTTCCCTTGTTGAGTAGCGGGGCGTCGAGCAGGTTCATCCCCCGCAGACGCGGGTGGTGCGTCGAAACCTCAGGGGTTGGGGTGGAGTCCGTCCGTGCATATCGTGGGGACGCGGCGTTCATGGGAACCGGCGAAGATGTGGTGGGGGAAGTAAACACAGTCAAGGCGGCTTAACGGGTCCACGGAAGCTTCACGCGACCTCTCGCAAACCGCCCTAACTCCGGCCCACTCGGCCCGAGGAGCAACGAAGCGGTTAGGACGAGCCCGAACTCTTCTTTCGAGTTTTCTTTTTCGCCGCAGCGGCTTTCGTCGCGTCAGCCGTCGCTTCTAGCCGCTCGGACCCCACGGCGATCGGCTCCGGGGCGCCCGGCTCTGGAGGCGACGGGGCGGGGACAGAGGGTGCGACCGGTGGCGGCGGAGGAGGAGCCGGTGGGGCGACCGTCGCGACGGGGGGCGGCGGAGGAGGTGGAGGGGCCGCCATCGGAGGCGGCACGGCCATCACAGGTGGAGCGGGTGGAGCTGGCGGTGAAGGCGTCGGAGTCATCGGGGGCGCCGGGGCGGGATTGGTAGGCATCGGTGCTGGAGCAGGGACCGGGTTGGCGCGGACGTCGTGTTCGTGATGATGGTGGGGATTGGCCTGGATGACGGTGAACTCCCCTGGCCGCCAGGCGGAGGGGTTCCGCACCACGGAAAGGTCGTGGAGAAACAGCTCGGCGTGGCCACATTGACGGCAGATACGGGCGCCGAGCGGAAGTTCTCCTCGGCTCCGCAGCGAGATAGCGCCCGATCCAATCGTCCCCGATTTGACCTCAGGAGCCCATACTAGGTCGGACGACCCGCAGTTCGTGCATCTCGGAGCCACGTTCTCAACTTCCCGGCGACCGGATGATAGGGCCCCTTAGGGGATTAAGAACTTACCGTCACGGCTTTGGCGAGCCCCTTTTACTCTGAGTCGCTTCTCGCGCCGCTCATATGGCTCCCGCGGTGCCCATTAACATCGGTCGGATCACAGTGGCCCTCGACGGGTCGCCGTACGCCGACCACGCGCTCAACTTCGCCATTGACCTGGCCAAACGTTACTCTTCGGCCCTCACGATCCTCACCGTCGCGCCGATGGTGCCCCTGTACCTCTCCTCGACGGAACCGTGGGCCCCTACCGAAATGCCGGAAGGGGAGCTCAAGTTCTATCGCGAACTGGTGAATTCCGGAATAGCCCGGGCCCAGTCAGCGGGCCTCAGCGGGGCCACCGGTGTGTGCCTCGAGGGCCACGTGGTCGACGAGATCGTCTCGTACATCGAAGGACATCCGGCAGACCTGTTGATCATCGGGTCCCGGGGATTGTCGACCGCCAAGCGGCTTCTTCTGGGTAGCATCTCGGATGCGGTCGTCCACCACGTGGGATGCCCAGTACTGATAGTCCGGGGGCTTGACCCCGGGGTGCAGCCGCCCGTGGGCGCTACGATGCCGCCTGGCGAGTGATCGAGACTCGCGAGGGCGACGGCAGCTTGTGGGACGCCTTTCGGAGCGCTTCCTTCGCGTCCTCGATGTGCTCTTCGGAGGTGTACACGGTCATGAGCTCAGCTCCGATCTGGGCCCGCACCGCGTGTCCGACGGGCTTGCCGAACGCGCGCCGCATTCCGTCCGAGATACGGTCGGCTCCGGCACCGGTCGCCATCTTGTGCTCGCGGAGAATCTGATGGGGGTACCGACGCACCTTGAGATGGTAGCCGTTCGGCGCCTGCTTCTCCATCACCCGAACGGCACTGATACGCGCCGCCTCGAGCGCAATGTCACGGACCTGCGCCGCCTCGTCCACCCGGAGACTGACCAGGACAGGGAATTCTTGACGCAGATTGCCCGTGTCGAACTGGGTGATGCGATTGTTCGGGATGCCGCCCATGTACTCCTGCCGGGTGTACACCTGGCCCTCGATCTTCCGGTACATGCGGGCCGGCTTGCGCGTCATAGAGGCCGCGCGGAGCCGGGAGGGTTCTAAAGCCTTTGTCCCCGAGCGCCCGCTCGGGCGAGCGGAACCTCGGCCGCCCGAAGGCCGAGTCGCGTGAGCCTGCTGATCAGCGCCGTCCGCGCGGGACCCGAGAGAGGCATCGCGAACAGGCTCCGGCCAAACATGGCCTGTGCCACCCGCGTGTCCTCAGTGCGCAGCTTGTGCACTTGCCGGAGCAGCGATGGCGGTCCGAGGCGCAGCGCATCCGTGAACCGTTCCGCTTCGAGAAGAAATTCCGGAAGGGACGCGCGCTGCCTCAGCCGAGACAGCCCCGGTCGGGCGGCGTCCTCTACGCGCTTCAAAAAGCGCGAGTTACCGAGCAACGCCGGACTCGGGATCGCCGTGCCGCCGATGGCGACAAACACAGTGCCCGCCGCGGGGTAATGTCGGACGCGTCCCCACGGTGGGACGCCGGGAGCCTCTCGCACCTCCAGGCCCCCCGCCAAGATCGCGGCGACTCCGCCCAACCCCCCGCCCCCGAACAAGTCGGCGAGATGCGCCACTTCGACCGCACGCTGACGAGAATCTTCCGTGGCGGCGGCAACCGCGAGCGCTGTCGAAAGCGCCCCTGCGGCGCTCGTACCGAATCCCTGGCCGATGGGAAGTTCGTGACGAAGCGTGATCCGAAGCCGACCCGGTCGCCGCGCCAGGAGCCGGCGAGCCACGTCGAGAGAGATGGGAAGGGGCTGCGTCACGTCGGATCGAATCAGGACTGACGAGCGAGCCGAGGCATGCCACTCGGCGGAGGCGAAGACCCCGGCCTGAAGGACGAGCCCCGCGCCCACCGACCCACGCGCCCGGGGATCTCGCGTGCCGAGTTCCGGAGAAAATATTCCGGTCACGTGGCCGGGGGCAAAGGCCCGGCCCGTACGAGGGGCGTTCGATGGCGGCACCTTCGACGGAGCCCCGGCGCGGCCCTTAAAGCCGGTGCAGGCTCGTTCGCGGCGTCCGCGCGAGAACCCTCCGCCGGAACGCGGACGCGTCGCTGATAGTACCAGCGAACCTAAAGAGGTATAATCCTAGAGCGACTAGAAGAACTGGTCTCTTCTCGGAGACGTGCAACCGGATGGCGGATACCGAACCTGCGCCGCAGAACCCCGACTTCGACCGCGTGAACTTCCTCGAACTGAGGAACAGCCAACTCGCCGAGGCCATCAAGCGGGTCGAGAGCGAGCGGCACTACATGGAGGCCGAGATCCTCCGGCTGCAGCGCGAGGTCAAGCGGCTCAAGACCGAGCTGGACCGGCTCCGGTACCCTCCGCTCATCGTCGGAAGCGTCCGGGACATCCTCACCGATGGCCGCGTCGTGGTCAAGTCCTCTACCGGACCGGACTTCGTCGTCAACTCCGCCGAAAACGTGGAGCACGACAAGCTCTCGGTCGGCTGCCGGGTGGCCCTCAACAAGCAGACCCTGGCCGTGATGGGCGTCCTCCCCGCGTCGGTCGACCCGCTGGTCACGGCGAGCGAGATAGTGGAGAAGCCCAACGTGGCGTACTCCGATATTGGGGGCCTCAGCGACCAGATTCGGGATATTCGAGAGGCCGTCGAGTACCCTCTCCTCCGGACGGAGCTGTACAAGAAGGTCGGTGTCGAGCCGCCGAAGGGCGTGCTGCTGATCGGCCCTCCGGGGACCGGCAAGACGATGATCGCCAAGGCCGTGGCGCACCACACTCACGCGACGTTCATCCGCCTGGTCGGCAGCGAGCTAGTTCAGAAGTACATCGGTGAAGGGGCCCGGCTCGTTCGGGAACTTTTCCAGCTGGCCCGGGAGAAGGCTCCCACGGTGATCTTCATCGACGAGATCGACTCGATCGGCGCCAAGCGTCTCGAGGTTGCGACGAGCGGGGACCGAGAGGTGCAGCGGACCCTGATGCAGCTCCTGGCGGAGATGGACGGGTTCGAACCGCTGGCCAACACGAAGATTATCGCGGCGACGAACCGCCCCGACATCCTCGACGAGGCCCTGCTGCGACCCGGCCGGTTCGACCGGATCATCGAGATCCCAGTACCCTCCTACCAGGGCCGGGCCGAGATCTTCCGTATTCACTCGGCCGGGATGGCGATCAAAGACTCGATCGATTTCGATGCGCTGGCGAACCACACGGACGGCGCGACGGGTGCGGACATCAAGTCGATCTGCACCGAAGCCGGAATGTTCGCGATCCGAGAGGAACGCGACTACGTGACCGCCGCGGATTTCGACCGCGCGGTCGAAAAGGTCGTCGGCGAGGAAGAACTCCGTAAGGAGTCCGTCACGATGTTCGCCTAGCGGGCCGTTAGGTCCCGCTGAAGAACTCGACCCGGCCGCAGTGAGGGCACCACTGCATCTCGAGAAGGATCACGTTCTCGGTGTGTCCCGAGAGACCCCCGGTGCGGAACGGGTGGCGGCCCTGGAACACCAGCGGGGTCCGGCAGTTGGAACAGGTCCGGTCATGCGGGGTCGGCGCCGGCTGAGCGGCTTCCGTCATCAGTCGGGGTGCCGGCGGCAGGGTCACGTCTTAGAAGACGTCGGCGGGGGCGTATCAAGTTTCACTTCGTCCAGTACGGCTCGCGCCACTATCCGGGGGCCCGGAGCGGCGGACAGGTCGGCGAGCCAGACGGGATCGCCTGGGCAGGCGACAACCGGCCGGTCGGTCGAGAGCCCGAGCCGGTCGGGCGCCACGTTCTCGACACGTGCAGGAACTAGTTGCAGCCCCACGAGAAGCTGCAGCTGCGCCCCTCCGTCCAGTCGTCCCCGGTAATATCGGGAATCTTTCCGATCCCGAAGCGTGAACCGGTTCCCCACGGTGAGGCCGGTTCCCGGCGCCAGGACCTGCCCGCGCGAGACCTCGTCGGCGTCGACTCCCTTCAGCGCGACGCCCACGCGGGTACCTTGAGCCGCTTCCCGGAGGTCGACGTCCTGGGATTGGATCGACCGGACCTCCACCTCTCGGTCGGTCGGCCATAGACGAAGCCGGTCGTGGGCGTGCAGGATGCCTCGCTGGACGAACCCCAGCGCCACGGTCCCCACCCCTTTGACCGGGAATGCATGGTCCAGTCGGACCTCGACTCGGCCGTCGGCGACGGGCGGAGGATTCCAAGCGATCAGCTCCTCCCGGAGATGGGGGACGTCGAGGCCGGGGAGGGACGCCGATTCGAACCGGCTTCCTTTCAGGACCCGGCGAACCTCCGCCTCCCCCACGCCGGCGCTCAGGTAGATCGAGACCGGTGTATCGAACAGGTCGAGCGTCGCGACGCTCTCCGCGAAGGCCCGGTCGAGAGCGGCCACGACGAGAATCACCCGGTCCGCCAGCGCGATCGCGTAGAGCAGCGGGGGGAATTTTTCAGGGAACTGCGTCGGCTCGACGGTGGTGAGCACGTGCCCATCCCGGACGAGGTTGTAGAGGGTAATGTCGCTGGACGTGCCTCGCTTGCCCAGTTCCTTCCCGAGCTCGGGAGAGCCCAGGACCGCAACGACCGAGGTCAGCGGCGGTTCACCTACCCGCTTTTCGCCGCGCCCTTCGGCGTAGAGCTCGTGAGCTGGATCTCGCCGCCCTTTACGCCGACGGTGATCGTCGATCCGTCCCGAAACTCGCCCGCCAGGAGACGCGTGGTGAGAGGGTCCACCACCATCCGTTGGATCGTGCGCCGGAGCGGTCGGGCCCCGAACTGGGGGTCGTAGCCGGCCTGCCCGAGGAGTTTTCGGGCCTCGTCCGTGGCCTTCAGCTGGATCCGACGTTCCCGGAGCCGGTTCGCCACCAGGTCGAGTTGCAAGTCGACGATGCGGAGGATGTCCCCTTCCGAGAGATTACGGAAGATCACGATGTCATCGAGCCGGTTGAGGAACTCCGGCCGGAAGTGGGCCCGGAGCGCAGTGTCGACCGCTGCGCGCCGCTCCGAGTCCGTCTTGGCTTCCGCGAGAAGGTCCGTCGCGAGGTTGCTCGTCATGATGACGAGGGTGTTCCGAAAGTCCACGGTTCGACCCTGTCCGTCGGTCAACCGACCGTCGTCGAGAAGCTGGAGCAGCACGTTCACAACGTCCGCGTGAGCCTTTTCGACCTCGTCGAAGAGGATCACCGTGTAGGGCCGGGTTCGGACGGCCTCGGTCAGCTGGCCGCCCTCTTCGTAACCCACGTAGCCCGGCGGGGCTCCGATCAGACGGGCTACCGTGTGCTTCTCCATGTACTCGCTCATATCGATCCGGACGAGGGCCTTGTCCGAGTGAAAGAGCACCTCGGCGAGGGCTTTGGCCAGCTCGGTCTTTCCGACCCCCGTCGGTCCGATGAACAGGAAAGAGCCCATCGGTCGGTTGGGATCCGCCAGCCCCGACCGGGAGCGTCGAACCGCCCGGGACACGAGGTCGACGGCCTCGTCTTGACCGATCACGCGCTTTTTGAGTTCGTCTTCGAGATGCAACAGGCGTTGGGTCTCTCCCTCGAGCATCCGAGAGACCGGCACGCCACTCCATTTCGCAACGACCTTGGCCACGTCTTCCTCGTCCACGTCCTCGCGCAGCAGGGAATCTCCCTGCGACGGTTTGAGCGCCTGATTCTTCGCCTCGACCTTTCGCTGGAGCTCCGGAATCTCTCCGTAGCGGAGTCGGGCGGTCTTCTCCAGATCCCCGGTGCGCTCGGCCTCCTCCGCCTCCACCTTGAGCTTGTCGAGGCGTTCGCGGAGCGTCCGCACCTCCTGGACCTGGGCGCGTTCCCGGTTCCAGCGGGCGGTGAGGGCTGAGTCGCGCTCCTTGAGTTCGGCGAGTTCCTTCTCGAGAGCTTTCAGACGCTCTTTGGAGGCGGAGTCCGCCTCCCGACGGAGCGCGGTCCTTTCGATCTCCAGCTGCCGGAGCCGGCGGGTCAGCTGATCCAGTTCGGGCGGCCGAGAATCCAGTCCGAGTCGAACGCTCGAAGCCGCCTCATCGATCGCATCGATCGCCTTGTCCGGCAGCCGACGGTCCGACAGGTATCGTGCGGTGAGCGTGGCGGCGGCCACGAGCGCCGAGTCGTGAATCCGGACCCCGTGGTGCAATTCGTACCGTTCCTTGAGTCCCCGGAGGATGGAGATGGTATCCTCGACCGTCGGCTCTCGTACCACCACGGGTTGGAATCGCCGCTCGAGCGCTGCGTCCTTCTCGATGTACTTTCGGTACTCCTGGGTCGTCGTCGCGCCGATGGCATGGAGAGTGCCGCGAGCCAGCGCTGGTTTGAGCAGGTTCGAGGCGTCCATCGCACCGCCCTCCGTGGCGCCGGCATGGACCAGCGTGTGGAGTTCATCGATGAACATGACCACCTGCCCTTCGGAGCGCTCCACTTCTTGGAGAACCGCCTTGAGCCGCTCCTCGAACTCTCCCCGGAACTTCGCGCCCGCCAGCAGGGAGCCCAGATCGAGCGCGATCACTCGCTTGTCCTTGAGCGACTCGGGCACATCCCCCGAGGCGATCCGGAGTGCAAGGCCTTCGACGATGGCCGTTTTTCCCACGCCCGGATCCCCGATAAGGACCGGGTTGTTCTTGGTGCGACGGGAGAGAATCTGGATCACGCGACGAATCTCTTCATCCCGTCCGATGACGGGGTCGAGCTTGTGCTGCCGCGCCAGCTGGGTCAGGTCCCGACCGTACTTCTCGAGCGCTTGGTACTTCGACTCCTCTTGACGGTCGGTGACGGTGCGGCCGGCTCCGCGAAGGGTCTCGATGGCGGCCTTCAGGGCCGCCGGGCGAACGCTGTTCTTTTCCAGAAGGTCTCGGGCGGCCGAGGGGGCCTCGGCCAGCCCGAGGAGGAGATTCTCGACGCTCGTGTAGCGGTCCTTCCGGGCGTCCGCCTCCGCCTCGGCCTTGTCCAACGCGGCGGCGAGCGAGCGGGAAATGTACTGGTCCGACGGGGAGATCCGGTCGGCCGTGGGCATCTTGGCCAGCCGTTGCTCGAGTTCTCTCACCAGGTCGTCCGGCTTCGCGCCCAGTTGGAGGAGCAGTTCTCGAGCCGTTCCTCCTTCCTCGGCCGCGAGCGATAGAAGGAGATGCTCCGGTTCTACGGCGGCATGACGGAGCTCCGCCGCGCGCGAGAAGGCGCGCTCGAGGGCGGACCGGGCGGCGTCGGTAAGTCTCTCTAAGCGCATGGGGAAAATCGCACCGCCTATCCCTTATAAACGGACCACGGCTCCGCGATGCCAGTGGCGGATCTCCGGACGACAGTAGCGGGACTCACGTTTCGAAATCCACTCTGGTTGGCGTCCGGGATCTGGGGCGAGAGCGGCAATTCCCTGAAAGGGGCCTGGGAGGCGGGCGCCGGAGGCGTCGTCACCAAGTCGATCGGCAGCGA
>JASHPV010000024.1 GCA_030037875.1 Thermoplasmata archaeon
TTCGAGGCCGTGCGACACCCCCGTTCCCGGCCGGTGATCTGGTCGTGGTTCGTCGAGCACGGTGAACAATATGCGCAGAACTTTGCCGGAACATCGACCCTGCACCTGCTGATGGAAGGCCTGGTTGCCACCGAGGGGACGGACCACCCAAAGGAGACACGTGAATACTTCGCGCAGCACCCGATGGCGGGGGCGGAACGGGGGATCCGGAAAGGACTCGAGTACGCGGACCTGTTCGCGAGGCTGCGGGCCCGGCGCGAAGCCGCCGCTTCGAAGGCGCCGTAGCTCCGAGACCGCCCTCCGGGGACACCGGAGGGGGTGCCGGCTCTAGAGAAATCCACTCAAAAGATCGTGCCGAGACACGATCCCCACGAGATTCCCGTTTTCGGTCACCGGGAGCCGATTGATCTTGTGCTCGATCAGCAGCCGGATGGCGTCGTCGAGCGAATCGTTCACGTTCACGGTGATGGGTCGGCTCGACATGGCGTGCCGGACCCGAGTGTTCTCCAAAATCGTCCGGCATTCCCGAGGCAAATCGCCCCGACGGGCCTTCGTAGAGTCCAGAATGAGGTCGAAGATGCCACCCGGAAGAGAGAGCCCGGCCCGCTCGTGGAGGACGCGTACGATGTCCTTCTGACTCAGCACTCCCACGAGTCGGGGGCGTCGATCGACTACCGGGAGGCCGGAAACTCCGTGGGTGCTCATCAGCGAGGCGGCCGCCTCGAGTGAGGCCTCGGGCCGGACCGTGATCACGGGCCGAGACATGACGTCACGGACGACGTATCCATAGAAGCCGAGTCCCCGCCGAGCGGACGGAGACTCCCCAGGCCGCGGACGTGCGATGGAAGACCTTCCGGATCGGCGCGGCTCGCTTCTGCGTGCCATTTTTCAATCCAAGCTGGAAGGTTCGGTGGCGATGAAATGCGGGAAGATCTGGTCGCTGTGAGGGGTTGGCCAAGTCATCACATCGAGTGGAACCCCCATTCGGGCATTAGGCCTTCGGCGTAGGGAACGCCGGGGTTAGGCCCCGCGAAAATCCGCAAGAATAGTACTACAAGCGGGCGTAAAACGGGTCACCGAAGGGTCAAAATACCCCTCCTCTCGTGGCGTCGGCGTGTACGGCACACCCGGCGCAACCGGTTACGTCCCCCCCTCGGCGTCGACCGCCAAGACACTCATTTTGGTCGGGCTGATACTGCAGCTGATTTTTGCGCTCATTTACTTGTTTGCTTTGGGAGTCCTCGCGTTCGTCGCTGTCGCCGTCGGCGGGGTAGTTTCGCTCTTTGCCTTCGTTTACGTCGCGTTCGGCATTTTGGGTTTCATCTTCCTGTATCTGATCTGGATGTTCTGCTACAAGCCGGTCCGTGAGGGCCGGTACGAACAGGCCAAGACGCCGACGCTGATCTTCGCGATTCTATCGTTGATCACATTCAGCTTCATCTCGGGGATTCTGTACATCGTCGCCTACATCAAACTCGGCGACGCGGTTCGCGAGCAGCAGATGCCGCCCCCAGGGTACCCGGGAGGCGCGCCGATGATGTCCCCGGGAATGCCGTATGGCGGCCAGCCGATGCAGCAGCCCATGCAGCCTATGCAGCAACCCGTTCAACCTATGCAGCAGCAACCGATGCAGCCGATGCAACCCATGGCCCCAATGGCCCCCGTCGCGCCGGTAGCGACTCCGGCCCCGGTAATCTGCCCCAGGTGCGGCAAACCAGCGACCTACATACCCCAGTACAACCGGTACTACTGTTACACCGACCAGATGTACGTTTGAGCCGGTTTTACCCTTGGACTCGTTGGGTCCGATGAACGGACCCGGACCTTAGGCAACGGAACGTGGAGCGCGCGGAAAGTCTGGCGGACGCTCTCGAGCGCCGTCGGGGGAGAAAGCGGAAGTATCGTCCTCGCTATCGGCACGGACGGCCGCCGAAGAAACCGGCCCTCCGCGGGACCGGCGCCGGATCTAAGGAGCAGTAGTTCCCATGGCTTGTCCCAAATGCCCCCATCCCGATTCCGACCATATCCAGCGTCCCCCGCCCACCGTGCCGTTCTGCACGAAGTGCCAGACGTGGTGCCTCGACCCTCGCCCGAAGGCTGTTTGGCGGGGCGTAAAGACCTAGGCCAGAACCGAGCTCACGCCGCGCGACCTCGCAGCCGCTCGAGGACCGACCGCGACGTACGGACCGCCATCGACATGATCGTAATCATCGGGTTTACTCCGGGCGCCGTGGGGAAAACGGACGCGTCGGCGACGAACAGATTTTCGGCGGTCCATAGCTCGCCCGTAGGGCGCACTGCACTGACGCGGGAATCCGAACCCATCGGGCAGGAGCCCATGAGGTGGGCACTGAACATCATGCATCGATTGGGAGCCAGACTCCGACTGGCGACCCCCTCGAGGAACTGCTGAAATTCCCCAGCGGAGAGATGATCTCCGGCGGCTCGCACTTCGACTCCCCGGCTGTGGATGGTCATGAGTCCCGTGGCACCGGCCGCCGCCAGCACGCGCCCGGCTTCTTGGATTCCTCGCTGGATTTCTTGGCGGTCTTCGGCTGTCAGGACGTACTCGACCCGGGGGCTCCCGTGAGCATCGGTGGTCACTCGCCCGCGGCTGCGCTCTCTCAAGAGAACGA
>JASHPV010000025.1 GCA_030037875.1 Thermoplasmata archaeon
CCGGCTCGCTCCTCCTTCTCTTCATCCTGCCCATCTACGCGCTGTTCACCTACGGGCCGCTTTCCGGCATCCTGTCGGAGGCGAGCAGCGCCCAGGTGCGCGAGGCTCTCTGGCTCACGTTCTACGCGTCGGGAATCGCCGTCCTCGCCGCCGTCGTGTTCGGCATCCCCATGGGGTACCTGCTGGCCCGTCGGAAGTTTCCCGGACGGACGATCGTGGAATCGCTGGTCGCGCTACCGGTGGTGGTTCCCCACCTCCTAGTCGGACTCGGGCTCTTTCTGCTCTTGATCCCCGGCACCGTCCTCTATCGGTTCACCGAATCGATCGGATTCCCGGTCTACGACACGATCTGGGGCGTCGTGCTCGTGATGGTGTTCGTCAGCGCCCCCTACACGGTGCTCGCGAGCGAGTTGTCGTTCCGGGCGATCGACGGTCGGGTCCTCGAAGCGGCCCGCTCCCTCGGGGCCGGCCACGCGGTCGTCTTCCTCACGGTCTCGTTGCCGCTCGCGCTCCGGGGCGTGGTCACCGGACTCATCCTCTCCTGGGCCCGCGCGGTGAGCGAGATCGGCGGGCTGCTCATCCTCGCGTACACGGTGTACCCGGGCGGCCCGTACAACGGTCCCGTGACCTCGACGATCTCGGTCTACGTCTACGACCTGTTCCAGAACGGCAACCTCGCCGGCGCCGCCGCGGTCAGCTCGCTCTTCCTGATCATCGCCTTCGTCCTCTTCATCCTGGTCCGCCTCGGGGAGCGGTCCGGCTGGCTGCCGTGGCGCCGGGGGGAGCTGGCGCCATGAGCCACTGGGTGGTGGAAGGCCTGGAGACCGACCTCGACCGGTTCCACCTCGGCCCTGTAAACCTGGACCTGGAACCGGGGACCGCCGTCGCCGTCCTCGGAGCGTCGGGGGCCGGCAAGACGACGCTCCTGCGGACCCTCGCCGGGTTCCTGCGGACGCGACGGGGGCGGATCCTCCGCGACGGCGTGGACATCTCCGAGTGGATGCCCGAGGAACGGGGCCTTGGCTACGTGCCGCAGGGCCTGGGGCTACTGCCCCATCGTACCGTCGCCGGCAACATCCGGTATCCGATGGACCTCCGGGGCCGACCCGACGCGGCCCGGCGTGCGCAGGAACTGATCGACCGGTTTCATCTCACCCCGCTGGCCCACCGGTACCCGGTGCGACTGAGCGGCGGGGAGCAGCAACGCGTCGCGATCGCGCGAGCGCTCGCCGCGGAGCCCGGTTTGATCGTCTGGGACGAACCGTGGCAGGCTCTCGACGTCGTCGCGCGGCACGAGCTGGGCCTCGTGCTCCACGAGGTGCGGGAGACGGACCGGGTGCCGATGGTGGTCGTGACCCACGACCCCTCGCTCGCCTTTTCGGTGGCGGACTCGTTCGTCGTCCTGCACGAGGGCCGGGTGCGGAAGCAATGCGACGCGGCCACGCTGCTCCGCGCTCCGTCCGACCCGTTCGCGGCGCGGTTCGTCGGCTATGAGAACGTGTACGACCCGGACGCCCTGGACGGGGGTGCCTCCGGTTCCCTCCGGAGCTGGTTACGAGAGCGAGAGGGACCGGAAGGGATCGCGTTCCCCTGCCCGGGCCTCCCCGCCGGGCCCACGACCCTGCCCCTCTGGGAGGGAACGGTCCGCAGCGCGCGGCCCGGTCCGCCCGGTCTCACCGTCGAGGTCGTTTCCGATGGGCTCTTGGTCATGCTCCGGATTCCTCCTCCCGTGACCCCTCCCCTTCCTACCCTGGGCGGTCGGGTCCGATTCGGGATCGACCCTGCCACCCTGCAACCCCTGGGAATCTCCTCCCGTTCCGGGATGGGAACGTGACGAGCCGGCCCCGGACCGTCACGGACACCGACGTCGCGCTGCTCCGGACGCTCGCGCTCGAGCGGTCGGTGGTCGCGGCGAGCCGGAGGGTCGGGATCTCCCGGGACCGGGCAACCTACCGGCTGGCCCGACTCGAGGCCGCGTTCGGGGGCCCGATCGTGGAGAGCGTTCGGGGAGGCCGCGGCCACGGCGAGACCCACCTCACCGCCCTGGGCGACCGGATCGTGCGACAGGGGTTCGACTCCGTCGAGCTCCTCGATGCCCGGCCCGTCGCGCCTCCGTCGCGGTCGAACCTGCTCCGGGGGGTCTTCCATCGCGACCCGTCGCCCCACGTCTCGATCGGGAAGGGTATCCAGCTGCGCGTAGCGTTCTCGGCGGAGGAGGGCGAACCGGTCTCGGTCCTGCTGGACCCGGAGTCGATCCTCGTCGCCCGGGGAAGATTCCGTTCGAGCGCCCGGAACGTACTTCCGGGAATGGTCGAAGAGGTCGTTCCGGGCGGCGATTCCCTCGGGTGGACCCTGATCGTACGCGCGGGGCCGGCCCGCCTCCGGGTGGCGGTCACCGAGGAGCCCGTGCACCAGCTCGCGCTCGCGCCCGGTGCGCGGGTCTGGATGTACGTGAAAGCGACGGCCTTGCGGCGGGTGGCCCGACCGGCCGCGGCCCCTACTCGCGGATCCCCTCGCCGGTGAGCGAGAAGACGGCCTCCCCTTCGGGGAGGTTCGGAGAGTCGATCAGCCGGGCGATCCGCCTGGGCGGCTTCGATTTCCGGAGATAGACCCGGTAGGTCGCCGCGTGGGCCACGATGTTGCCCCCGATCGGCCGCGTCGGGTCGCCGAACAGGACGTCCGGTCTCGAAGAGACCTGGTTCGTCACCACGATGGCGGCGTTGTACATGGTGCCGAACCGGAGGAGCTCGTGGAGGTGCCGGTTGAGCTGCTGCTGGCGCGGGGCCAGTTCCCCTCGGCCGACATACTCGCTCCGAAAGTGCGCCGTCAAGGAGTCGACCACGATGAGCCGGATCGGACGCTCCCGGGCGAGCTCTTGCGCCTTGGCCACCAGCAGCATCTGATGGTTGGAATTGAAGGCCCGGGCGATGTGGATCTTGCTCAGCGCCTCGGTCGGCTCGAGGCCGACGGCCTTCGCCATGTCCACGATCCGTTCGGGCCGGAACGTCGATTCGGTGTCGATGTAGACGGTCTCGGAGGCGAGCCCGCCGCGCTCGACGGGCAGCTGGATGTTCACGGCAATCTGGTGGGCGAGCTGCGTCTTGCCCGTGCCGAACTCACCGGAGAACTCCGTGATGGCCTGGGTTTCGACGCCGCCGCCGAGCAGGTCGTCGAGCGACTTCGCGCCGGTCGTGACGCGTCCCAGTACCCGGCGCCGTTCGAGGAGGGTCACGCCGCTCTCGAACCCGCCCACATCGGCCTGGCGCCGCGCCTCGGAGATGATCTTCTGGGCCGTGGCGGTGCCGATCTCGGCCGCCTCGGCCACATCGCCCGGGGAGGCGACGGCGAGCTCCATCAGGTCGGTGAAGCCGGCCTCGCGGAGCTTGTCGGCGATCGCTTCCCCGACTCCGGGAAGGTCCTCGAGCGCCACGGCCGGCGGGGCGGGCGGCGCGCCGGGCTCGTCGGTCTCGGCGGCGCGGGGGCGGGCTTTGGCGGACACAATTCCCTCACCGGAGGAAGTGGGATAACCCCTGTGGAGGGGTCGTGAAACGGTGGAAGGTGCCGCCCCGGCCTAGGGGGACTTTGAGGGGACGCTTAGCGGCGTGAACGGGACCCCCGTAAGCCGCTCGAAGACGGTCGTGTAGAGCCGGCTCACCTCGTCGACCAGGAGCGGAGGCAGAGGCGGGATCGGCGGCTCCTCGCGTTTGGCCGTCCGGGCGGCCATGAGCTGGTCGTAGTAGCCGGTCGTCCGATAGTGCTGGCGAACGAACTCCTTCGAGAAATCGACGGTCCGGCCGTGCTCGTAGGCGCCCTTGTCCCAGAACCGGTCCTCGTCGGCGGTGCCGAACGTGTCGACGACCATGAGCCGACCGTCGGAATCGATGGCGAACTCCTTCTTGCCGTCGACATGGAGCAGCCCCCGCGGCTCGATCTCGGCGGAGATCCCCCGGTCGATCTTGAAGCACATCTCCCGGATCTCCTCCAGCTGACGACGGTCGATCGCGGCGAGCTCGAGGGCCTCGGCGGTCGTGAGGAGCCGGTCCACCGGTTCGAGCTTCGTCGTCAGCTCGAGGAACGGCTGGGGAAACTTCGCGCCGTACTCGATCGGCTTGGCGCGGGGGAATCCCAGATCCTCCGGCCGGACCGAGCCGGCCTTGATCCGGTCCCAGATAGATCCCGCGACGTAGTAGCGGACGATCACTTCCAGCGGAATGAGGTAGTTCTTCGGCCGCGGCCCGAGGGTCCGAGGCTTCGGTACCACCTGGACGCGGCGGACGCGCATCGAGGTCGGGGAGGAGAGCCGGAGAAAGTGGTGAGGGACGCCCTCTCGCGTGCAGAGCTCGAACCAGAACGCGGCGGTGCGGGCGAGGGTCTCTCCCTTGTACGGGATCTCGTTCGGAATGTGCTTGTCGAAGACGGAGATGTCGTTGGTGAACCGGAATTCCAGCTCGGTCGGCGAGACCTCGTAGATCTCCTTGACCTTGCCCCGGCGCAGGTACCGGGGCTCTGCCGAGGCGGCCGGAGGGGCCGCTTCGCTTCGAGGGACACGCGGCATGATGCCGCATTCGACCCAGTCGGTCTATATGGGCTTCTCGGAGGCTACGTCGGGGGCGGCGACCCCGTCGAGGGCCCGGGAGGAGAGGGCGGGGGAGGGCGCAGGTCCAGAGGAAGGTCC
Source organism: Thermoplasmata archaeon (assembly GCA_030037875.1). Lineage (GTDB taxonomy): Archaea > Thermoplasmatota > Thermoplasmata > Lutacidiplasmatales > UBA184 > JAKIWV01. The sequence goes on from JASHPV010000025.1 coordinate 4,676, forward strand.
ACCGGCGGGGCGGAGGGCCCCTCGAGTTCCGCCCGGAGTCGGAGCGGCCGCCCCTGCCGGAGGGACGGCACGCGCTGCTCGAGATCGGCCCGGCTGGCGGGAGTACTCCGCCAGGCCCAGAGCGCCCCTTGCGGTGAGACGATGGTGGTGACGACCCCGACGAGCGCGATGATCGTGAACAGTGCGGTGTTAAAGATGCCGTCCGCGTAGATCAGTACGGCCATCGCCAGGCCGATCGCTCCTCGACTGCTGAGGAGGAAGCCCGCGGCCACGGAATCGGGCCACGAAAGTCCGAGGGCTCGAACGAGGCCGGCCCCGGTGAGCAGCTTGGTGGCGAGGGCCATCACGAGCAGGACGACGAAGGCCCCGAAGACGACGAGATTCCCTAGGTCCCTCAGGTCCATCTCGATGCCGATGAGCGCGAAGAAGAGCGGAATGAAGAACATCCAGTTCATCGCGCTGAAGATCGAATCGAATGCCCGATATCGGTCCGCCGCCTCCGCGGGCCGCGTGATCAATAGACCGGCCTCGCTGAAGCTGGAAATGAACGTCCGAGGGCCCGTCGAGGCCCCATAGGCCTGGCTGATCAGCAGTCCGCCGTAGAAGGCCCCCACCAGGAACGTGAGCCCCAGCAGCTGTGAATAGAGCGCGGCGCCCAGCGCCATCGCCATCAAGATGCCGAAGCCGGCCTCTCGTGAGCGCCAGAAGGTATCGAGGCGGTTCGGCTTGGCGCGCCACCAGGCGCTCTCCCGGATGGCCTTGACGATTCGACTGATCACGACCACGGCGATCAGGAACGCGCCGACGGAGAGAATGGCCACAGAAACCGCATAGAACCCCGATCGACCCGAGAGCGTCAGCTGGAGCAGAATCGCGAAGACGGTCACGGCGGTGAGCTCGTTCACGAGCGACGCGCCCATCACCAAGTTCCCGAGTCGCTTCCCGGTGAGACCAAACTCAGACACCATGATGGCCAGAACCGGCAGCGCCGTGATCGACAGCGTGAGGGCGGCAAACCAGTCGGTCGAGCGGGAGAGGCCGGGCTCCACCCACGCGACGACCCCCGCGCCGACGACGAAGGGGATCAGAAATATCGCCATGCCGACGAGGGCGGTCGTCGGCCGCATCTGGGTGATCTCCTCGGGCGTGACATGGAGTCCCGCCATCAGCATGATGAAGAACGTCGCGAGGAACTGGATCCCGGCCAGCTCGGGCGGAAGCGTGGTCGATCCGAGGCCGATGTACGGGCCCAGCAGAGTGGGCCCGAGGACGACCCCGACGAGGAGTTGGCCCACCAGGGGGAGAAGGCCAACTCGGCTTGCGATCTCGCCGGCCGCGATGGCGGAGGCGAGCAGAATGAACAGGTCAACGAGGAATGTATCCGAAGGAGGGATGAGTATGGCCATTCGGCGACAGCGCCACGGGGTACGGCCCGCTTAAACTAGGCGGCGAAGCCGCGAGAGCCCGGCGGTCGCCGAGCCTACACCAGGCGCGCGTGATGGGCCGTGATCGGCCGGAACCCGCACTTGGCGTAGAACCGGCTCGCGATCTCGTTCTGCGAGGGGAACTCGACGGTCACGATACCCGCGCCTCGCTCTTTCAGCTGGGCGATCGCGTGCTCGACCAGGTATTGGCCGGCGCCGTGCCGCCGATACAGCGGCAACAGGTAGATGTCCAGGATCACGCCCTCGGTCTCGGGCACGTAGAACACCCGCTCCCGGATCGCCGCCCGGACGATGCCGATGACCTTGTCCTTGTCCGGGCCGGTCCCTTCGGCCGCGATCACGAGGGATTTCGGGTTCTTGAGGTCGGCCTTGAGGACCGCCTCGGCCTGGGCCTCGACATCCGGCCGGACCTTCAGCATCGAATCGAACTCTTCGTTGAGACGTTTCAGACGGACGGTCAGCGACACGAGCGCGGGGAGGTCCGCCTCGGTGGCGGGCCGAGCATGGACGGGGGCGCCGTGGGGTTTGCTCTCGGACGGTCTCTCGGCGGCTGGGGGGCTCGTACGCTTCACGATGGTTTCCTCGGAGGAAGGGGTTCGTCCGGCATGGGATCGACCAGTCCGGATTTCTGGAGCGCCTCGGTCAGCGCGGCGGGCCGGGCCATGAGTCGCTGGGCCTGTACATAGAACTCCTCCCTCGAGGCGCGGACCCGGGCGATCCCCAGTTCGACCGCGGTCTCGGCAACGGCGGCGGCCACGTGCGGAAAGACTTCTCGCTCGTCCATCGTCGGAAGGAGGTGCTGGGCGCTGAGCCCCTTCATCGAGGCATTGCGGGCCAGTTCTTGGGCCGCGGCGATCACGATGTCGTCCGGTATCGACCGGGCGCGGGCGTCGAGAACGCCGCGGAACACGCACGGGAAAATCAGGGAGTTGTTCACCTGGTTCGGAAAGTCACTGCGCCCCGTCGCGACGATGGCCGCACCGGCGGCCCGGGCATCGGCGGGCCAGATCTCGGGCAGCGGGTTCGCGAGCGCGAAGACGATGGGATGGGGGGCCATCGACCGGACCCATTCCGGGTGGATCGTGCCCGGCACCGGGGTCGAAGCGCCGAGGACCACATCGGCCCCGGCCATGGCCTCCGCGAGCGTTCCCTCCCGACCTCCCCCGTCGGTCTCGAGGGCGACCCGGTACTTCCATGGGTTGTGGAGTTGCATCTCATCGAGATCCTCCCGCTCCGCGTGGAGGACGCCCTGGGAATCTACCACGGTCAGTCGGTGGGGGTCGTGGCCCATGCGAATCAATAGCCGGACGGTGACCAAGTTCGCCGCGCCGGCTCCGAGCATGGCGGTCCGGATGGTCGACATCTCTCGTCCGGTGAGCTGAAGGGCGTTGATCAGTCCCGCGAGCGTCGCGGCGGCGGTGCCGAGCTGATCGTCGTGCCACACCGGTATCGGGAGACGTCGCTGGAGCTCCTCCAGCACCTGGAAGCACTTGGGGGAGGCAATGTCCTCCAGGTTGATCCCGCCGAACGCCGGTGCGATCCGGAGCGCCGTCTCGATGAGGGCCTCCGGCGAAGAAACGTCCACCGGCAACGGAACCGCGTCCACCCCGCCGAGATACTTGAACAGCAGCGCTTTTCCTTCCATGACCGGGAGCGCCGCCTGCGGGCCGATGTTCCCGAGGCCGAGCACGCGGCTTCCGTCCGTCAGCACGGCGATCGTGTTCCACCGGCCGGTCAGGTGGAAGGCGCGGTCCGCGTCGTGCTCGATCTCGCGAGAGACCGCCGCGATGCCGGGGGTGTACCACAGGGAGAAATCCTTCAGGCTGCGGACCGGAACCTTCGGGACCGTCTCGATCTTGCCCCGGTAGAACTCGGCGAGGCGCACCGCGCGGTCGCTCAGGGCCTGGGTCTGGTTCGCTTCCGCCTCGGCAGTCTCCTTCTCGAGGGGCGGGGAGGGAGGCGCCGGCCGGCGGGTGCGCGGCCTCGTCGCCTCGACCATGGGGATGTCCAGCACCCGGGCTTTACTTTAACCATTTTGTTGGGGACGAACCCTCCTATCGACAACTGCCGACGCTGCCGGCCCCGGCACGCGTCCCCCCCCCGGGGCTTACTTGCCCGTCGAGGGAGGGGCCACCGGGCCGCCGGGCCGGAGCCGAGTCTCCCGTCCGCGCAATCCGGCCGGGACCAGGGCCACGAGGAGCAGCACCGCCGCCAGCGCGAACACGCTATGCGCCGCGTCGATGAAGTGAGCCACCGCCGCCGAGCTGATCGTGACCGGTGGCGCGCCCAGGAAGATGGCGGTCAGCGAGCCAAGGGGGAGCGCTTTCGCCATCACGACGATCGCCAGCGCCAAGCTGAGGGTGCTTCCGCTGTTGACGAGCGTGGTCCCGATGCCCGAGGCGACCCCCCGGCGCGGAGGGGGGACGGAGTTCATCATCGACGCGCGGTTCGGCGAGGCGAAGAGCCCCATCCCGAATCCGACGAGGATGAACGGTCCCAGCAACTCCAGGAAGGTCGTCGTCGGTCCGATCTGGGTCAGCCAGAGGAAGCCTGCCGCGGAGACCAAGAGCCCGAGCACGGCGAAGGGACGGGAGCCGTACCGGTCCGAGAGTGCGCCGCTGATAGGCCCGATGGCGGCCAACGACGCGGAGACGGGGATCAGGTAGAGCCCCGCGTTCAGGGGCGATAGGTAATGGGGCGGTCCCTGCAGGTAAAAGACCATCACGAACGAGAAGGCCCCCCGGGCCACGGCATTGAGAAAAATGGCCATGATCGACGCCGAGAACATTCGGATCCGGAGCAGCGACAGGTCGAACATCGGATACCGGACCCGCCGCTCGATCCACACGAACAGCACCAGAAGCGCGCCCCCGATCGCGAGCAGCACGCTGAAGTCGTCGGGTCGGATCTGCCCGAGCGCATAGAGGGTTACGCCCAGAAGGATCAGCGCCAGTCCCGCGGCGAATGAAATGTTGCCGGCCCAATCGAGGCGGTGCTCCTTCTCGGGCCGGTGGAGCTCGCGGAGCCCCGCGTACGAGCGCCACGTGGCGATGATCCCGATCGGCACGTTCACGTAGAAAATCGACCGCCACCCCAGAAGGGACGTCAGAACCCCTCCCAGCACGAGGCCGGTGACGGCCCCGGCCACGATCGACACCTGATTGATCCCGAGCGCGCGGCCCCGTTCGCCCGGAGGAAAGGCGTCGGTGATGATGGCGGCGGAGTTGGCGAAAAGAAAGGCCGCTCCCAGGGCCTGGACCAGCCGGAACAGGACCAGTTCGGTACCCGTCTGGGATAATCCACACAACGCCGAGCCGACGGTGAAGATCGCGAACCCCGTGGTGTAGAGTCGCACCCGGCCGTACATGTCCCCGAGCCGGCCAAAATTGAGCAGGACGACGGACGTGAGAAGGGCGTAGCCCAGCAGAATCCAGAGGAGAATGAACACCGTCGTGCCGGGAAGTTGCTTCGCGATTGTCGGGAGCGCGATGAGCACGATGTTCGCGTCCAGCGAGGCCATCAGCGTCCCGACGGTGGTGTTCGACAGGACGACCCACTTGTACTGCACTATCGATGCCTCGGGGGTCGGTCCCGGGGCGAGCCC
>JASHPV010000026.1 GCA_030037875.1 Thermoplasmata archaeon
CTGATCCTGGAGGAAATCGCGCGCGCAAGTCCCGCCCTGGCCCTCAGCGTCGGTGCTCACTCCAATCTCTGCGCCGACAATCTCTGTCGAAACGGTAACGCAGAGCAGCGCCGGAGGTTCCTTCCGGACCTTGTTGCCGGCCGGACGGTGGGCGCGCTGGCGCTCACCGAGCCGACCGCGGGCTCCGACGCGGTCTCTCTACGGACCCGGGCGGAACGGCACGGGGATCATTACGTGCTCAACGGCTCGAAGCAGTTCATCACCAACGGGCCGGTCGCCGACACGCTGCTGGTCTACGCCAAGACCAAGCCGGCCCAGGGACCCAAAGGGATCAGCGCCTTCGTCGTGACGCGAGATACGCCCGGGTTCTCGGTCTCCCGCTCCCTGGACAAGATGGGGATGCGGGGGTCACCGACCGGTGAGCTCGCGTTCCAGGATTGCGCGGTCCCGGCCACGAATCTGGTCGGGGTCGAGGACCAGGGGGTGTCGGTCATGATGAGCGGACTCAACGTGGAACGGGCGGTCCTCTCCGCAATCCCGGTCGGCATCATGGCGGAATGCCTCGACCGGTCTCTCGAGTACGCTCGCCAGCGCGAGCAATTCGGAAAGAAAATTGGTCGCTTCGAGCTCATCCAGGAGAAGCTCGCGAACATGTTTGCCCTGCTGGAAGCCTCTCGACTGCTCCTCTACCAAGCCCTCTCCTCCGTCGCGGGAGATAAACGGAGCCACCGGGCCAGCGCCACCGCGCTCACCTTCGCCTCGGAGGCCTCCACCCGAGTCGCGCTGGATGCGATCCAGGTCTTCGGGGGCTACGGGTACATGAGGGACCTTCCGCTGGAACGCCTGGCCCGGGACGCAAAATTGCTGGAGATTGGGGCGGGTACGTCGGAGATTCGACGGCTCCTCGTAGCGCGGGAGCTCCTGGGCGAGGGGTTTGATTCCGATTGATGCCGGGAACTGTCCGATCGAGTTTTCCCGGACCCTCGGCTCCCCGTAGACCCGTTCCCGACGGGGTCCCGAGGCGGGGACCTCTCCTCCCGAAGACGAACCGGCAGGGGCGAAGGTTTTTGCCCTCACCGAGTCCATCTGCCGGATGATGTCGGGCCGTCCTGCCGGCACCGCGCCGGTGCCGCAGATTCGTACGGAGGTCCTGAAGGAACTTCAGGCCATCCTGGAGAACCGGGACCAGCGAGACCGGCTCGACCGGGGACCCCTCGCCGAGACCAAAGGACGCGAGCACTGGGTGCTCCACCTCCTCCTGCGTGCCTTCGAACAGGAGCAGGCCCACATCAACAACTTGGTCGGGACAGCCTACTCGAACACGCTGGCCCGGTTCCAGGCGCTCGAGGACCGACTCGCTCGAGTCGAGGAACTCGAAACGACGGTGGAAAGCGACTTCCGAGGCCGGTTCGACTCGCTCGAAGGAAACCTGGTCCAGCAGCTGCAGCGGGGGATCGACAGCTCGGTCCAGCAGATGACGTCGGGCGTCACCACCGCCATGAACGACAATCTCGACAAGAAGTGGAAACCGATCAGCGAGTCCGTCGAGAACTTTGCCCAAGGGTCGAAACAGATCCTCAAGGATGTGGCCGACACCTACCGGGTCGCCACCCAAACGCGTCTCCTGCTCAACGAGAATGCCCGACGCATCACCGACCTCGGACGCGACCTCCTGGCGCTCGAGGACAGTCTCAAACTGGTCGTCGCCAAGACGCTCGAGGAGGCGCTCATGCCCTTCGAGCAACGGATCGGAGCGATCGAAGCGCATCTCGGAGTCTCGGCGCCGCCCGCGGCCACCCGCCCCGCCACGAACGGGACCATCGAGCCGAACGGTGCCACGGACCCCCCGGCGTGGCGGCTCCGAATCCCCCTCCGGATGACGCGGGTCTCTCCGTCGCATCCTCGGTATCGCAGCCTGCTCGCGCGGAGCCAGCTGGCCAAGGAACTCCGGTCTGGCGTGGTGGTCCCCGAGGGACTCATCGCGCAGGGCCGCGCCGAGGCGTTCGATTACTTCCTCGGAGAACGGACGACCCCTTCCGCCCGGCGAGCCATTCGGCGCGCGGCCGAATGGTTGGTCGCCGCACGAAATCCCGCCATCAGCGTGAACGGGAACGTCGCCGCCCTGGCCGCGGGCCAAGTAGCCCGGTTGGCGAAAGCACTGCCGGCGCTGCGCGTCGAAGTGAACCTCTTCCATCGGACCGCCCGTCGGGCCCGCGACGTGGCCCGACGCCTCCAGGGCGCCGGGGTGTCCCGAGTACTGGGGATCCGTCCGACCGGTCGGATTCCCTGGCTTCCGTCCGACCGGGCCCTGGTCGATCCACGCGGGATCGGACGCGCCGACGTGGTGGTCGTGCCCCTGGAGGACGGCGATCGCACCGAGGCCCTCAAGCGCCTCGGCAAACGCGTCATCGCCATCGACCTGAATCCGCTCTCGAGGACGAGTTCCGCCGCCGACCTTCCGATCATCGACGAGCTCCAACGGGCCTTGGCTTCGCTGACCCGCGAAATTCCTGCGGCTCGGCATCGGGCGCGGCCCGGGCTCTTCGTCACGTTCGATGCCGAAGGAGCCCGCGCCGAGGCGATCGAGTCGATCAGCCGCCGCCTCGCAAGGGCGGCCGGCCGGCGACGACCTCGGGCTGGACCTGCATCGCGAGCGCGGAGATCTTCTGGGCGACGGCGCTCAGGAACCGCTCGTCGGACGCGTCGTAGGCCTTGACCTCGTTCCCGTCGATATCGATCTCGCCCACGACGTTTCCCGCGGCCCGGATCGGAACGACGATCTCCGCTCGTGTCTCGAGAAAACACGCGAGATAGTCGGGCGAGGACCGGACATCGTCCACGATGACCGCACGGTCCTCGCGGGCGGCTATCCCGCAGATCCCCTGGGCGATGGGGATGGCCACATGTTCCGTTTCCTGGGGCCCTGCCCACGCCGCGAGTCGCAGCGTATCGCTGTCCCGAAGATAGATCCCGACCCACCGGTAGTGACGGAACTCGTGCCGGAGAAACCGGCAGACCTCTCCAAGCGCCTGGATCCCGGAGAGATGGCTCAGGATGGAGTCCACCTGGAGGAGCGCGGGCATGTTTTGGATCGGACGTACCGGCATCGTCGGTCGCACCGGTCAGGGACACGAGGGAGCGCCGAGGGGGAGAATCTCCGTCGCGTCGGGTCGGCCGACTTCGACGTTTGAACTCCCGAGGCGTATGCCGCCACGAGCTTTCCAGACTCGCGCCGTACCGGACTGAGCCACCTCGGCACGCCCGTGGAATTGGACCGAAGTCGCCCTCTTAGCCCTTTGGTTGGCCGCCGAGAGGAAGGTCGCTACGGATTCGGGAACCAACCGCACCGCGTGCACCCGGCCGCCCGCGACGTGGCGTCGATCTCGGTACCGCATTCCGGGCACGGCATCGCCTCCGGACCGAGCAGCGAGACACAGTCGAAGCAGGCGCCTCCGCGCCGGTCGGACGGGAGCACGACGATCGACTTGCCGCAGAAGAGACAGTGCTGGTACCGGTCCTCGGAGCTGGAGAAGACGCGCCGATCGGACTGCGCCAGCATTCGGGCCGCTCGACGAGTCCTCTCGTACATAAGCACTCGGGCGATTCCGGTTCGCTCGTCGCATTTCGGCGCGCGCCGGACCTCGTTGGCGCCCTACGGCTCGCGCCACCGGGCCTTCGTCGCGGCCAAGAAGAACAGGATGGCCGTCAGACCGACGAGGACGCCCCAATCGAGCGCCGTCGCCGACCAGGAAGGGGCTTCGTAGCACGACGGCCCGGCGGAAGACGCGACGGTGCACAGCGCGCGGTGCACGAGGTCGGCGGCGTACGTGGTCGGGGAAAGATACGCCGCCCATCGAAGGTCCGCCGGAATGTACTGGATGGGGTAGTAGACCGGAGGCACGGTGGTCAAGATGAGGGAGAGCAACGGCGAGAAGACGAACGTCTCTCGGATGTCCTGAAAGTACGTCGCGATCGTGAATCCCAGCGCCGACGCGAAGGCCCAGACGAGCACGAGCGTGCCGAAGAGCGTCAGCGAGCCCTCGAGCGTGTAGTGCATCCCACTCGCGGGCGCTCCCGGGATGCGCACCAGTGAGAGCGCGATGAAGAGGGCGAGGCCGGGCACGGCGTAGACGAACTCCGAGAAGGCCATCCCGGCCACGTAGACGGGCGCCTCGACCGGGGACGCGACGACGACGTCCTGGAACTTGAGGTCCTGCTTGTAGTGGACCAGGTCGGACTGGATCCCGGTTCCCGTCGTGAGGATGGTGAGGATCAGGCCTCCCGTGATGCCGAAGGCGAGGAGAGCTCCGTGGGAGGCGACGTAGACGAAGAAGAGGAACGCCAGGGGAGAGGCGATCGTGTTCACGAGGTAGAGCGGCTGGGAGCGCATCGGAAGAATGCCGTTCAAATAGACGATCGAGAGGAACGAACGGAGTCGGTTCCGTTCGCTCATGTCTCCTCCACCTGCGCTTCGGTCTCCTCGTCGAGGGGCCGGCCCACGAGTTGGAGAAAGATGTCCTCGAGAGTGACGGGGGATAGGGCGACCTGGCTACCCCGCTTCAGGGCCGCTTGAACGATCTCGCGGGCCTCCTTTTCCCGGGTGAAGAGGAGATGGCCATTGACGAGGGGAGCCACGGTGCCGTACGAAGCGAGCTCTTCGGCGCTCCAGGAAGAGTCGAGGGTCACCCGGTACGGGAGTTGGACCCGGGCCCGAATGGACTCCGGCGAGCCCTCCACGCGGAGGCGGCCCGCTTCGAGGAGGGCTAAATGGGCCGACAGCGCCTCCGCCTCGTCGAGGTAGTGGGTGGTCAGGAGCACCGTGCGGCGGTCCCGCGTGGCGTGGCCGATGGCGGCCCATACCTCGCGCCGGGCGATCGGGTCCAGACCGGTCGTGGGCTCGTCGAGGAACAGGAATTCCGCATCGGAGGCGAGGACCATCGCCACCATCACTCGGCGTCGTTGACCGCCCGAGAGGCGGCTCACCAGGCGACGGCGAACGTCGCCGAGACCCAGCTCGTCGATCACGTCGTTCCGTCGGCGGCGCGTCTCGGTCCGCTCCATCCCTCGCATCTCGAGATAGCCGTCGATCAGTTGTTCGGTGGTAGCGAAGTAGAGCGGGCGAGATTCCTGGGGCACCATCGCGATCCGTTTCCGGATCTCGCGCTCCTCGGTCCGGATGTCAAATCCCAGCACGAGGGCGGTCCCGCTCGTCGGCATCAGGAGCGTGCCGGTGATCCGAAGGAACGTGGTCTTCCCGGCGCCGTTCCTTCCGATCAGGCCGTACGTTTCGCCCTCGGGGATATCGAACGAAACGTCGTCGAGGGCTTGTACCGAACCGCCCTTGAACTTGTAGGTCTTCGAGAGGTGCTGGGAGGAGATGGCCGGGGTCATGCGCGCTCTCGCAACTCGGGGCCTCGGATTCCTAGGAGCTCCGACGGGAGCTCCGCCGCTTTAGTGAGCCGGTGCTCCCGGTTCCAGTCACCTAACTCAGCACCTCGACGAGCCGGTCCTCGGTACGGGCCCTCTTGAGCTCGAGGGCGATACGTCGTCCCGTCGAGAGCTGGGGGGCTACGAGGTCCGAATAGCTAGAGCCCGAGGGGAACAGGTTGGTCCCGGCGACGATCCGGGTGGAGATCTCGAAGACCTTGAACTGAAGGTCCTCGGTGACGATCCCCTCGACGCAGAACGGTCCCACCATTCCTCCGAACAGGTCGACCGACGTGTCGACGATGCGGGCGGCGATATCGAACACTTGGGGCAGCAACGACTCCCGCAGAATGACCGGCACGTTGCCCGTGACCACGAAGGTCGGACGGATGCCCGCCTGGCGAAGGCCCTCCTGCGCGCCGAGCTTGTAGAGCTCGTCGATGTTCGCCTCGTCTCGCCGGTCCATCCCGAGCAGCTCGATGGACCCGTGGCGTACCCGGTACCCTTCCTCCGACAGCGGGGAATAGAAGAAGTGCGCGTAGTACCGAGTACCAACTACGTACTCCTGGATGACGTACGGCCCGGTGGGACGAAAATCCCCGAGCTCCTTCGGGCTCTTGGCCAGGAAGAAGCCCTTGCCGCCCTTCGCCCCGTAGTACTTGATGATCACCGGGCCGTCGACCGAGGAGAGGTCCGCGAACTTGCGCGGCATCGGCACTCCGGCCATCTCGAGCCAATCCCGTTCCTTTTCCCGGTCGGATTCCCAGCCCAGGACCTTCCGATTCCCGAAGACGGGCACGTCCAGGTCGTTGAACGCCTCCGGTCCCATGTACTCCACGAACGATCCGGTCGGCACCACCACGGCGCCCTCCTTTCGCAACGTGCGAGCATGCCGTCCGAGGTCGGCGATCTTCGGGACGGCGAGGAATCGGTCGGGCCGGGCGAGTGGAAAAGCCTCGTAAAAACGCGGAGGCTTCCCGACGGCGACGCCGAGGGTGCCCAACCCCTCGGCGCGGGCCCCGTGGAAGATCTGGAGGGAAGAGTGGGAACAGAGCGTCGTGACGATCGGCGTTCGTTCCCGCAGCACCGCCACGCGCGATGCGGGGGCGAGCGCGATTCCCATACGGGGAATTACCTCGGTCCAGAGATAGCCTTTTCGCGATGCGCAGTCGAGGTTCAGTCGTTTCCTTCCTGTGGGTCGAGCTCCCAGTACCACCGGACCTGGCGACCCCCCTTCTGGGCGATCTCCCGTCGTAAGCCCGGGTCGATCGAGGGGTCCCGTACGAGCCGTTGGATCTCTTGGGGGTCCAGACGGCTCGCCCGGGGGATCAGTCCGTGGCGCTCGAGCAAGGGCCGCACCCCATCCGGTGCGTAGCTCCACTCCTCCTCCCGCCGGCGGATCGCGACGGCCGCCCGGCCGGGCAGCCGGTGCACGCCGAGCCGCTCCGCCTCGGAATGGAGCTCGTCCGCGATCCGGTGGAGGTCCTCGTCGACCTTTTCCCCCTCATGCCGGAGCCGGACGAATCGGTCGACGAGCTCTTCGAGGCGAAGACGTTCCTCGGGGGGAACCTCGCGGAACTCCGGGCAAAGGGCCCGGAAGTCGCACCGTTCGCAGTGGCGACCCGGGGATGGTTCGAACCGTCCGGCTCGGATCCCATCGGCGACCTCGCCGACCTTCTGGGAAAGCTCGGCGATCGCCGGGGCCCCGCGGGCCGGGGTGCGGTGGGGGGTCAGGGAGCGAAGATGATAGAGGGTCAAGCGCTCGACCGGAAGGGCGTAGTTGTGCTCGACCAGCACCTGGTACATCGCGAGCTGGTCCGAGTCGCGGGCCTCCTGAATCGATAGCTCGCGGCTGGTCTTGTAATCCAGCACCTCGAGACCGCCGGACGGCGTCAGGTCGATCCGGTCGACGTAGCCGTGGACCGGAATGCCGTCCAGCGAGGACTGCAAGTACTCCTCGATGGCGACGGGCCGCGGATGGTCCTCGAGGAACTGGTCGTAGTAGCGAAGCAGCATGTTCTCCCCGAGCACCTTGTATCGGGTCTCCTCCTCGGGGGAGGAGTATCCGTCCTTGACCCAGAGCCGGTCGTAAGCCGCGAGGATCTGGTCTTTCGAGAGAGGCCGGGGCCGTCCCTCGACCATGGGACCGCCGCCGTGCCACTCATCCAGCCGTCGCTGGGCGGCCCCGGCGCTCTTCCGGGGGACCGCCTCCGGGACGAGGAATGGTCGGACGAGCTCCTCGAGCACGGAGTGGATCGTCCGGCCGAACGAAAAGTAGGACCGCGGCGTCTCAGGAAGTTTGTCGACGTAGAGGAACTTCCACCGGAGCGGGCACTCGAGGTACGCGCGGAGGGAAGAGTAGCTCAGAGGACGAAGGTCACTCACGGCCCGGCGGAGGGTCCCGGACCCTTAACGGGTTCGGGGGGCGAGCCCCGCTGCGGCGGCGACGGAACGAGCTCAGTGGCCGGCCGCGAGGGGAGCCTCGGCGAGGGATTCCTCGCCCATTTTGGGCGCGGGGAGGGTGCCCCGCGCCTGGGGGTTAGAGAGGTTCTTCGGCAGGCCGAGGAGGTCGAGGAGCTCCTTGTAGTGGTTGCGAATCGTCACGGGCGTGACGTTCGCGACCGCCGCGATCCGGTCCTGACTACGGGGTTCGCCCATCAGGTTCGACGCGATGTAGATGATGGTAGCGAGGATCCCGTTGGGCAGGACGCCGCTGGTCGAGTAGACCTTCTCGACCTGCTCCAACAGACCGAGCACCTTCTGGCGGACCTCCTTCGAGAGGTTGAGGTCCTGGGTGAACCGGACCAGATAGTCGCGCGGCTCGACGGGCTTGAGCCCGAGCTTGAGCTCGCGGGCCAGGAGCGTGTACGCCCGGCCGACCTCGATCTTGGTGGCCTTGGAGTGCTGGATGATCTCCTTCATGGTACGAGGGACGCGGCACTGCCGGCAGGCCGCATAGACCGATGCGGCCACGAGCGCGACGATCTTCTTCCCGCGCGTCGCCTTGTGCTCGAGCGCGCGACGATAGATGTAGGTCGCGGACTCCTTTACCTCACGCGACAGGCCGAGTACGCCGGCCAGCCGGTTGAGCTCGCCCAGCGCCACGACGAGGTTCCGCTGGTGGGTCCGGGCCGCCCGGAGCCGGTGGTTGAGCTTGCGCAGGTGATAGAACTTGAGCGACGTGTTGCGCGAGAGGGAATTTCCCTGGAAATCGCGGGTCGGAACTCCGATCTCGCTGAACAGTCCCTTGTCGGGCATGAGCGGCGAGATGACCGGTCCCCAGCCGCGCGCCTCTCGGCCGGTATCTTCCTTGCTGCCGCGCTGGCCCCGGTCCGACACGAGCGCGCTCGCGTCGACGACGAGACCGCAATCGGCGCACACGATCTCTCCCCGAATGTCGTCACGGGTGAGGTGCGACGAACCGCAGTTCGGGCAGGCGTCTTCGGATACGGTCGCCGGGACCGGCGCCGCAGGGGCCGCCGGGGCCTTCGGGGCCGCTGCGGGAACGCGAAGAGTGGTCGAACTGGGACTCTTACTACGCGGGTGACGCGTTGAAAGTGATGCCTGGTTCTGCATGTATTCTCCGAATGAGAAAAGGGTCAGGCAGTATATATATATTATCCGTATTTTTTGTCATGCCTGTTTGAACAGATGCTACACGCTGTGTAGTGCTATCACTTCACATCTCACGGCTCTACAACGGGCTCAAAGCGAAGACATGGCCTTGGCGGCTCCGCTTCCGTGCCTGGGGTCGGGCCACTTCCCATTGGCCCCCGGTGAGGGTCTCGAAAATGGTCCGAAGGATGGCGGGGCAGAGAAGCCGGCCCACCTCGGGGGAAGCCCCGTCGCAAGCAATGCACCCCTCCGCGCGGATCAGGAGGGGGTCCGGCTGGAGGATCTCGAACCGCAGCCCGTGCGCCCGGTAATATTCCTGGAGCGACCGTGCCACTTCAAGCGGACGCTCCCCCTCGAGTTCGGACGCGATCTCCCGGCCGACCTGCCGGGCCACGGTGTCGATAAACTCCGGCACGTCGAACGGCAGCTCCCGTAACCCGCCGACCTGCATGCCGAGTTGGGTAATCTCCCGGAGCCGGTTGAACGATTCGACCTCCCGGCCCAGGCGGACGGGCAGGGAAGCCGCGCCGTGCTCCTCGAGCTCCACGATCCGGTGTTCCGACGGTGCGCAGTGATTCCAGAGCGCCTGGAACTGCACCCGTACCAGATTGAGAAACTCCTCATCGGTGGTCCACACCGTGACGAGCTTGTCTTCGTCGCCCCCCGGGCGCAGGTCACCTGCCACGTAGACAACGGCCCCCGTCTTGTCGAACAGAACACCGCGTGCGGCCGGCATCGTGCGAGTGTTGCGGATCTCGGAGAAGGTGGCGAAGTGCTTCGCGTCCGGAAGGTTCCCGCGGTTGATCTCGGTGATGACCCGGACCTTGACCCCCCGTTGCCGGGCGGTTCGCAGGTCGCGGTCGATCCCCCCATCTACGAAGCGGGCGAGGGCGGAGGGGCTGAGCGACATCAGGATCTCCTTCCGCGCCAGTCCGATCTGCTTCCGAAGGAAGCTGTAGAGCGCCCTGCGGTGTTCCATAACGACGAACTTGCGTCCGTCGTTCGCCTCGGGAGTAGCGATTTGTTCCTGAAACTCCCGGATGATGTGCTCGCGCCCCGCCTCGAGTCGGCGCAGGTCTTCGGACGTGGTCCGGATCCAGCGTTCGAGGAGCTCCTCGGCCGACAAGGCCGCGAACCGCTTCGGTCGGCCGCCGACGGGTCGGAGCAGACCGGCCTCGTGGAGCTGCTGGATGTGTCGATATGTCTCGACCCGGTGGATGCCGCTCATTCGCGCGAGTTCGGAGGCAGTCTGGGGCCCCTCCCGAGACGCCGCGATGTAGATGCGCGCCGCTCGCTCGGGCACGCCCCGCTCGGCGAGCAAACGAACCAGGCCGGCGCCCGAACGCGCCACGACAGTATCACCCTCGAGTTCGATATAGCGTGGCGGTGAGGACGGGTCAACGCGGGGCGCAACTACAGTGCGGCCTGGAAATCTTCGATGGTCAACGGGTAGGCGGGTTCCGCCTCCGAGCCGCTCCGGGCGCGCAGGACCTCTCGCGCGAGCAGCCAATAGACCGTGGCGAGCGATACCCGGCCCTTGTTGTTGCACGGGATGACCAGGTCGACGTCTCGGGTCTCGTTGTTCACGTCGCAGAGGCCGAGCACGGGGATCCCCACGGAAACGGCCTCGGAGAGGGCCTGCTGGTCGGTGGCCGGATCCGTCACCACGAGCACCTTGGGCTCGATGTATTCGGCCAGGTTCGGATTGGTCAGGCTGCCCGGCACGAATCGCTCGGAGAAGGAGATCGCCCCGATCGTCTTGGCGAATATCCGCACTGGTTTCTGTCCATATTGCCGCTGGGAGACCGCGAGGATCTTGTCCGCGGGGAATCGCGCGAGAAACTGGGCCGCCAGGCGAATCCGGCGGTCGGTCTCCTTGATGTCGAGAACGTAGAGGCCGTCGTATCGGATCTTGAAGACGAAGTGGCGCATGCTGGCCGACTTCTGTTGCGTCCCGATGTGGACCCCGGCGGTGAGGTAGGTATCCTCGGGAACGAGCAGCTCGCCGGGACGGATGTCCTGACCCTCGCTGGTCGTGGAGGTCAGCGGCTCCGTCGCCTGGATGTCCTCGTCGGGCATGCGTTAGTTTCCGGGGGGCGTGGCGAGCCGCAGGAGTTCATTTAGCTTTGCCACTCGCTCTCCGCCGAGAAGGCCGCATTTGAGCCCCGCCGAGCCGAAGGCGATGGCCAGGTGCGTCAACCAGGCATCGGGGGTCTCTCCCGACCGATGGGACGTGATGGTCTTCCAGCCCGAACGGCGGGCCAGGTCGACGGTCGCGAGCGTGTCGGTCAATGTGCCGACCTGATTCACTTTGATCAGCACGGCATTGGAAGCGTGACGGCGTACGCCTTCGGCGACGCGCGACTCCTGGGTCGTGTACAGGTCATCCCCGATCACGAGCGTACGATGGCCCACGGCTTTGGTGAGCGCCGCGAACCCATCGTAATCGCCTTCCTGGATCGGGTCCTCCACGTAGCGAAGCCCGTACTTGTCAACGAGGCCCGCGACGAACGCTACCTGACCGTCCCGGTCAAGCGAGTGCTCCCGGTAGGCATACCGCCCGTCTCGGTAAAACTCGCTCGCGGCCAAGTCCAGGCCCGGATAGACCGGGCTGTGGAGCCGGTCTCGTACCTCCGTGCAGGCATCGGCCAGTAGCTCGAGAGCCTCGACGTTGCCGAGCGGTGCGACCCAACCCCCCTCATCACCGCGGCCCAGGGCGTAGTTCGGAAACTTCGTCTTGAGACGTTTTCCGAGGAGGTGATGGACCTCGAGCGCGGCCCGTACCGCGTCCGCCGGCTTCGGCGCTTCCGCGATGGCGTGGTACTCCTGGATCTCTGGCCCTCCGATGGCGTGGCGCCCCCCGTTGAGACAGTTGCCCACGATTGCCGGGTAGGACCCGCCGTCGAGGCCGGGCCGGAGGAGGGTCTGCCAGAGAGCGGTGCGGCTTTCCATTGCGCGGGCTATCGCGGCGGCCACCGACACGGCCGTAGCTGTGTTCCCTCCGATACGGGAGAAGTTCGGCGTCCCATCGACCTCATGCAGCAACCGGTCGACAGCGCCTTGATCGTCCACGGACAGAGTGAGGAGTCGCGGCCGCAGGTAGCGTTCGAAGTACTGGAGTGCCTCCGGAACGCCGCCGGAAGGGAATGCCTGGACCTCCGTCGCTCCGGTGCTCTCCCCGGACGGGGCGCCGGCGGTTGCGACGCCCCCTAGTTCGGTCACGATGCGAGCCTCGACCGTCGGCCGGCCGCGGCTATCGTAGATCAACCGGAGCGAGGCTTGGGAGATCCGGCTCACCGCTCCTCCACGAACTCCACGAGAACCCCTGCGAAGGCCGCGGGATGCGCAAAGCCCACCACGCGTCCGCGAGCGCCGGGCCGCCCTTCCCTATCGATCACCCGTTCGCCCCGGCGGATCAGGTCCGCGAGCTTCTCGTTCACGCTCGGGACGCCGAAGGCGATGTGGTGCATCCCCTCCCCCCTCGACTCGAGAAACCGGCTCACGGATGATTCCGGACTGGTCGGCTCGAGGAGCTCGAGATGCGCCGACCCGACCTTGAGGAAAGCAACCCGAACACGTTGCGATGGTACTTCCTCGGGCAAGCTCGCGGGGGAGCCCAATAGCTGCTCCCATTTCGGCGTGGTCTCCGACAGACTTCGTACCGCGATGCCAACGTGATCCACTTCCACGAGCGAAACTCCCCCTAGAACGCGCGCGAGGGCCGATGCTCGCCGAACAGCTCTCGCCAGACGTCGGAGATTTCTCCCAGGGTCGATCCCTTCAGGAGCGCAGCGAGGACCAGGGGCATTACGTTCTGCCCATTCGCCGTCCCCACCCGGAGAGCGTCCAGCGCCTCCCGGGCCCGGGTTTCGTCTCGCTGTCGGCGCCATCGCCGAACCCGGGCCACTTGCCGAGCCTCCTGTTCGGGGGTGATGCGGAGGACCGGCGTGCCGCGTTTTCTCGAATCGGGAAAGAGGGAGAACCGGGGATTCCCCTCGAGATACGCGTTCACGCCCACGACCTTTTCCTGCCGCGCCTCGCGGGCGCGCGCCACCCGATAGGCCTCGCGCGAGATCTCGCCCTGGAAGAAGCCCTTCTCGACGGCCACCTGGGCTCCGCCCATTTCGGCGATCTGGTCGAGGTACTTCCGGGCGTCGGTTTCGATCCGGTCGGTAAGCCACTCGATCTCGTACGACCCGGCGAGCGGGTCGACGGTCGACACGACACCGGATTCCTCCGCGAGGAGCTGCTGCGTCCGTAATGCCAACCGGGCGGCCCGGGCTGTCGGAAGCCCCAATGCCTCGTCGAGCGCGTTCGTGTGCAGGGACTGCGTCCCACCCAGGACCGCCGCAAGCGCTTCGAGCGTAGTGCGGACGACGTTGAGCTCGGGCTGCTGAGCGGTCAGCGAGGAGCCGGCGGTCTGGGTGTGGAACCTCATCTGCCACGAGCGGGGCTCCTTCGCGCCCAGCTCCTCCTTCGCGAGATGGGCCCAGAGCCGTCGCGCCGCCCGGAACTTGGCGATCTCTTCGAGGAAATTCCGGTCCGAGGAGAAGAAGAACGAGAGCCGCGGGAGGAACTCGTCCAGGTCGAGGCCGCGCGCCTGCACCGCCCGGACGTACGCGAGAGCGTTGGCGATTGTGAACGCCACCTCCTGCGTGGCAGTCGCGCCGGCCTCGCGCATGTGATAACCGGACACCGAAATGTAGTTCCATTTCGGCATCTCGCGCGTCGCGAACTCGATCAGGTCGACGGTCAGGCGCAGCGACGGCCCCGGCGGATAGATGTACGTTCCGCGTGCCACGTATTCTTTGAGGATGTCGTTCTGCACTGTGCCGGCGAGCTGAGCCCGGGGCACGCCGTTTTCCTCTCCTACCGCGACCAACAGGGCGGTGAGGATCGGCGCGGTGGCGTTGATCGTCATCGAGACCGTCGCCTGATCTAGTGGGATGCCGCCGAACAGGGTGCGCATGTCCCCCAGGTCGGAGATCGCCACCCCGGAGCGTCCCACCTCGCCGAGGGCCCGGGGATGGTCTGAGTCGAACCCGATTTGGGTGGGCAGGTCAAACGCGACGGAGAGGCCGGTCTGACCGCTGCGGATCAGGTACCGGTACCGCTTGTTCGTCTCTACCGCGCTGGCGAACCCGGAGTATTGACGGAAGGTCCAGAGGCGTCCGCGGTACATTGTGGGGTAAATGCCCCGAGTGTAGGGGAACTCGCCTGGAAATCCCTGGTCCACGAGCGCCGCGCCCTCCACGTCGTCCGGCGGCCCCACGAGCAAGGGCACCGCGCCGCCGTCCACCCGGTCCCCGATGGCGGCTCGGGCGGTTCTCTCCCAATCCGCGCGGGCCGGATCCGGCCGGACACGCCGAGAAGCCATCGGGCGAAAGGGGGCCCCCGAGCTTAAGTGGTTTCGGCCCGCCGGACGAGGGG
>JASHPV010000027.1 GCA_030037875.1 Thermoplasmata archaeon
CTGTACCCGCCCCCCGTACTCTGGGTCTTGGCGGCTGCCCTGTTCCTGCTTCTCGGTTTCTTGTGCGCGGCTCTGCTGCTCCGCGCGGCTGACCGACCCATCCGGCGAGAGTTCGGCGCTTCGGGCGTCTCGTTGATCCGGCCCTTGATCGAACACGTGGGAAGTCGAGACCCCACGGCGACGGAGACGTTGGAGAACTTCTTCGAAGGCTTCGCGGTCGAAGCGAACGTCCCGGTGACAGTGGTCCAATTCCGTACCCCTCGCGGTCCTAAGGCGACCCTGACCCTACCCGCCATACACCCCGGCCCTTTCGCGGCATTGGGCGCCAGCAATCTTCCGCAGAAAATGGAAGAACAACTCGGGCCCGGAGCGGGCCTCGTGTTCGTTCCTCATACGCCGTGCAATCACGACCTCGATGTCCCTACCTCGTCCGAGGTGCGTCGAATCGGCGAGGCGGCCATTTCCTTGATCCACGACCTACCGGCCCCGACGAGTACTCTCAACAGCCCGCTGGTCTCCGGGGCGCCGGAGAGTTGGGCGCGGGCACAGCGCCTCGGGGACGTAGTCCTCGTGACCACGAGTCAAGCTCCCGAGCCAACCGACGACATTGCCTTCGCCATTGCCGACCGGCTCGTGGACGCGAACCGGCAGGTGGGTCGGCCGCGGCTCGCCCTGATCGACGCGCACAACTCTTACAAGGAGGACGAAGGAGACCTCAACTACGGCTCCCCCCGGGCCGAGCGGTTTTCGAAGGATGTTGAGGGGGCGGTCTCTGCCGCACTGGACCGCTCGGCAGCCGGTTCCGTGCGAGTTGGGGTCGCGTTGCGGACGGGCTTCTCGGTCGGCCGGGAAGGAATTGGCCCCAGCGGGATCCGGGCCTTCGTCGTCGAAGCGGCCGGGCGGCGCACGGCGTACGTGTTGCTTGACGGAAACAATCTCCTGCAGGGGCTGCGGGACCGCCTGCTGAAGGCGCTGGGGAGCGTCGTGGATGACTCGGAGGTTATGACAACCGATAACCACGTGGTGCATGAGGTCGACGGTGGAGTGAACCCGATCGGGGAGCGGATCCCGTTCGACCTGCTCCGCGACACCGTCGTGGGGGTAGTCCGCGACGCGCTGACGAACCTCGAGCCGGTCGAGGTACGCAGCGGGTCTCGGGAAGTCTCGGACGTCGCCGTGCTTGGACCGGATTGGACCGCTCGCCTTTTGACCTCGCTCGGCGACACGCTGTCGATGTTTTCCAACGGATTCCTGATGACGTATCTCCTGTTGATCGCGAGCTCTACCGTGGTCCTCGCGGTCGTGCGGTAGCCGAGAGAATCTCCCATGTCGACGGCCTCCTCCGGAGAGCCCCTCCTCGCCGCCAAGGAAGCGATGGGCGACCCGGACGCCTATCCGTTGCTTCGCGACCTGGTACGGCTGGCCACCACCAATCTCGAGGACCCCGCCCACGGGCGGTGGGAAAAGCCTCACTATTCCGCCGGCGCCCGCTACCTGCTCGATGTGGCGTCTCGCTGGGGACTCCGGACTCGCCTGTTCGACCCATTGACGGACCTTCCTGGCGCAGAGAGTCTGCACGGAGTACCGCGGCCGAACGTTATCGCGGACCTGGACGTCGGAGCGGAGGAACGCGTGATCATCATGTCGCACTACGACGTCGTTCCCGTCCCGGCCGAGCAGATGGCGCGGTGGCAAACGCCCCCGCATGAGCTGACCCTCCGACCTAACGGATTGTTCTACGGAAGGGGCTCCTCCGATGACCTGGGCAGTGGTGTTGTCCCCTCCCTGCTCGCCGCGAAACAGCTCCGACACGAGCCGTCGTTGGGGTGCAACATCCGCCTCTTGATGTGCTGTGACGAAGAGACGGGGGGAGCGGGGGGCATTGAGGCGCTGAAAGCCCACGACGAACGCCTACCCGTGAACGACCCGGAGCGGTTCCTCGACGGCGACGTGGTACTGATCCCCGATGGCGATCCCCATGCGACCGCGGGTTCCTCGGGACTCCTCTTTCTGGACGGGAGCTTCTCCCGTCCGGTGGCGCTCCCTCGAGTTCTCGCTTTCGGCGAAGGACTGGTGGAGCTCCAGAACCTCGCCCAGTCCTGGGTCTCCGTCTATCCCTCGCCGGATTGGCCCGACCACCTCGCCCCATTCCCCTACATCACGGGGCGGGCCACCGTCACGAAATGGGACGTCGCTGCAGACCGGGACGGGACTACCCCGCGGCCACGCGTCACGGCGATCCACGCGGAGACCGACGCCACGAATCAAGTCGCCCAGAGCGTGACGCTCGTGTTTCAGGGGTCGGGGTCTCAGCTCGGCGCTCTCCCCGCTCAGCTGGCCGGCTTCGTATCCCCTCCCTTCAGGATCGAACCGGCAGGCGCGACGTCGCTCCGCGTACCGGAGGGCTCGGTCGCAATATCGGTCGTGGGCCAGAGTACTCATGCCGGATACCCGCACCGGGGGCACAACCCGGTTCCGGCGGCATTGGGGGTGCTCGATCGGGCATTGCGGGCGGGGTTGCTAGATGATTCCGCCTCGCTCGTCGCCACCTACGGCGTCGATCTCCGCCTCATCCCGGAAATGTCGCTGGACGCGGGCCTGCGCGCCGTTCTCGAGGCGACCCGTAGCTGGGGTGAGGCGCACGACGCCGACGCCCGTGTCGTCGCTCCGCCCGAGCGGTGCCGTGGCGGGTACGCTCTCCCTCCGGATCATCCGGCCCTGCTCAAGATGGAACGCATCCTGGGTTCGGTCTTCGGCGCGAGGGGAGTGTATGGAGAATATGGAGGCACCGACGCGAGCAGCCTCAGCGGGCTCCGCACCTCGCGCGGGGAGCCGCTCCCGGCGCTGGTGTTCGGCCTGATGGGTCGAACCTCCCACATTCACGAAGCGGAAGAGAACCTGGACCCGGTTGGCGTGGCCCGGGTGACCGAGACCATTCGTCGTTTCGTGCTGGAACCCTAGGGGGCCGCGGACGCGTGGTCAACCCCCATCTCGAGGTCTTGATCCGGGTACTCTGGGTACTCACACCGGTCTACGCGGCCAACGCCCTGGCCACGATTCCCCGCGGCCGGGGGCCTCCCATGGATTTCGGACGAAACTGGTTCGACGGGCGCCGAATCCTGGGATCCTCGAAGACCTGGTCGGGATTTCTTTTCGGCACCTTCGCTGCGGTGCCGATCGCCCTCTTGCAGGCGTGGCTCATCCTGATCGCGCCGCCGAACCTCCAACTCGTTCCGCACTACGGGCCGACGGTGCTCGCCGCGGTACCGGTCGCCTTCCTGTTGACCGGCGGAGCGCTCTCGGGGGACGCCGTTGGATCGTTCATCAAGCGGCGACTGGGGTTCGAGAGCGGGCGGCGGGTCATCGGATTGGACCAGCTCCCGTTCGTCCTCGTTCCGATCGGGTTGGGGCTGTGGCTCTATCCGTCCATCTTCGTCCCGACGTTCTTCTCGCTGGAGGCACTCTTATGGGTCCTTCTGCTCACGGTGGGTCTCCACACCCTGTTCAACTGGATCGGGTTCAAGATCGGGACCAAGAAAGTACCCTGGTGAGGTGATGTCGCAGACCAACCGGCCTTCGGAGCGACAACAGATCGTGGACCTGTTGCTCGCATCCGGCTCGGTCCGTTTCGGTCAGTTCACCCTGGCCTCGGGGCAAACGTCCCGAGTCTACATCGATGTGAAGCGCGCGTGGACTGACCCGGCACGCTTGACCATCATAGCAGAGGCGCTGGCGCGGCGGGTGGGGGACGCGGACCGACTCGCGGGAATGGAACTCGGGGCCGTTCCCTTGGTCGTCGCGACGGCCCTTCGCACCGGACGGCCATATCTGGTCATTCGGAAGGCCGCCAAGGACCATGGGACTCGCCAGCGCTTCGAGGGGGAGATCCCCTCTGGTGCCCGGGTCCTTCTCCTGGAGGACGTCAGTTCGACCGGGGGTTCGGCGTTGGAGTCCGTTCAGATCATTCGCGAGGCGGGGGGCCGTGTTTCTCGGGCGCTCGTAGTGATCGACCGGGGGATGGGCGCCATCGAACGGCTGAGGGCCGAGGGAGTCGCCCTCGAGCCTCTCGTCACCCTCGCCGAGATTCCGGGAGCCAGCGTGTGACGGGTGCGCTCCGGGACGACGCGACGGTACGGATCGATGACCCCTCGGAAGCGGGCACCGTGTTTGGCCGTGGGTTCTTCGGCACTGTGGGGTCGGGCGGGCTCCAGTTGGACCGGACGGAGTCTCTCTATCTCCTCGAAATGGGGCGGCTCGAGGTCCAGGCCGAGCGCGGACGAGCCGTCGATTGGTCCGACCTGTTCCGCCGGGCGCTCCGGGCCGAACCGGGCTTCGGGATACGCTACCTGGTGTACCGCGACCTCCGACAACGCGGGTACGTGGTCCGCGCCGGTCCGGCCCCCGTCGCTTTCTCGGTTCTTCCGCGCGGGGGAATCCTGCACAAGACGCCGGCGCGCTTCTGGGTGGAAGCCGTATCCGAACGGGAGCCGTTCCGGCTCTCTCGGATCCAGGGGCTGGCAGAAAAAGCCCAAGCGACGAAGAAGCAGCTGCTCGTCGGGGTCGTCGACGAAGAGTCCGACCTCACGTACTACAGGGTCCGACGACCGAACCCCGGCGGAGCCCTTCCGCCGTGGGGAAGCTCTGAGCCCGTTCCGGCGATTCTCGGGGAGGACCGGGTCCTGGTCTTTGATGCCGGGGGAGTAGAAGCTCTCGGACGTCAGCAGGCTTACGGGAGCCGCATCGGGAGCCGGCTTGAGCTCAGCCTCCTGGAAGCAGTATACCTCGCCTCCACGGGGCTGCTCGAACTCCGCGACGCGCGGTCCCGCCGGTCCGTCTCCCGGGACCAGCTGCTCCGACGGGCCCGTCGACTCGAGTCCGGGTTCGACGAGCGATTGGCCGTCTATCGTGCGCTGCGGGAGCGACAGCTCGTAGTCAAGACCGGGTTCAAGTACGGGGCGCATTTCCGCGCCTATCCGCGCAACCCGGAGCACGCCCATGCGCGGTATCTGGTGCACGCCGTCGAGGACGGGTTCGAGGCTCCGTGGTCGGAAATCGCCCGAGGGGTCCGAGTCGCCCAAGGGGTTCGGAAGGAGTTCCTGCTCGCGGGGGTGGCCGCCGACCGCGGTGCCTCGGTTCGATTTGTCTCGTTGGAGCGGATACGGCCCTAGGACCCCGCGCGCCCTAGAGGCACGGACGGACTCGTTCCCGTGGCCCGCACCAACGGCCGGAGAAACTGCCTTAACCGAGCTGGAGCGACGGAACGCGACAAGAGTTGCTCGACCGCGCTACCTACGATGGCCCCATCCCCGCCGACGGCCGAGATCGACCGAAGGTCTGCGGCGGTCCGGACGCCGAACCCCATCAGCACGGGAAGTTCCGGGCGGGCCGCGTGGGCCGCCGAGACCAGCGACCGTAGATCGAGGTCGGAGGCACGACTCCCCTCCCCCGTGGTGCCGAATCGAGAGACCAGATACAGAAACCCGGAGGTCGCGTTGGCCAGGAGCCGAAGGCGGGCCGGGGGAGTCGCGGGGGAGCCCATCTGGACGAGCGAGAGCCCCGCCCTGTTCGCCGCGCTTCTCCACGGCCCGCTCTCCTCGTAGGCAAGGTCCGGGACAATCAGAGCCGAGCCCCCGGCGGCCGCGATGTCGGCGCAGGCCGTCCTCAGACCATGGTGAAGCACCGGATTCGCATACGTCATGACCGCCGTCGGCAGCTCGCGAGATGCGATTCGGAGGCCCGTGAGGAGATCCCGCCAACCGGTGCCGTGCTCGATCGCCCGCTCCGCCGCGGCTTGAAGCACCGCTCCATCGGCGATGGGATCGCTGAAGGGGAACCCCAGCTCGATGCCGGTGACCCCGGCTTCCCGGCACGCCCGGACCAACGGCCCAAACGCGGTCCGCCGGCCGGCGTCCACCATGAGATAGACGAGCAGGGAACCGTGCCGGTTGCGCCGGTTCAGAGCAAGGTGGTCAGCCAGCGCGTTGGGCGTCAGAGCGGAGCACCACCTCCAGGTCCTTGTCCCCGCGACCGGACAGCGTGACCACGACTCGCCGGCGATGGGGAAGGCGAGCCGCCGCGCGCATCGCCGCGTAAATCGCGTGGGCCGGTTCCAGTGCGGGCAGGATCCCCTCGTCCTGAGCGACCCAGTGGAAGGCGGCGAGGGCCTGGTCATCGCGCACCGAAACGTATCGGACCCGGCCCGAATCTCGGAGCATGGCGTGCTCGGGTCCGACGCCGGCATAATCGAGCCCCGCCGAGATGCTCTCCGTTTCCGATACCTCGCCCTCCGCGTCCTGCAGGATGTACGTGTACGCCCCGTGAAGGATGCCGGGAGTACCCTTCACGAGCGAGGAGGCCCCCACTCCTCGACCACGGCCTCCCGCCTCGACCCCGAGTAGCTGAGCCGAGGTATGCAGCAACGGATGAAACGTGCCGATGGCGTTGCTCCCGCCCCCTACGCACGCGACAACGAGGTCGGGCAGCTGGCCCCAACGGGCGCGTGATTGAGAGCGGAGCTCTCGCCCGATGACGCTCTGGAAATCGCAGACCAAGGAAGGAAAGGGATGCGGCCCGACCGCCGACCCCAGGACGTAATGGGTCGTGCGCACGTTCGTGATCCAATCCCGAAGTGCGGCGTTGATCGCATCCTTGAGGGTCTGACCCCCGGACGTGACCGGGTGCACCTTCGTTCCCAACAACCGCATCCGCTGGACGTTCGGGGCTTGACGTTCCATATCGCGGGCCCCCATGTACACCTCCGTGGGCAATCCAAGGGCGGCACCGATCATCGCGGTCGCCACCCCGTGCTGACCGGCGCCGGTCTCCGCGATCAAGCGGGCCTTCTTCATGCGCCGGGCAAGGAGTCCTTGCCCGAGCGCATTGTTGAACTTGTGCGCGCCGCCGTGGAGAAGGTCCTCCCGCTTGAACCAGATCTCGGCACCCCCGCCGCGACGTGTCAGGTTCTCGGCAAAATACAGTGGCGTGGGACGTCCTCCGAGGGTTCGGGACCATCTCGATAGCTCGGCCCGGAAACTGGGGTCACGTCGGGCCGTGCGCCAAGCGCACTCGAGCTCGCGCAGCGCCGGGACGAGGGTTTCGGGTACGTACGCGCCCCCGTACTCCCCGAATCGCTTAGGCATGCGACTTCTCCCACGCCTCCACGGCAGCGAGGAATGCCCGCATCCGGTCTAGGTCCTTCACCCCGGGGGACTTCTCCACTCCGGAGGAAACATCCACGCCCCATGGACCGACAACCGACAGTGCTTCCCCGACGTTCTCGGGATTCAGCCCGCCTCCAAGGACCAGCTTCCGTCCTGGAGCCTTCTGAACCAGCGACGCGCAGATCCCCCAATCGGGAGGTTGTCCACTGCCACCGGGCAACGGTCCCCCGGCGGCGTCCAGATGGACTCGCGGAAACGATTCCGCCGGTGGCAGCTCGGGGATGGGACCTCCGTCGGGCGACGTGGGCACGGCGAGGGAGGGCACGAGATGGTGGATCTCCAGGAAGTCGAGGCCCTCGGGGATCTTACCGTGGACCTGGATCCGGTCGACTCCCACCTCGTCAAAGATCCGGCGGACGAACTCCACGGAAGGGTCCACGACGACGGCCCAGGCCTCCGCTCCCGCGGGAACGTGGCCCACCAACTGAACCGCCTGCTCCACTGAGAGGTTCCGTGGCGAGGCGGGCACGCCGATCACAAACCCGACGGCACCTCCCTCGGGTGCGAGAGCGATGGCGGTCGGCTCGGACAGGCCGCAGAACTTCACGAAGGTCTTCATGGGTCTACCCGGACCGAGGCACCCTCAGCGTGCGGAGGAAGGCGACCGGGTCACTCGCCCGAGCGAAACCTGTCCCGACCAAAAGACCGTCGGCTCCCCAGCGGCGGTACCGTTGGGCCTCGGAGGGAGAGGCGACACCGCTCAAGCCGAGTAGCGGATGATGGCGGCCGGCCGCCCGAAATGTTTCCTCGGTGGCGTCCGGTCGGAGTTGGAGCGTATCGAGATCCCGGAGGTTGATTCCGTACAGGTCGACCGCGACGTCCTCCGCGACCTCCCATTCGTCCGGGCCGTGAACCTCGAGCAGTACTTCCAGCCCCCGAGCTCGAGCCGCGAGTGCTAGCTCCGCGAGCGGCCGGTCCAAGAAGCCCCCCGTTTCCAGGCGCGCGATGAGAAGGATGGCGGACGCTCCCGACCGGTAGGCGGCTTCGACCTGGATCGGGTCGATAACGAAATCCTTGAACAGGACAGGCAAACCGGAGGCGGCGACGAGTTCCGCCACCTCCTGGGGAGAGCCCTCAAAGGCGGGCGCGGTGGCCAGACACGAGAGACCGTCCGCTCCTCCCGCCACTGCCCACCCGACGAATCGGTCGAGCGGGATCGAAGGAAGCGACGGTTCGGTCGCTCCGGGAGACTCGTGCTTGCGCTCCACGAGGACTGCCCATCCGTTGGGTGCTCGGACCACGGCCTCTCGGAGACTGGGTGGGCGCCGATGTGAGGATTCCGGCAGACCCCGCAAGTACGACGGGTTCTCGACCTGGTCTCGCACCCGGGGCAGGAGATCTGCGAGGAAACCCATCCTCAGCCCCCCTCGGTCCATCGACGTTCACCGGCAAGGGCCTGCAGAGCCCGGAGAAGTCCTTCCGCGCGACCCGAATCCAGGGCTTCTTGCGCCCGCTGCACGCCGTCACGGAGGTTGGGGGCTCGGCCCGAAATCCAGAGTGCCGCTCCGCTCGTCAGAAGAATGCTGCCCCTCCGCGCCCCCCCTCCTCCCGCCAGTAGCCGGCTCGCCTCTTCGGCGGCGGCCGACGCCGGAAGGGGTGCCCACGAACCCCGCCGGTCCTGCGGCTCGAGGTAGTCGGCGGCGCGCACCGTGCGGCGGGTTCTCCGACCGCCGGTCCAGAGCACGCAGTGCGAAGTCCCCGAAGGAGAGAATTCGTCCGTATCGTTGTCGCCGGTAACCGCAAGGCCGGCTCGTACCCCCAGGTTGGGAAGGATTCCGGCGACCCGCTCGGCCACGGCCAGCTCCGGGCATCCTACTACCTGGAACGGCACGTTCGCGGGGTTGGTGAGAGGGCCGAGCTGGTTGAAGATCGTGGGGATGCCGAGCCCCCGACGTACAGCGGCCACCGCGCTCGTAGCGGTGTGGTACAGCGGGGCGTGCAGGAATGCGAGCCCGTACCGCCGATAGCTCTCCCGCGCGAAGTCGGAGGAGGTCGCGACCGGAAGGCCGAGCGCCTCGAGGAGGTCACTCGACCCTGCGTAGCCCCGCACACTGCCGCGCGCGCTCCGGTTTCCATGTTTCGCTACCGGAACTCCCGCGGCCCGGACCACGAAGGCGCTCACGGTCCCGACGTTGAACGATGGCATTCTCGCTCCCCCGGACCCACAGAGGTCAACCGCGCCGTCGGCACGCGGGCCCGGGAAGGCATTCGACCGGCGCCGAAGCTCTCGCGCGAAGGCTTGGACCTCGGCGGGCGTTTCTCCCTTGGTTCGGATCGCCACGAGGAAAGCGGCCCTCTCCAGGTCGTCCGTGGTGGGGTCGACGAGCCGGCCAACGAGTGCGCGGACTTGACCGGGGGTCAGGTCCCTCCGGGCAAACAGCCGGTCTAGAATCTTCGATGTCACCGTCGGACCTCGTCGAGAAAGTTGCGAAGGATCTGGGGCCCCTCGCGGGTCAGGTAGGACTCCGGGTGGAACTGGACTCCATGTACCGGGTCGGTGCGATGGTCGAGGGCCATGATGGTATGGCGCCGAGTACGCGCCGTCACAAGGAGGTCGCTCGGAAGCGCCTGCCGTTTCACAACGAGGGAGTGGTACCTCGCGCCCCGGAACCTCACCGGAACGTGACGGAAGAGAGGCACATCGGCATGCTCGATTTCGACGGTGGCTCCGTGGACCGGCGATTCTGCCCGGCCAACGTGACCGCCATAGAACTCGCCGATCAGCTGGTGACCGAGACAGACCCCGAGGAACGGACGCTCCTTTCGCCACTCCCCGAGGAGTCTCCGAGCGTGCCCCGTGACCCTGTGATCTCGAGGGTGACCCGGACCTGGGGATAGCACGACGGCGTCGGGGTCCCACCCGACTGAGCGGCGGACAGGTTCGTTGTATCGCACGCACTTGACGGAGGCGCCTTGCATCCGGAGGTTCTGGTACAGGTTGTAGACGAACGAGTCCTCGTGATCGATCAGAAGGACCTTCACGATGGGCTCCCCACGAGCGCATTCTCCAGGGCCTCGAGCTTGAGAATGGTCTCACGATATTCTCGTCTCGGTTGCGAGTGCCATACGATCCCGGCCCCGGCCGCGGTAAACAGCTGTCCGCGCGTACAGAACGCGGTGCGTATCGCGAGGGCCCACGCCGCGTCCCCGTTTCCCTGAATCAGGCCGACCGCGCCCCCGTACGGGCCGCGCCAGGTCTTTTCCTCCCGACGGATCAGTTCTGTCGCTCGGATCTTCGGGGCCCCGCTGACCGTCCCGGCGGGAAAAGTGGCGGCCAACGCCTCCCAGGGCCCCACGGAGGGAAGGAGCGTTCCCTCCACGCGACTGACGAGGTGTTCGAGTCGAGCGAATCGCTCGAGGCGTTCCTCCCACACGACGCGGACGCTGCCCGGCCGTGAAATCCGTCCGAGATCGTTGCGCGCCAAATCGACCAGCATCCGATGTTCGGCGAGCTCCTTCGGGTCCCGATGGAGGACCGTCCGGCCCGGGGTACGTCGTCGGGGACGTGTGGCGGCAATGGGACTCAGAAAAGCGTGTCCGTTCTGGGTCTCGAGTACGGATTCGGGGCTGGCCCCGAGGATCTCACGATCCCCGAATCGAAGGTAGTAGAAGTACGCAAACCGTTCCCGTGCTCGGAGCGCGGTCGCGCGGGCCAGTAGATCGTCGGGCCGGTCCCATGACCGTCGATGGCTCAACACGATTTGGAACGCCTCGCCCGCGCCGATCGCCTCCCGGAGGCGACCGACGCTCCGCTCGAAGTTGGGCGCGGGAAGTGTATCGGTTCGGGGAGCGATCGCCGACTGGTTCGGCAGGCGACCCCGGGGCTCCGTGGAACCCGAAACGCGCCGGCGCCGGAGCTGTTTCACGAGCGCCCACTCTCCAAGCGGGAACGGGCTACCGGGCGGGGTTCGTTTGAGTAGAGGCTCGAAGAGGCCGGTGGCGTCGAATCCCACGTATCCAACCAGGGCGCGTCGCGGATCGTTCCTGAGCCGGCGCCGGGTCTCCTCGTCCAGCTCCGAGGCGGTCGAGGCGGGCCGGAGGGGCCAGACCTCCGCAGGGTCCGTGAACGAGGCCGCCCAGCGACCCGGAAGTCCCGGGGCCGAGCCCCGCTCGAAATACCCGACGCACTCGCCTCCGCTCGAACCGACGAGGAATTCGGACCAGGGATCGGTCACGCCGTCCTCCGCTCCACGAGAGCCCGATGCATCTGGAGCAGGACGCGTTGCGCGGAACGGGCCGGCACCGCGAGCGACACGGACCGTGGGGTGGCGCTGAGGCCCTCCCCGAGCCGAAGGAGGGAGGGAGGGAGGCGGGACACGTCGCGAAGTACCCCCTCGCCGATGGCCGTCAGCAACCCCACCCGGTGCGGCCCGTCCAGCACCATCCGATCCCGGTCAGCCAGCGGCTGGAGTGTCCGACGTCCCTCGGCCGCTTGGGCTGCCTCGAGAACGACGCTCAACAGGGTCGAGGAAGTGAACAGAGTGACAATGTTGAGACCCGCGCCCGTCAGGCGACGAGAGACTTCGGCCACAACTCCTGGCCTTTGGCGCCCACCCGAGACCCGTATTCGAACCAGACCTACAGGCGATAGCAAGGTCAGGGCGCGCATCCCGTCGGGGGTCGACGTCGGTCCGATGACGGTTTTGGCAGGGGGATCGTCGAGCGGCATGACGTGCACCTCGACCCCAAAATCCCGGGCGGGCTCCACTGTCAGCGGGTGGAGAACCTTCGCACCGAACTGAGCCAGCTCCTCGGCCTCCTCGTACGAAAGTCGGGCGATGGGTCGAGCGGCCGGGATCCGTCGAGGGTCACCGGTCAGCACCGAGACGCCACGTTTCACTAGCTCAACCCGGCGGGCCCGTAGGATCGCACCCAGCGCGGTGGCGGTGTAATCGGACCCTCCCGGTCCGAGGGTAGTGACCCTTCCCTCGAGACTCCGCCCGACAAATCCGGTGACGACAGGGACCCGTCCAGCTCGAAGCCACCGCCGCAGGGTGCGGTGCACTGACCGCGTCGAGCGGTCGAGGAGAATCTTCGAAGCACCGTACTCGTTGTCGGTGATGACCCCGAGATGG